>NZ_JBFBBD010000001.1:0-324053 GCF_040689515.1 Streptomyces sp. NPDC051173
TCCTCAAACTCCCCCAGCTACCGCTGGGGGAGTTTGAGGACGCGCCCGCAGGGCGCTGGGGTCCGGGGTCTCCCCGGTTTCGGGAAGGGGCGGGGTAGGGGAACAAAGCGCCGAAGGCGCCCACCGACCCGCAGCCGGCCCGCTACCCCAGCACAGACACCCGCAAAGCCCCCTCCGCATAAAGCCTCCGGAGCACCTTCTTGTCGAACTTCCCCACAGACGTCTTCGGCACGGAAGAAACCCGCACCCACCTCTCCGGCACCTGCCACCGAGCCACCCGCTCGCCCAGGAACACCCGCAGCACCTCGTACGAGACCTCGGAGCCGTCCCGCAGGACGACCGCCGCCAACGGCCGCTCCCCCCACTTCTCGTCCGGCACGGCCACGACGGCCGCCTCGGCCACCTCGGGGTGGGCCATCAGGTGGTTCTCGAGTTCGACGGAGGAGATCCACTCACCACCGGACTTGATGACGTCCTTCGCCCGGTCCGTCAGAGTGAGGTAGCCGTCGGGAGACATCGTGCCGACGTCGCCCGTACGCAGCCAGCCGTCGGGGCTGAACTTGTCGTCGGGGCGCACGGGCTCCGCTCCGGCACCGCCGTAGTACGCACCGGCGATCCACGGGCCGCGTACCTCCAGTTCGCCCGCGGACTTCCCGTCCCAGGGCAGGAATTCACCGCTGGGGCCGGCCAGCCGGAATTCGACGGAGGCGGGGAGGCGGCCCTGGGTGACGCGGTACGGCCAGGCGTCCTCGCCGGTGACGCCGGCGGGCGGGTAGGCGACGGAGCCCAGCGGGGAGGTCTCGGTCATGCCCCACGCCTGGGCGAGCCGCACGCCGTGCCGCTCCTCGAAGCCGCGCATCAGCACGGGCGGGCAGGCGGAACCACCGCTGATGACCGTGCGGAGGGAGGTCATGTCCCGGGGCCGGGCGTCGAGTTCGGCGAGCAGGCCCGCCCAGATGGTGGGGACACCCGCGGAGACCGTCGGCCGCTCCGCCTCGATCATCTCGGCGAGCGGGCCCGGCTGGAGGAAGCGGTCGGGCATCAGCATCGACGTACCGGCCATGAACGCGGCGTGCGGGAGCCCCCAGGCGTTCACGTGGAACATCGGCACGACAGGAAGACAGATCTCGTCCGGCGTCAGGCCGAAGGAGGCCGCCGCGTTGACCTCCATGGCGTGCAGATAGATCGAACGGTGGCTGTAGAGCACGCCCTTGGGCTCACCCGTGGTGCCCGAGGTGTAGCAGAGGGCGGCGGCCTGGCGCTCGTCCAGCTCCGGCCAGTCGAAGTGGTCGCCGGGGTGCCCCGCGAGCAGCTGCTCGTAGTCGTGCACCTGCGGGCGACAGCCGGCCAGGAGGGACAGGTCCCCCGGGCCCGAGACGACGACGTGCTCGACGGAGTCCAGGTGCGGCAGCAGCGGCGCGAGCAGCGGCAGCAGGGAGCCGTTGACGATGACGACGCGGTCGGCGGCGTGCCCGACGATCCAGGCGAGCTGCTCGGCCGGGAGGCGGAGGTTGAGCGTGTGGAGGACGGCGCCCATGGCGGGGACGGCGAGGTACGCCTCCACGTGGTCGCTGTTGTTCCACATCAGCGTGGCGACGCGCTGGTCGCCGACGACCCCGAGGTCCTCCCGGAGCGCGTGCGCGAGCCGCACGGACCGCGTGCCGATCTCGCGGAAGGTCCGCCGCTGCGGCTCGCCGTCCCCGGTCCAGGTCGTCACCGTGGCATCCCCGTGGACGAGCGCGCCGTGGACGAGGATGCGGGTGACGGTGAGCGGTACGTCCTGCATCGTGCTGAGCACCGGGGGGCCTCCCGAAGGACAAAAGCGGAATAGTGATCGTCCGCTGATTCTCCTGCGGTAACTCCTGGTAAGTCACTACCCACTTGCTAAGACGCAGGCCACACCGCCTTACCGGGACGCAGGCCGCGGCGCGTCCCCCGGCGTCAGGCCGCGCACGCCAGGTCGGGGTCCTCCCGCAGCTTGCCGAGGGCGCGCGAGACGGCGCTCTTCACGGTACCCACGGAGACGCCCAGCAGTTCCGCCGTCTGCACCTCGGTGAGGTCCTCGTAATACCTGAGGACGACCATGGCCCGCTGCCGGTCCGGCAGCCGGCGCACGGCCCGCCACATCACGTCGTGCAGCGACTGCTGCTCGGCGGGGTCCAGGGCGGCGGACTCGCGCTCGGGGAGCTCCTCGTACGGGAACTCCTCGACCTTGCGCTTGCGCCACTGCGAGGTGCGCGTGTTCACCAGCGCGCGCCGCACGTAGCCGTCGAGCGCCCGGTGGTCCTCGATGCGCTCCCAGGCCAGATAGGTCTTGGTGAGCGCCGTCTGCAACAGGTCCTCGGCGTCGCACGGGTTCGAGGTGAGCGAGCGGGCGGTGCGCTGGAGCACCGGGCCGCGTGCCCGGACGTACGAGGTGAACGACGGGTACACGGCGGTGGAGGCGCTGGTGCACACAGGCGTCGCGGAAACTGTCATGCCTCAACGCTAGGAGCCCACCCGTACCTCGCGGATCGGCCGGAGGTGCCGAAGAGCGATCCCCCTCAGGTCGTATGTGTGGGGTTGCCCCCACCTCCCAGAGGGGGAGAGCGCTGCCCTAGTCGATGATCGCCACCGGCGCGTCCACCAGATTCCGGTCGACCGTGAGCTTCTGGCCGCCGTGACTCTCGGTGACGTTCCCCTTGTACTGGTGGATGCGGCGGTGCGGGGTCCAGGCGCCGCGGCCGAGGGCCGGCTCGCCGTCGGTCGTGGGGTCCGTGCGCCAGCGGGCGAACCACATCACGTCGGGCAGCCCGGAGGTGCCGTTGCGCCGGGCGCGGTCCATGTGGCGTACGCCGGAGTCCGCGCTGCTGTAGAAGCCGGGCAGATAGCCGAGGTCGCGGACGGTGGCGCTCCAGCCGCGGATGAAGGAGAGGGTGATGTCGGCGCAGTCGTCGTCGCCGTCGTCGTACGCCTCCATGTCGAGGTAGAGCGGGCTGCGGGGCGCGATGCCGAGCGCGGAGGCCCGGTTCGCCGCCTCCTGGCCCTCGTCCTGGCCCTGGTCGTAGGGGTAGTCGCCGATGCCGTAGCCCCGCTTGTTCTCCGCCCGGACGCAGGGCGACTGCGAGCCGACGAAGATCGGCAGGATCTTCCAGCCCAGACCCCGGGCGCTGCTGAGCCAGCCCGCGCTGAGATAGGTCTGGTGGGGGCAGGCGCGGGCCCGTCCGGCGTAGTAGACGCCGACGGCGCGGTAGTCGGAGTCCCGCCAGGCGCGCAGGGCGGTGAGGGAGGGGGCCTGGCAGGCGTCGATGCCCCACCCCTTGAAGATCTTGGCTCCTTCGTCGCGCGGATCGCCCCGGTCCCCGGCCGCGGCCGGCGCGATGCCCGAGGTCAGCTGGGTCAGCGCGACCATTAGGACGACGAGATATCCGATGATCTTCCTTCTCAGGGCCATGACGTGAGTCAAAGGGGGCCGGGGGTGGGGCTCTCCGCTGACACGCCGCCGGTTCATCCGTCTGCCCCGAGAAGCAGCCCGGACGTGGGAACTCCGGTACCCGCGGTGACCAGTACCCGCCCGGCCCCGGCCACTTGGTTCACCGCCGTGCCGCGGAGCTGGCGCACGGCCTCCGCGATGCCGTTCATGCCGTGCAGATAGCCCTCGCCGAGCTGGCCGCCGTGGGTGTTGAGCGGCAGCGCGTCCGAGGCGACGAAGGCCGCGCCCTCACCGGGCCCGCAGAAGCCGAATTCCTCCAGCTGCATCAGGACGTACGGCGTGAAGTGGTCGTAGAGGATGCCCACGTCGATGTCCCCCGGCGCCAGCCCGCTGCTGCCCCACAGCTGCCGCGCGACCACCCCCATCTCGGGCAGGCCGGTCAGGTCGTCGCGGTAGAAGCTGGTCATCTGCTCCTGCGCGCGGCCCGCGCCCTGGGCGGCGGCGACGATCACGGCGGGCGGGTGCGGGAGCGCGCGGGCCCGCTCGGCGGAGGTCACGACGAGCGCCTGGCCGCCGTCGGTCTCCTGGCAGCAGTCGAGCAGCCGCAGGGGTTCGGCGATCCAGCGGGAGGCGGCGTGGTCGGCGAGGGTGATGGGTCTGCCGTGGAAATACGCGGCGGGGTTGGTCGCCGCGTGCCGGCGGTCGGTGACGGCGACATGCCCGAAGACCTCCGGCTCCAGGCCGTAACGGTGCAGGTAGCGGCGGGCGCCCATCGCCACCCAGGACGCCGGGGTGAGCAGCCCGAAGGGCAGCGCCCAGCCGAGGGCGGTGCCCTCGGCGGAGGGTTCGCGCCGCTGCACCCCGGCGCCGAAGCGGCGGCCGGAGCGCTCGTTGAAGGCGCGGTAGCAGACCACGACCTCGGCGACGCCGGCCGCTATGGCGAGCGCGGCCTGCTGCACGGTGGCACAGGCGGCGCCGCCTCCGTAGTGGACGCGGGAGAAGAAGGACAGCTCGCCGATGCCGGTCGCCTGGGCGACGGTGATCTCGGGGCTGGTGTCCATGGAGAAGGTGACGAGGCCGTCGACGTCGGCGGGGGTGAGCCCGGCGTCGGCGAGGGCCGCGCGGACGGCCTCGGCGGCCAGGGCCAGCTCACTGCGGCCGGAGTCCTTGGAGAACTCCGTCGCGCCGATCCCGACGACGGCCGCCCGGCCGCCCAGGCGGTCGGGGTGCCGGGCGCTCACGCGGGGTCCGGCGACGGGAGGGTCACCGTGACCGTACCGGTGACGTGGGGGCCGAGCCGGTTCGTGCCGACGACGAGGACTTCTGCGGTGCGGTCGTTCACGGAGGCGATCCTTCCGGTCAACACCAGGGCATCGCCGGGATAGTTGGGCACACCGAGGCGGATCGAAACCCTCCGCAGGGTCGCCTCCGGCCCGAAATGATCGGTGACGAAACGGCCCACGAGTCCATTGGTGGTGAGGATGTTCATGAAGATGTCGGGAGAGCCCTTGGCTCGCGCCGCTTCTGCGTCGTGGTGCACGTCCTGGAAGTCACGGGAGGCGAGGGCACCCGCGACGACGAGCGTACGGGTGACGGGCACGGTGAGCGCAGGCAGTTCGTCGCCGGCCCTCATCGCGCCACCCGTGCCGCGAGTGCGCGGAATACGGGCAGGAGCTGCCCGCCGTCCACACCGACGAACTCCAGCTCCACGGGCATCCCGATCCGCACCCGCTCCGGGGCGACCCCGGTGACGTTACTGATCATCCGCACCCCCTCGGCGAGTTCGATCAGCACGACCGCGTAGGGCGGGTCGAAGGCGGGGAACGGCGGGTGGTGCATGACCACGTACGAATAGACCGTCCCGGCGCCGGACGCCTCGACGGCCGTCCACTCCGGCGACCCGCAGCCGCCGCACCCCGGCAGCCAGGGGAACCGCAGCGCCGCGCAGGCGTCGCACCGCTGGATGAGCAGCTTCCGCCGGGCCACGCCGTCCCAGAAGCCGGCGTTGTCCCTGTTGACGACGGGACGCGGGCGGGCGGCCCCGCTCGCCCGGCCGTTCTTCGCGGGCGCGTACCCGGACCCGGGGGCCTCCGGGGCGTACTTGCGGGGAGCCGGCGCGTACTTAAGGGGTGCCGGGGCGTACTTGCGGGGCGTCGGCGCGTACTTGAGGATGCGGAAGCGGTGCGTCCCGGCGAGCTCACCGTCGGCCCGGACGTCCATCCGCGTGGTGACGAAGTGCCCCGTGCCGAGCTTGGTGGTCTTGCGCGGTGACACGGACTCGATCACGGACTCGTACGTGATCACGTCCCCCGGCCGGAGCGGGCGCAGATACTCCTGCTCGCAGTCGGTGGCGACCACGGCCGTGCACCCGGCGGAGTCGAGCAGGGCGAGCAGCTCGCCGTACGCGGCGGCGCGGCCGACGGGACCGGAGAGGCCGCCCATCGTCCACACCTGGAGCATGGTGGGCGGGGCGACCGGGTCGGCGCCCGCATAGGCGGGGTGGGCATCGCCCATGGCCTCGCACCAGTGCCTGATCATCGGGGCGTTGACCGGGTCCTTGCCCCGGCCGGAGCCCACGGGCCGGCCTTCATAGCTCTTGAGCAGCGGATACACGTCTTCGGGGTCGTCCACCGGCTCCCCTTCCCGAGTTTTCCTGACTGTCCGTCAGGAAAACTCGGACTGTCAAGGGCGCGCGGACCCGGCCGGCTCCCGGCCAACTCCCCCGGAAAGGCCGCGCGGCGGCACCGGGGTGCCGCCGCGCAACCATCACCAGACCCTGTCCACTCTCACCCGGTCACGGGTGTCGCCCGGATCCAGGGGCTACCAGAGCTTCGTGAAGGTCACGGAGACGTTGTCCTGGCGGATCGCGGTGTCGTGGGAGTTGTTGACGCTCGCCGTGGCGGCCTGGTTCGAGGCACCGGAACCCGTGGCCTGCTGGAGGCCCGTGGTGGAGTTTCCGTTGTTGGTGTGCCCGACACCGCTGCCCACGATCGCGGCAGCGGCCACGTTGGATCCCCGGTTCGCCAGCTGGCCGCCGTCGTCGGCCGAGGCGACGCCGGTGAACAGCAGCGCGACCATCGGGAGAGCGGCAACAGCGGCGAGGACGCGAGCAGTGCGGGTGCTTGCCATGTCAATTCCTCCAGAACGCAGAACGGAACTACTGCTTAGTGCCGGGCAGTTGGCCGACCGCCCAGCGATGTCGCTGATGAGGTTGTGCCCACCGAATCCCCGGCGAACCACCCGTCGCTTCTCATTCCCTCGCAAGCATGACCGCTCACGAATAAACCCCGACACTCCACCCGACGCCTGCCCGGGGGCTCCCAGGGGGTTCTTCCTGCTCTTGGAACCGTTGCGTCCCATGGGGAGAACCGTTCCGGCTTTTATTTGGGCGAATTCGTAAGCGGGGTGGGGATTAACGTTCATTCTGGGTCAGGGTTGTGTGTGCCGGGGGTGGGGTGGCCTCAATCGCCGGCCGGGCTGGGGTGGTGGCTGGACCGGGGGTGTGACCTCCGGGCTGAGGACCTGGAACGCGGTGCGTGGCGCCGTAATCCGTATTGGGTGCCGTGACGACGCACCGCGTTCCAGAACCTCACCCTCCGGCCCCACCCCCTCCGCCGGAGAGCAAGTTGAAGGCCGGTGGATGCGCCGCCTTTTCTTTTCAGCCCGTTGGGGGCACCTCCCAGCGATAGCTGGGGGAGTTTCAGGACGCGCCCGCTGGGGGCACCTCCCAGCGGTAGCTGGGGGAGCCCCCGCCGCAGGCGGCAACGGACCCGCACGTCGGGGTCTGGGGCAGCGCCCCAGTTTCGGGAAGGGGCGGGGTAGGGGAACAAGCCCGCCGCAGGCGCCCACCGACCCGCACCCGGGGGCCTGGGGCACGCGCCCCCACGCGGCGGAGCCGCAGATCAGATGCAGCCGGGGAGGGGCGGGGCTGGGGAAGAAGCCCGCCGCAGGCGCCAACCGACCCGCCCCCACACCTGCCGATCTCGACCGCCCCACCACCAGACTGGCGTCATGGAACTCACGGCCCCCGTAACCGGCGGCACCGTATGGGCAGAAGATTCCGGCGGCGACACCCTCCCCCTGGTCCTGCTGCACCCCGGAGTCGGAGACTCCGCCTTCTGGGACCCGATCCTGCCGCGCCTCACGCAGCGGCACCGCGTGATCCGTTACGACGTACGTGGTTACGGCCGCTCCCCGAAGACCACCACCGCCTTCTCCCTGGCCGGTGACCTCACGGCGGTACTCGACCACTTCGGCCTGGACCGCGTGGTCCTGGCCGGTTCCAGCATGGGCGGCTCTGCGGCGCTGAACGTCGCGCTGGACTCCCCCGCGCGGGTCGCGGGTCTCGCCCTGGTGGGCTCGGGGGTGACCGGCTACGAAGGGCTGTTCTCCCGGGATCTCATGGCCCGGATCGAGGTTCTGGCCAAAGCCGGGGACATGGACGGGCTGATCGCCCTCAGCCTGCGCACCTGGGCCGCGGTGGGCAAGGACGGCGACCCCCAGGCCGTGGCCCTGCTCCGTTCGGCGATCCCGGCGTGGTTCTCCAACCACCCCCATCTCACCCGGGACGCGCCCGCTTTCGACCGGCTCGGCGAACTCCGCGTCCCCTGCGTACTGGCCCTCGGCGAACACGATCAGCCCGAAGTGGTCCGCTGCAACGAGGAGATGGCGGAGCGCATCCCCGGTTGCCGCCTCGTGAGGCTCGCGGAATCGGACCATTACCCGACCCTGCGCGAACCGGAAAAGGTGGCCGACCTGATTCTGGAGCTCTGCGCCGGTCTGGGCTGACGCCTTTCGACGAACCCGCGGGCTACCCGGTCTTGCCGACCGCCAGTTCCATTCCGGAAAGGCTCACGCGGATACCGTCCTTCTCGACCTTCACCCCGCGCAGCTGAAGCAGCCGCGCCTCCTTCGGCAGGGAGAAGGAGAACGACAGGCGGTCGGAGAGCTCCGGCGGCCGCATGTGGATCAGGCCGTTGATGAGCTTGGGGTCGATGCCGATCTTCGAGAGCAGCCAGGGGCGGTCGACCACGACGTCCACGAGGTTGACGTGGGTGAGCTGCTCGACGAAGCGGGGCGCCCCCGTCAGCTCGTGCAGTTTCTCCTCGTCCTGAAGCGCCTCCGCGACGACGTCCTGCGGCACCCCGAGCCGTTCGACCACCGCGGGCACCGAAAGCAGCGCCTTCACGCGCGCCGCGTCCCGGCTGATGCGCTCGGCCGTCTCGCGGTGCAGGGTCAGGCCGCGGCCGCGCCCCGGGCGGTAGGTGGCGATGCCGGGCACGTCGAGGCTCATGCCGTCGACGTCGGTGGAGAGTTCCCGGTTGTCGACGAGCCGGAGCTGCGCCTGCGCCCGTACGCGCAGTTCCTGCCCGGCGACCGTGAGCTTCCCGTCCGCGCTCACGGAATTGTCGTCGCGGCGGCTGAATTTCACCTGTGAAGCGGCGAGTTCCCGGTTCATGTCGTCGAAGGACATCACGACTTCGCCGTCCAGATTCCCGACGACCGCGCCACGGATATCGCTCGGCAGATCCCCGGTCAGCCGGATGTCGTGCGCACTCGCCTTGACCTTCGCAAGCGACACCCGGTCCGCGGCGACATGCGGCACGGTGACGTCGACCCGCTCCAGGCGCTTGCCCAGCACCTGTGTGAGGAAAGGAAAGCCGTGGATGTCCACCTGCGGGGCGGCCGCCAGATGGAGCTGGTCCTGGAGCGCCCGCTGCGCCTTCTTCTCCGCGTACATCGCCGCGCACCGGTCCGCCAGCACGAGAAATCCGACGCAGACGAGAAGCGCGACGAGCAGTTTCAGGGCCCGGGGCACAGCGGCGAACGGCCCCCGGCGCCGCCGCCGGCTCCGCTTGGCACGCCGCCCTTTCCCGGCCCGCCGGTGATCGGGCGGCGACCACGGCTCGTCGCGCTCGATCCGCAGCGGAAGGACGGTTTGCACAGATGTCGGGGAATCCCCCGCCACGCCCTCCGGTATCGGCATCTCCTGGGTCACTTCGCCGAGAAGCGGGTCGGGATCGGCGAGCGCGGCGAGTTCGTCGTACGGATTACGGGGGCGAGGTTGCATGCGTATGGGGGTTCGCATCGCCTTATCCCACCACGCGCGAGCCCCAGGGGCGCAAGTGAGTTCTGTTAGCACGTCGTAAAAACAAGGCAACGGGGCGTGGACCTATGGTTACATTCCCGCCAACTGATGGTCCGTCGGATACGCGTACACCCGCACGGGATCGAGCCGCAGCTCGTAAGGCCCCATGCAGTCGGCGACGAGGGTGGCGACGAGCGCCCCACAGGCGCAGGCCATGTCTCAGTTGTACACGCCGCACGATCGAGGGCGGCCGCGAGCGCGCCGCCCCCAATGCGTGGAGCGAGGGGTGCCCCGGTTCAGGGGCACCCCTTCTCACCCGGTCGTACCGTCGCTCAGGACTGCGTGTCCGCCAGGGTCATCGAGCGGACCGCGTCGGCGACGTTGTCCTCGTACAGGCCGAGCTTCGGCTCCAGCACCCGCGCGTCCTTGCCGAGCGGGAAGTTGAGGGTGTCGGCGTTGGGCATGTCGCTGTGGGCCAGCACGTTCAGCTCGGCCTCCTGGGGAGCGGCCTTGCCGGTGGGGTCGAGGTCGATGACCGCGTAGGCCGTCCGCCCGGCGTGGAGCGCGTACGCGGGCGGGCCGCCGAGTCCGCCCGGGATCAGGGGCTTGATGTCGTGGCTGTGATCCGCGGCGTTCGGGTCGCCGATGCTGACCAGGGGGTAGTAGGAGAGCCCGCAGGAGTTCGCCGCGAGGCTGCGCACCTCGATCACCCGCTGGCTCGGAGCCTCCGACCGCGGGACCACCCGCACCGAGAGCTGGTCCGCGGAGCAGGCGTGGCCGTAGGCGTAGTCGTCACTGTCGTCGTAGGGGCCCGAGCCGACGTTGCCGTGCGTCTGAGCGGACGGGACGGCGGACGCGGCCGAGGACATGCCGGCGCCGCCGAGGACGGCGGTCGCGCCGAGGGCCAGGGCGGCGCACGAGAAGAGGGCGCGGGTGCGGGTCTTGGACATGAGTCTTCCTCCATTGAAGAGTTCACACAGGGATCGAGCGGTGCACGCGGCGCCGGAGTTCCGATCGGCTCCGGCGGACCGGCTGACGAGGCCAACTGTGCGGCCCTTTTCGTCCCAGTCGCCCTTCCTGTCGGGAAGTTGGAACCATGTGATGGTTCCAGCCCCTCTCACCTGGGGATACGGCCGGGCCTGGAACGCGGTTCCAGCGCGAGGGTGAGGGTGGGATGGACACGGAGACCGAGCGGTTCGCGGAGCTGATGCGTGAACTGAAGGAACGTTCCGGGCGGAGTTACGGCACCCTCGCCAAGCGGCTGCATTCCAGCAACTCGACTCTGCACCGCTACTGCAACGGCCAGACGGTCCCCACGGAGTACGCGCCCGTGGAGCGGTTCGCCAAGGTCTGCGGAGCCTCCGCCGACGAAATGCCGGCCTTGTACCAGCAGTGGACCCTGGCCCTGGCCGAACGCCGCCGCGAGCCGACGGGCGGCGGCGCGGCCGCCGGAAGGCTGGCCCGTACGGCGGTCCCACGCGGCGAGCCGGTCGCACCGGGCTCCGATTCACGCGCCTGCGACGAGACGGCACCGGGGCCGGCTCCCGATCGTCCGGCGCCGCACGCGCCGGAACCTTCGGTGGCCTTACGCGACGACGCCTCCTCAACTCCCTCAGCCCCCTCTGCTTCTTCAGCTCCTTCGACGCCTTCGCCGGCGTCCCCCACCCGCGTACCCACCAGACCCGGCATCCGACGCCATCGGCTGATCGCCGTCGCGGCGGGCGTCGTCGCGGCCATGGCGGCCGGTACGGCCGTGGCCGTGGCGACGCTCGGCGGTGGCGGGCGCACCGCCGACACGGCAGACGCCCGGCCCGCCCCGGCGTCCGCGCCGGCGTCGCGCGGCCTCTCCCCCGGCGCGGCCGCGGACACGGCCCCGGGCGCGGCCTCCGGCACCGGCGTCACTCGCCCACCATCACCCTCGGGCACCCCTGGCGGCTCCGCGTCCACCGGCACCACATCCTCCCCAGCCGCCCCGGAGGCGGACCGGGGCGGCTCCTCCGGCACCCCGGCGCCCCGCTCCGACGCCGTCCCCTTCACCGTCAGCGTGCAGGCGAACAACTGGGGCGCGCCCTGCGACCAGTGGTTCGCCCTGGACCAGGCGCCGGACAAGGTCCCGCCGCCCCCGGCCCGGGACGCCACCGACGGCTGGGCGGCCACCCTGCACGCCGTACCCGCCGGTCACCTGCGGCTGTCGGTGACCGTGCAGGGCACGGACAGCACCCCCGTGGTCCTGCACGCGCTGTACGTCCGCACGACCGGCAGCCGGAAGGCGCCCGCGTGGAACGGTTACACCATGGGCGCGGGCTGCGGCGGCGAGCTGGCGCCCGCGTCGTTCGCCATCGACCTGGACGACGCCTCACCACGCCCCCGGGCCGTCCCCGGCCTGGAGGGAGAGCGGCGGACGCCGGTGACCGATTTCCCCTACAAGGTGTCGGCCACCGACCCCCAGGTGCTCGAAATCGACGCCTCCACGCTCGGCCAGGACGTCAACTGGTATCTGGAACTGGCCTGGAGCAGTGGCGATCGGCAGCGGACCACGCGCATCGACGACCACGGCCGGCCGTTCCGGACGACGGCGCTCGACGCCGGCCGCCGATATTGGTACAACGCGGCCGGTCCCAACGCCTGGGTGCCGTGGGCGTCCTGACCGGCTGATACGGATTCCGTCCCGATAACCATCAAAGGCGCGCCTTGTCGTATATCCGTGCCGTAAATCCAGGACGCGGCAGGTGATCTCCGACACAAAGAAAGCAATGACTGACGAGAGGTCGTTTTTGCGTCAACCGTCCATCTGTTACTCCGGGTACGGTCCCCTCGCATTCATCGATCCACAGCAACGGGGAATCACACGATGAACGGAATCGACAGCGTCAAGGCCACTCGGAGACTCGGCGGGCTCATCGCCGTCGGGGCGCTCGCCCTGACCGGGTGCGGCCCCGACAGCAGTCCCGCCCACCCCGCTTCCTCCGCGTCGGCCGCCAAGCCGAGCACCTCCGGCGGCGACAGCGCGACGAGCGGGCCGAACTGGCCGAACAGCGCGCCCACTGGGACGGCCGACAGCGGCGGGAGCGGGTCGGACGCGAAGGCCGGGGACAATCTCAAGCTCGGCCAGGCGGCCAAGATCCCCTTCACCTACGGCTCGACGAAGGGCGAGATCTCCTTGGCCGTCACCTCGATCGACCAGGGCGACCCGGCCGACCTGGCCTCGCTGAACCTCGGCGACCAGGTGAAGGGCAAAGTCCCCTACTACATCCGCTATTCGGTCACGAACGCCGGCACGTCCGACCTGTCCTTCAGCTCCGTGAACCACATGAAGGGCCACCTGCCCGACGGCACGGAGGCCCAGGACCTCATGGTCATCGGCGACTTCGACAAGTGCAAGAGCGATGCGCTCCCGAGCGGCTTCACCGCGGGCAAGACCGCCCAGGGCTGCGCGGTGGCCCTCGCCCCCTCGCCCTCGGTGAAGGTCACCTCGGCCGAATACTGGGGCGAGCCCTTCACACTGGGCAAGGGCGTCCTCTGGAAGTGATCCGAGGGGAATCCAGATGACCGGGCCCGTTCGGCGACGCATTGCGGGACGGGCCGGTCCTGATCTTTTCCGGGGCGGCGCTCACCCGCGCGCTCCGCGGCGTACCGCGTCCGATAGGTGCGCTCGATCAGCCCCGTGCCCTCCGGCACCCCGAACGCCTCCGCGATCTCCTTGGCCGCCTTGACCTCGCGGTAGGCGACACGGAAGACCAGATCGCCCGTCTCAAGGCCGGTGTCGTGCTCCGTCGCCCCGGTCGCGGCCCGCTCCGGCTCCGGTCCGGCTCCGGCCCGCGGGCGCGGTTCTTCTCCCACTGGTACCGGAGGTTGCTGCACCGCACAGCGGTACGGGTCCTACGGACGAAGTTGCCGCGGCCCTGCTGCTTCTCGATCAGCCCTTCCGACCGGAGGAGCCGGAGCGCGTCGCGAATGGTCGGAACGCTCCGCCCGTACTGCTCGGCGAGCGCCGTCTCCGCCGGCAGCCGCTCACCCGGTACGAGCCGGCCTGGGGATGGACTCGCGGAGCTCGTCCGCGATCTTCTCGTACGCGTTCGCCATGAGTACTCACCGATCTGCCGCCGGGCGGCGTCAGGTCGTGACCATCCGTATCTCTCACCCGGTTACACATCGTCACATGCTCCTGGGCACACACTTGGTCCGCGCCTGGTCCGCACGCGCCGACCGAACCCGGGATACCGGCGGTACCCGGTGAGACACGTCACCAAGACGAAAGGGGTGCCCCCTCCCGGGGCACCCCTTCTCACCTGCGGCAACGCAGAACCGGCGGAGGCTGAGGGATTTGAACCCTCGGTGACATCGCTGCCACGACGGTTTTCAAGACCGTTCCCTTAGGCCGCTCGGGCAAGCCTCCCCGCTCCGCCCACCTGCTGCGGAGCGGGTACAGCCTACCGTCTGCTCATTTGGTGCGTGCAGGGCTGGTTGGCCGGGGGATGGCCGTGGGATGTCAGTTCCGGTCGCCCTCGCGCTGGCCCAGGGTGATCTCCGTCGTCGCCTGCTTGCCGTCGCGGGTGTAGGTGACCGTGACCTTGTCGCCGGGGCGGTGCGTCCAGATCTCGCTGATCAGGGTGGCGCCGCTGTCGATCGCCGTGTCGTCGAGCTTGGTGATCACGTCGCCGGCCTTCAGGCCCGCCTTGTCGGCGGGGCCGCCCGGGGTGACGGCCGGGGCGCTGCCGTCGCCGCCGGAGGCGATCTTGGCGCCGTTGCCGGACTCCCGCGTGTTCAGGGTCGCCGAGATGACCGGGTAGACCGGCTTGCCGGTCTTGATCAGCTGGTCGGCGACGTTCCTGGCCTGCTTGATCGGGATCGCGAAGCCGAGGCCGATGCTGCCCGCCTGCTGCTGGCCGCCGCCGAAGCCGCCGCCGCTGTTGGCGGACTGGATGGCGGAGTTGATGCCGATGACCGCGCCCTGGGCGTTGAGCAGCGGGCCGCCGGAGTTGCCCGGGTTGATCGACGCGTCGGTCTGGAGGGCGCTCATGTACGAGGCGTTGCCGGTGCCGCCGCCGTCGCTGGAGGCGACCGGCCGCTTCTTCGCGCTCACGATGCCCGTGGTGACCGTGCCGGAGAGGCCGAAGGGCGCGCCGATCGCGATCGTCGCGTCACCGACCGCCGTCTTGTCGGAGTCGCCGAGCGGGATGGGGTTGAGGGTCGCGCCGGCCGGGTCCTTCAGCTTGATGACGGCCACGTCGTAACCCTGCGCGCGGCCGACCACCTCGGCGTCGTACTGCTTGCCGTTGGAGAACGTCGCCGTCAGCTTGCCGCCACCCTGCGCCGCCGACGCGACGACGTGATTGTTCGTCAGGATGTGGCCCTGCTTGTCGTAGACGAAGCCGGTGCCCGTGCCGCCCTCACCGCCGCCGCTCTGCGCCTCGATGGTGACGACGCTGGGCAGCGCCTTGCTCGCGATGTCCGCCACGGAACCGGGCGTCCGGCTCTCCGTCTTCGGGTCGCCGGACGCGGTGAGCGTCGTCGACGACTCGCCGCTGTTGCGGTCCGCCGCCCAGAAGCCGATGCCGCCGCCGACGCCACCCGCGACGAGGGCCGCCGCCAGGACGGCGGCGACGAGGCCGCCCGCGCGCTTGCGCGGCGGGGGGTACGCGCCCGGCGCGCCCCACACGCCGGTCGGGCCGCCGGGGGCAGCGGGAGCGCCGCCGTACGGCTGCTGCGGGCCGGGCCCACCGCCGTACCAGCCGCCCTGAGCACCGGGCTGGGGCTGACCGGGCGCCGCGCCCGGCACACCGGCCTGCGCGAACGCGGCGGTCTGCTGCGGAGGCGCGGCGGGCGCCTCGGGGACGACGGACGGCGCGGGAGCGGCGGCGGGCGCGGGAGCGCCAGCGGGTGCCTCCTCCACGCCGACGGCCGGGAGCTGCGCCGTCTCGGCAGGAGCGGGAGCGGGAGCCGTCACCGGAGCGGCCGGAGCCGCGTCCGGCACCTCGCCCCGCGCGGGCGGAGCGCTCGGTGCGGATGGAACGGGGCGCTCCGGCTCGGCTGCCGACGCCGCAGGCGTCGTACCCGGGCCGGGCGCAGGCGGAACGGCAGCGCCCTCGTTCTCGGTGCTCACAGCTCTCTCCTCATCACGTGCATCGTCAGGTGCACATCAGTGTCATGCGCAGCGTCCGGCCTTGGCTACGGCCACGCCCGTGTGCTCATGCCATGGATCCGGTCTGCTGCCAGCTTTTCCCATGACACGTCAGACCACCGTAAGCGGAGCCTGTGCTCGAACCTGTCGCCCTTTACTCCGGGGCGAACAAGACAAACGGTGCGCATGCGCGATTGTGTCAGGCGGTGGCACCATAACGCGGTGACCTATGCGCACCCGGCCCGGGACCTCCGCCCCGAGCGCCACCCGCTCGCCGTCATCGCCCACCGCGGAGCCTCCGAGGACGCTCCGGAACACACCCTGTCCGCCTACCGCAAAGCGATCGAGGACGGCGCCGACGCGCTGGAGTGCGACGTGCGCCTCACCGCCGACGGCCACCTGGTGTGCGTCCACGACCGCCGCGTCAACCGCACGTCCAACGGCCGCGGCGCCGTCTCCTCCCTGGAGCTGGCCGACCTCTCGACCCTCGACTTCGGTTCGTGGAAGGGCAAGGCCGCGGACGACGAGGAGCCCGACCTCGACGCCACCTCCGTCCTCACCCTGGAGCGGCTCCTCGAACTCGTCGTCGACGCGGACCGCCGCATCGAGCTGGCCATCGAGACCAAGCACCCGACCCGCTGGGCGGGCCAGGTCGAGGCGAAGCTGCTCGACCTGCTGGGCCGCTTCGGCCTCGCCGAACCGCCCGCGGGCGAGCCCTCACCGGTGCGGGTGATGAGCTTCTCGGCGCGCTCCCTGCACCGCGTGCAGGCCGGCGCCCCGAGCATCCCGACCGTCTATCTGATGCAGTTCGTCTCCCCGCGCCACCGCGACGGCCGGCTGCCCACGGGCGTACGGATCGCGGGGCCGAGCATCCGGATCGTACGGAAGGACCCCGGCTACGTGGCACGGGTGCACCGCGCCGGGCACCGAGTGCACGTTTGGACGGTGAACGACCCGGCCGACGTCGAACTGTGCGTCCGCGCCGGAGTGGACGCGATCATTACGAACCGGCCCAAACAGGTGCTTTCGCAGCTCGGCCGGCTGTAGCTCCATTACATGGAGTGCACCGGCGCGTTCGGTGCGTGTTCGACCTCCCCGAGTGCCCCACCGTCTCCGGGATGGCCGGTTTCCGGTCCAGTCCATTGGGGCATCCATCCCCTGACGTGGGGCAAAGGAGGTCTCGGGGGTGGCGTTGGTGGTGGCACAGGAGGTGCCCACGTCGTCGATCATGGCCGTACCCCATGGTCCAACCGGTGTGGGCCAGGCAAGACACCGGATGCGTGAGGATCTGCGCATCAGCGGGGTAACGGATTCGGTCATCGACGACGCCGTATTGATCCTTTCGGAGCTGCTCAGCAACGCGTACCGGCACGGGCGCCCGCTGAGCCCGGAGAACGGCGACAGAGACGGGGAGAAGGACGGGGGGATACGTGCCGCCTGGAGACTCGACGCGCACGGCCGGCTCACGGTCGAGGTCACGGACGGGGGAGGCCCGACCCGGCCACTTCCGGCCACACCTTCGGTGACCGCGCGCGGGGGCCGCGGCCTGAACATCATCAGCGCTCTCTCCCAGGACTGGGGCGTACGGGACGCCTGTGGCGAGGTGACCGTATGGGCCTGTCTGACGGCGCGCGACAGCTTCACGACGCGGATGGAGCTGGCGCCCGAGATGGCGTTCACGGATATCGACGAGCTGACATGACGACGATGCGACGCGCGTAGACCAGCGCGGACCGTCGTGACCGGGCGCGCTCGGACGCGCCTGCGCACGGCCGGTGTGCCCCGCGGAGCGGAGCGGACGCGAGACGTCCGCGATGACGCGGCACCCCACCACCACCGGCCGGAACCTCTACCGCGCACGGCGCGCGCCTGTCCTCCTCCCTACTCCCGGAGCGACTGCGGCCTGCCTTGCCGCCTACGGCGCCGAGCTCCCTGCGGGCACGCCCTCAAGCGCCCCAGGTCGCTTGCCTCCCCAGGGGCGGGAACGCCCTTCGGGCGTGTCCTCAATCTCCCCCAGACTTCGTCCGGGGGTGCCCCCAACAGGCTTGAAATCGCGCACCCCCAACAGCCAACTCCAGCCCGTGCGGGCACCTCTGGGGGAGAGCGAGAACGCCCGCCGCAGGCGATACGAACCCGCACACCCCCACGGCGAGCCACACACTCCAGCCCGTCCAGCGACTGAGGACACCCGCCGCGCAGCAAGTGGTGCGGACGACACGGCCAGCTGAAGCACTCACAGAAGCCCAGGCGCAGCCGACTAGGCTCGCCGCACCACATCCGCACCCCAACGGGAGACCCGCACACCATGGCCAAGAAGCGCCGCCCTCAGACCAAGGCCGCCACGCCGTCGGCCGTCGACGGCCCGATCCCCGTCGTCGGTGCCCGTGAGCCCTGCCCATGCGGCTCGGGGCGGCGCTACAAGGCGTGCCACGGCCGCGAGGCCGCGCACGCGGTGGCCGAGCTCGTCCAGCGCCCCTTCGAGGGGCTGCCGGGCGAGGCCGACTGGGTCGCGCTGCGCGAGCTCGTACCCGCCGCGACCGTGGAGCTCACCCTCAAGGGCGGCCTGCCGGAGGGCGTGCCGTCGGTGACGCTGGCCACCGTGCTGCCCATGGCCTGGCCCGCGCTCCGCCGGGACAACGGCGCCGTCCTGCTGGGCCTCCAGAACGACACCGCGTCCGGCGACCTGAGCCGCGACCTCGCCCACACGCTCCAGCGCGCGCTGACGGCGGCTCCCGGCAGCCCCGTGGCCGCCGAGCGCACCGGTACGGACGGGCCGCGTCTCCAGGACCTGCTGGAGACGGAGGGGCCGTTCGAGCCCGTCGTGCACAAGGGCTTCGACTTCTGGGTCGAGAACGCCGAGAGCGCGACCGGTGAGGTCGCGGCCTCCCTGGACCGCGCCAACGCCGCCGCCATCCCGACGGTCCGGCTGTCCGGCGTCGACGCCGCCTACTGGTGCGAGACCCCGGAGAAGAACCACCTGCGCTGGGTCATGACCCACCCGGAGGAGAAGCTGCTGGACGCCCTGGCCCGGCTGCACGCCGCGGGCACGTCCTCCCTGGGCGAAGGCACCCGCCTGGTGGGCTCGTTCCGCGCGCACGGCCTGACCGTGCCGGTGTGGGACCTGCCGACCACGGTGCGCGCGGAGGACGTCGAGAAGCCGGCCGCCGCGTTCGCGGAGCGGCTGGCCACGGCGCTCGCCGACGACGCGCCGCTGACGGCCGAGGAGCGGCGCGCCCGCGGCGGCCTCACCAACCGTCAGATCACCCTGAACTGACCGGGGCTCCGGCCTCTCACGGACGGGCCCGGCCGCAGGAGGCTCCCGCGGCCGGGCCCGTCCGGCCGTTCCGGCGACGGCCCGCCGCCGGGGCGCCGGGCCCGCAGACGCGAGCGCACCGCCCGCACGCCGACAACGAGCGTGCGCCGGTCCGTCATCCGTCCGCGCCCCCTCCGCGCATCCGTCCACCCCCTGGTCGACACATCGACCGCACGGAAGCCGTCGCGGGCGGCGGAGTGGTTGATTCCGGTGCGCGGACGGCGTCATTTACGTGACTCCTGTCACAACTCCCGCTGTCTGCCCGGAAATACACGTCCGGAAATCCGCGATCGAATTTGCGAACGGCCGATCTCTTGTTACCGTTCTAGGAGCCCGGTCGCTGGTGCATCCCCCGTCGCCAGCGACCGGGCGTTTCCATGCCCTCGTCGCCGTGTCCGGCGGATCTTGCGCAGCGGCCCTCGTGGCCCCACTCCCACCACCGCTTCGTGGCAGCGCCCTCAAGGGCCGGACGAGCTGGATGCGGCTGATGCGAGTGCGCAGCCCGGCTCTCCTTGACGCCGACCGGCTCCACCACAGGCGCGGACGCCCCGCCCCGCAGGGCCCGCCCCCGGGCGCGGCCTAATCCGCCCCGACGCCCGCCGAGTTGCTGCCCGACCGCAGCAGCATCCGCCCGTCCGCTCCGGCGATCTCCGCCACCGCCGAGTACGCGTCGCGCTGCCGCGGGTCACGCACGGTCCGGCCGTGCGGCGTCTCGCACCCGTCAGGGTCGTCCGAGGGCCCCATCTGGCACTGCACCTCGACCGTCCGGCCCGTCGGGTCCATGAGGGCGAGTACGGCCGTCAGCGGGCCGCCTGTGGCGTTGCGGTAGTACGTGCGCGCCCAGGTGTCGGTCCCCTGCCGCAGGACGCAGGTCTGCGCCTCCACGCCTTCGGGCGCGGCGAGTTCGGGGCCGCAGCGCGTGGAGTCCTGCACGCCGTCCTCGACGGAGCCCTTCCCGTCGGAGCCCTCGCTCTCGTCGGCCGCCGGTGCGGGCGCCGGCTCCGGCTCCCGGGTGTCCGGGGCGCCGGCCACGGCCGTGAGCGGAGCCGCGGTCCGCGCCCGCTCGCCCTTGGGGCCGTTCCCGGCCCGGCCGCGGGCCTTCTCCGGGCTCGTCGTTCCCGCCGGGCCCGCCGTGGCGGCGGCCAGCGGCAGCACGATCGCCAGGGCGACCACGCTCGCGAGCGCGATCATCCGGAGATTGGCCCCCCGCTGCTGGGACGCACTGACTTCTCCGGGCACACCGGACCGACGCTCCATAAGGACCACCCGCAACTCGCCGCGAACGCTGAAGACGCGGGGACGGCTTCCGACACCCCGCCGGGCGGCGCCCGGCAGAACATCCGGCGCAGGCCCTCACCAGAACATAGCGGGCAGGACGGCCCCTCCCGGGCGGCCGCGCGGCGGTAACCGCACTTCTCGGAGCGGCTTACACCCGTACGAGTGAGAGCGCGTGCGTCTCCCGTCCGTACGCGCTCTCTGCTTCCCGTACCGGCGGCCCCTCAAGGGCAGCCACTCCTCACTCCGTCCGCGGCCCTGTGAGGCCCGTCAGTACGCGAGCTTGCTGCCGCCCCCGGGTGTGCCCGCGCTCTCGGCGACGAGGACGTCGACGACGGTGGAGATGTCCGGCAGCCACGGGCGCGCGGGCACCGCCGCACGCCCCCGGTCCGCCCGGAGCGCACGGGCCGTGCCACCGGTGGAACCCGCGGGCTGCGGCGCCCGCTCCCAGCGCACCCGGCCGGCCCCCGTGGGCGACGGCGGCAGGGCCACATAGCCGCCCTCCCCGTGGAAGCGCAGCGAACCGGGCACCCAGTCCTGCTCGTGGAGCAGCTCGCCGAGTACCTCCAGGGAGTAGGGCGCGACCAGCAGCGCCCAGCGGCTGGGGGTGGCGACCACGGGCCCGAGGCGCACGCCCGCGCGGTCGAAGGCCACCAGCGCGCGGGCGCCCGCGACGGCAGGCAGGCTCACGGCGCAGGGCGCCCGCCCGCCCGTGGCGAGCACGACGGGGGCGTCGGGACGGTTGGTCCACCACCAGCGGACCATCCGGGCGTCCGTGGTCGCCGCGAGCAGGCCGGGGTCGAACGGGTGGGCGCCGGGGGCGGCGCAGTCGGGGTGCGGGCAGGCGCATTCGCGCTCGCGGCCGCCGCCGGACCGCAGCCCCACACCCGGGAGCACGGGCCACTGCCACTCCGTGGCATAGGCCAGGGCCGCGGTGAGCACCGCGGACCGGCCGCTCCGCCGAAGCGAGAGCTTGCGTCGCCTTCCGAGGATCTCGCGCATGAGCGCTCGTTCCTTTCCGTGAACGCCGAAGTTGGGGCCCTTGCCGGAGACAAGGGTCGTATCGCACTGCGTGAAACTGTCTGAACTGCGTGAACTGACCGAACCAGCGGTACTGCGTGAACTTGCCGGGCACTGCGAGGAGCTGCCGGACTGCCTGGGCCGTACGGACTGCGTGGCATTGCGGTGGCACTGCGCCGGGCCGCGGCCGACTCCCATGGCACTACGGCTCCGACCTCACGCGCTGCTCAACACGCCGTGGCCCTTTCGAGGCCGGCACACCACGTGGATCAAAAGTCACTGCATCTACAACGCAGCGCATCACGCCACGGGCGGAGCGTGAAACCTGGCGGGGGGTGGCGCGCCCATGGCGCTTTGTGCCGAGCCTCTGCACCCCTCGTCCGCGGCACGGGTTGCCCCACGCCCTCGGGGGCGGGCGCGGCCTTGCCGGGGAAGACGCTCGGGTCCGCCGCGGGGTTCCGGGGCGGCCCCAACTGCCCCTGCCCTTCTCCGAGTACGTACCCACCGGGGTGGATATGACGCGCTGTCGAGCAACGCCAGTCGACCTCAAATCCATGCCCCCGGGACCATTTTCCGGCCAACTTTGAAACCCCATAGACACCACCAATCCCACCGGTCCAATGCTGGACATCGGCTTACCCAGGCGTGTACATGTGGAGCACTGATAGCGCGCAACACGACAGGGGGTTTGCGATGCTATTGACGAAAAAGCACAGGCCAACCAGCTGGTCAAGAGGGTTCGACGAGATGCCGCGCGCGGCTTCCCGGATCCCCGGCCACCGCATCGCCGCGCGGCCCGCCCCCGGCAGACGGCCATGACGACACCACATCTGCCGAAAGTGGCCGGAATCAACCCTCCACTTCCCGCCCCCTCGCACACTCCGCCCCCCTCGTCCGCCGCCCCTTCCGGCGATCCCGCCACCCCGGACCCCTCCGGCCCGGCCGACCTCACCGCCCCCCACGGCCCGGCCGACCCGGACGGCCTGGCCCTCCCGGCGCCCAACGCGCTCGTGCAGGACCGGCTCGCGGGCTGGATCTCCGACCTGGTCACCCTCCAGGAGCTCACCGAACGCCTCGCGCGCACCACCACCCTCGACGCGGCCCTGCACGAGGTGCTGCGCGCCGGTTCCTCGCTCGTCGGCGCCCGCCGGGGCCTGGTCACCCTCCAGCCCGGCCAGGAGCGCCCGACCACCGTCGGACTCGGGCTCGGCCGCGCCGACCTCGGCCACATCGAGACCATCCCGCACGACACCCCCGCCCGGCGGGAAGGGCACGAGTTCCCCGGCCCCGACTCCTACGGCCGCCTCTTCGACGACCTCCCGCCCGCCGGTTCCCGCGCCGGCGTCGCCCACCCGGACATCGCCGCCGATGAGGGCCTCACCGCCCGCCACCGCGACGTCGCGGCCCGCCTCGGCTACGGCGCCAGTTACGCCCTCCCCCTGGAGTCCGAGGCCGCAGGCCGCATCGGCGCGGCCGTCTGGCTCTACGACGAGCCCGCCGAGCCCAGCGGGCGCCAGCGGCACCTGATCGGCCTCTACCGCGACTACGCCACCGAGCACCTCGCCCGCCACCTCGAACTGGCCGCGGCCCGGGACGCCGTGACCACCCTCCGGGAGGAACTGCTCCCCAGCCGGCTGCCCCGGATCGCGGGGGTCCGGCTGGCCGTACGCCACAGGTCCGGCCCGCTGGGCGGGGGCGACTGGTACGACGCGCTGCCGCTGCCCGAGGGCGCGCTCGGCCTGGCGGTCGGCGGAGTGACGGGTTCCGGGCCCAGTGCCGTCGCCGCGATGGGCCGGCTGCGGGCCTCCCTGCGGGCGTACGCCGTGATGGAGGGCGAGGATCCGGTCGCCGTGCTCTCCGACCTCGAACTCCTGCTGCGGCTGACCGAGCCCGCGCGCGCCGCCACCGCGCTCTTCGCCTACTGCGAGCCCGCCGGGGCCGACCGTACGGCGGGCCGGGGCAGCAAGGTCGTGCTGGCCGGTGCCGGGCACTGCCCACCGTTGATCATCGGCGAGCACCGCGTGGAGTACGTCGAGACCTCCCTCTCCGCACCGCTCGGCATGCTCGCCTGCTGGGAGGCGCCGAGCGTCGAGATCGAACCCGCGCCCGGCGAGACGCTGCTGTTCTACAGCGACGGCCTCCTGCACCGCACCGGGGACACGATGGACCGGGCCTTCGCCCGGCTGCGCTCGGCGGCGGCGAGCGTCCCGCGGGCCGCGCTGCGCGACCCGGACGCGATCGTGGAGCACGTACTGCGGACTATGCTCCCCAGCGCCGACGACGATGACGCTGACGAGGCGGCGGACGGGAGCCACGGCGGCGAGGATGTCGTCCTGCTGGCCGCGCACTTCGAATGATCTTGTTCGGTCCGTGTTCGTCCCGGTCGGCGACCTGCCTTCTGCGCGCGTTCCCGTTCAAACCTTCGCTGCCGACCTTCTCCCTCACTTTTCCTCGCACATACGATGGAAACGCCCCGTCCGAGGAGGAGAGCAGTGACCGAGCAGCAGCCCGCGCCCGAGAACCCCGAGGGTGACGAGCCCATCAAGCAGCGGAAGAACGGTCTGTACCCGGCCGTGTCCGACGAGCTTGCCGAGAACATGAAGTCCGGCTGGGCCGACACCGAGCTCCGTGACCTTGAGCCGATCGCCCAGGCCCCGGACACCGCCCGGCGCCGCGCCGAGCTCTCCGCCCGCTTCCCCGGCGAGCGCCTGGTGATCCCCGCCGGCAATCTGAAGACCCGCTCCAACGACACGGAGTACAGCTTCCGCGCGTCCACGGAGTACGTGTACCTCACCGGCGACCAGACCCAGGACGGCGTGCTCGTCCTGGAGCCGACCGGGGCCGAGGGCCACGAGGCCACGCTCTACCTGCTCCCCCGCTCCGACCGTGAGAACGGCGAGTTCTGGCTCGACGGCATGGGCGAGCTGTGGGTCGGCCGCCGCCACAGCCTCACCGAGGCCGAGCACCTCTACGGCCTGCCGTGCGCCGACGTGCGCGAGCTCGCCGACGCGCTGCGCGAGGCCACCGGCCCCGTCCGCGCCGTGCGCGGCCACGACGCCGGGATCGAGGCGGCCCTCACCGACAAGGTCACCGCCGAGCGGGACGAGGAGCTGCGCGTCTTCGTCAGCGAGCAGCGGCTCGTGAAGGACGCCTTCGAGATCGGCGAGCTGCAGAAGGCCGTCGACTCCACCGTGCGCGGCTTCGAGGACGTCGTGAAGGTCCTCGACAAGGCCGAGGCCACGTCGGAGCGCTACATCGAGGGGACGTTCTTCCTGCGCGCCCGCGTCGAGGGCAACGACATCGGCTACGGCTCCATCTGCGCCGCCGGCCCGCACGCCACCACCCTCCACTGGGTGCGCAACGACGGCCCGGTCCGCTCCGGCGAGCTGCTGCTCCTGGACGCGGGTGTGGAGACCCACACGCTCTACACCGCCGACGTGACCCGCACGCTGCCGATCAACGGCACGTACACCGCGCTCCAGCGCAAGATCTACGACGCGGTGTACGAGGCCCAGGAGGCGGGCATCGCGGCCGTGAAGCCGGGCGCGAAGTTCCGCGACTTCCACGACGCCGCCCAGCGGGTGCTCGCCGAGAAGCTCGTCGAGTGGGGCCTGGCCGAGGGCCCGGTCGAGCGCGTCCTGGAGCTCGGCCTCCAGCGCCGCTGGACGCTGCACGGCACCGGCCACATGCTCGGCCTGGACGTGCACGACTGCGCGGTGGCCCGTACGGAGACGTACGTGGACGGCGTGCTGGAGCCCGGCATGGTGCTGACCGTCGAGCCCGGCCTCTACTTCCAGGCCGACGACACGACCGTGCCGGAGGAGTACCGCGGCATCGGTGTCCGCATCGAGGACGACATCCTCGTCACGGCGGACGGCAACGAGAACCTCTCCGCGGGCCTCCCGCGGACGTCCGCAGACGTCGAGGCCTGGATGGCGGGCCTGAAGTAGTGCGGGATCCCCGCGCCCCGGAGGGGGCGCGGGGACGTTCCGACACGCGGCTCCGCCGCGTGAGAGGTCAATACAGCTAGCGCGTCGTGTAGCCGCCGTTGATGAAGAGCGTCTGGCCGTTCAGCCACCAGCCGTCCGTGAGCAGGAACTTCACGTACGGAACGATGTCCTCGATCTTGGTCAGGTCACCGTTCATCGCCGACGACTTGTGGTACGCGATGGAGTCGTCCGTCTCGGCCGGGTAGAAGAAGCCGGTGTCCATCGGTCCGGGCGCGATGTTGTTGACCGAGATGTTCCGTCCGAAGAGCTCCTTCGACAGCGCCCGCGTGAAGTGCTCGACCGGCGCCTTGCTGCCCGCGTAGACCGAGTACAGGCCGGTGTACGCGGCGAGCAGCGAGGTCACGACGGTGACGATCTTCCCGCCGTCCTGGAGCCGCTTGGCGGCCTCGCGCATCATGAAGTACGCCGCCTTGGAGTTGACCGCGAACATCCGGTCGTACTCCTCCTCCGTGACCTCCGTCATCGGTTTCTTGATCACCATGCCGGCGGTGTTCACCATGCAGTCGACCCTGCCGAAAGCGCCCTCGGCGACCTCGAAGAGCCCCTCGACCTCGGCCACCTTGGTCAGGTCGGCCTCGTGGACGACCGCCTGGCCGCCCGCCTTCTCGACGTCGGCGGCGGTCTTCTCGGCCGCCTCCTTCGAGGACGGGCTGTTGTAGTGGACGACGACCTTGGCGCCGTCCTTGCCGACCTCCCTGGCGATGAGACCGCCGAGATTCCTGGAGGCGCCGCCGATGACGACGACCTTGTCCTTGAGCGTGCGCGTGGGGCTGGGCATGGGCCTCTCCTGGAACGCGTGAACTGCCGGTACCGCCACGCTAGGAGCAGTCACCGGCGCGCGCCCGTGGACGGGGCCCACACGAGGGGCCCCCGGCGCTCACGACGCCCTGAGCAGCGCCGCGTCCTCTCTCCACTTGAGGATCTTGTCGAAGCTGACGACCGCGCCCGGGTGGCCCGGGCGGTTGCGGACCCGGACGTGATCGGTCAGGGACTCGATAAGGAAGAGGCCCCTGCCATGTTCGTCATGGGCGGGGGCCGCGGGCTGCGGGGCCTGATGGGCGGTGCGCGGGCGGCGCCGGTCGTGGCGGCGTGGCTGCTCCGGGAAGCCCGGCCCGGAGTCGGTGACCTCGATGCGGCAGGTGTCGCCGTCGATGAACGCCGTCACCAGATATCCGGTGGAGGAGTCGCCGCCGTGCTCGACCGCGTTCGCACACGCCTCGCTGAGCGCCACCGACAGGTCGTAGGAGATGTCGGGATCGACGCCGGCCGTCTCCATCGTGCCGACCAGCAGTCTCCGGGCGAGCGGAACGCTCGCGGCCTCGCGCCGCAGATGGAGTGACCACCAAATGCTCATGCTCAGCCTCCTGGCCGCGGCTCGATATACCGATACGTATAGCCACCACCATCGACCCGTAAGCCTGTCGGATGTGTGAGACCGCTCATTCGGACGACGCGCCGGGCGGGTGCATCGGTGTATGGCGCTCGAACCCGCGTGCGCCTATGCGCCCCCCGTGAGCGCCCCCTGCCGTAGGGAAGGGGTAAGTCCGATGGGATGATGGCGCGGCCATGCCTCATCCCGTCGCGCGCGCCGGCGCCGATCTGCGACTGTTCCGGGCCGCGGTGTTCACCGCGGTCTGTGTTCTGCTGTCCGCAGGCGGGCATGTGCTGGCTTCCTGCGCGAGCGTGCCGCTGTGGACGCTGGGCGCGGGCTTCGTGGCGGTGTTCGCGCTGGTCGTGCCGCTGGCGGGACGCGAGCGTTCACTGCCGGGCATCGCGGCCGCGCTGACCGTCGGGCAGCTCGCGCTGCACGCGCTCTTCGGCCTCGGCCAGCAGGGCGCCGGCACGGCGACCCGACAGGCGGGCTCCGAGGGCCGGTTGATCAATTTCGCGGCCCGTCTGATCTGCAACCAGCCCCACCCGATGTCGGCGGACGAGGCCCGTCGCGTCATCACGGACGCCGGGCTCGACCCGGCCGTGCACCCCGCGCGGATGGCCATGCCGCCGCGCGTGCCCATGCAGCCGCAGTCCACGCTGCACGCCCTGCTGCCCTCACTGCCGATGCTGCTCGGCCACCTGCTGGCGGCCCTCGCCCTGGGCTGGCTGCTGCGGCGCGGCGAGGTCGCGCTGTGGCGGGCGGTCGGGCTCTCGGAGCGCTCCGCACGCGGGGTCGCGGAGGCGGCGCTCGTACGGGCGCTGCGCGCCGCGTTCACGCTCGTGCGCGCGCTGTGGGGCCAGGACGCCACCTGCCCGGCGGCGATCGTCCGGGGCACCCGCGGCGACGACGAGCGCCCGGCGGCCGAACCGGCACTCCAGCACTTCGTGATCAGGCGGGGACCGCCGCGCTTCGCCCTCGCGGCCTGACGACGCGACGCGCTCCAGCGATCCGGCATTCCGACAGTCCTACGTCCCGGCATGCGCGGATTCCGCCACCTCCGGGAAAAATTCCGGCATTTCGGGCGGGAGAGTCGTCGCGCCGTGACCGCACGCGCGCCGTACTCCCCTTTTGTCCCCTCCTGCCTGTGGAGTGTTCCCATGAACGTCAAGACCGCTCGCCCGCGCCGCCTCGCCGTCGTCGCCGGCCTCACCGCCGGTGGCGTCCTGCTGCTCGCCGGTCCCGCCTTCGCGCACGTCAGCGTGCAGCCCGGCACCGCGGAGAAGGGCGGCTACAGCACCATCGCCCTCAAGGTGCCGAACGAGAAGGACAACGCCTCGACGGTGAAGCTGGAGCTCACCCTCGACCCCGAGCACCCGCTCGCCTCGGTGATGCCGCAGCCCGTGCCGGGCTGGGACATCAAGGTCGAGAAGTCCAAGCTCGACAAGCCGGTGAAGACGGACGACGGGATGGTCAACGAGGCCGTCACCAAGGTCACCTGGAGCGGCGGCAAGATCGACCCGGGTCAGTTCCAGCAGTTCCCGCTGTCGGTCGGCCAGCTGCCCACGGACACCGACGCGCTGGTCTTCAAGGCGCTCCAGACGTACTCCGACAACGACGTCGTCCGCTGGATCGACCCCTCCAAGCCGAACGGCGAGGAGGCCGAGCACCCGGCGCCGACGCTCAAGCTCGTCGACAAGGCCGCCGACGCGAGCGGCGCCAAGAAGGACGACAAGAGCGGGACGACCGAGGCCGCGGCGGACAAGAGCGACGGCTCCTCCGACACCACGGCCCGCGTGCTCGGCATCGTCGGCATCGTCGTCGGTGCCGCGGGCGTGGCCTTCGGCGTGCTCGCCGGACGCCGTCGCTCCGCGGCCTGAGCCCCGGCCCGCGAGGGCGCGAAGCACCCGACCGTACGCAGACCCGGACGTACACGACCCGTCCGTCCTGCGTAGGTTCGCTCCCAGACGCACGGACCGACCGGAGCGGCGCTCCCGAGAGAGCGCCGCTCCCGTACCCCTGACCGACCCCTGGAGAAGAGCTCCATGCGCACCAAGACCCTGGGCGCGGCGCTGGCGATAGCCGCCGCGCTCACCCTCACCGCCTGTGGCGGTGGTTCGGACGGCGGTGGCGACAAGGCCGTCGCCGATGTCTCCGCGGCGCCCAAGAAGGCCGCCGCGATCACCCTGGACAGCCCGAAGGACAAGCCGGACCTGGTCCTCACCGACACGTCCGACAAGAAGTACGAGCTGGTCAAGGAGACCAAGGGGCACCCGGTGCTCCTCTACTTCGGCTACACCTACTGCCCCGACGTCTGCTCGACCGTCGTCTCCGACATGGCCGCGGCCGCGAAGAAGCTGCCCCAGGCGGACCGGGACAAGCTGAAGATCGTCTTCGTCACCACCGACCCCGACCGCGACACCCCCAAGCGGATGCGCGAGTGGCTCGACGCCCAGGGCGGCCAGGACATCGTCGGCCTGACCGGCGACTTCGAGACCATCCAGGCGGCCGCCAAGCCGCTCGGCATCCTGGTCGAGAAGGCGAAGAAGGAGAAGGACGGCTCCATCACCGTCAGCCATGGCGCCGAGGTCGTCGGCTTCTCGCCGAAGGACGACGGTGCCCATTGGATCTACACCGCGGAAACCACCGCAGACCAGTACGCCAAGGATCTCCCGAAGATCGTCAAGGGGGAGAACCCGTGATGCGCAAGTCCACCGTCGCCACCGCCACCGCCATGCCGCTCCTGCTCGCCGGGGGTCTGCTGCTGATCACCGGCTGCCAGTCGGAGAAGGACGCCCTGAAGTCCGACAAGGCCGACCTGTCCGTCAGCGGCGCCTACCTCCCGCAGCCCGCGATGACCGACATGGCCGCCGCGTACCTCATCGTCAAGAACGACGGCGGCACGGCCGACCGGCTCACCTCGGTCACCAGCCCCCTCTCCGGTGACATCACCATGCACACCACCGAGGGCTCGCAGATGAAGCACGCGGGCGAGCTGGAGGTGCCCGCGAACGGCGAGCTGAAGCTGGCCCGCGGCGGCACCCACCTGATGCTCGGCAAGCTCGACCACAAGCCGCAGGTCGGCGAGAAGGTCGAGTTCACGCTGCACTTCGCCACCTCCGGCGCGGTGAAGGTCCAGGTGCCGGTCGAGTCCGCGACGTTCCGTCCCGAGGGCTGACGTCCGATGAGGACCCTGACCACCGGGCGGCTGCCGGCCCTCTTCGGCATGCTGCTGGCCGCGCTGCTGTGCGCGCTGGGCCCGGGTGCGGCCACCGCGTCGGCGCACGCCGCGCTGACCGCCACCGACCCGGCCGACGGATCGGTGGTGCCGGCCGCGCCCCAGCGGGTGCGGCTCACGTTCTCCGAGGGCGTCCTGCTGAACGCCGACTCCCTGCGGGTCCTCGACCCGCGGGGGGCGCGCGTCGACGAGGGCAGGCCCGCGCACGTGGACGGCAAGTCCGACACCGCGGGCGTGGGCCTGCGGTCCGGGCTGTCCGACGGCACGTACACCGTGGCCTGGCAGGCCGTCTCCGCGGACAGCCACCCGGTGGCCGGGGCGTTCACCTTCTCCATCGGCGCGCCGTCGAAGACGGCGGCGAAGGTGGCGACCGCCAAGATCGACCCGACCGTGGACACGCTCTACGGCATCGGGCGCTACGCCGCGTACGCCGGGTTCGTCCTGCTCGTCGGCGGCTGCGTCTTCGCCGGGGTGTGCCGCTCCTCGCGGGCGGTGCAGCGGATCGCGGTCGGCGGCTGGATCGCCCTCTTCGTCTCCACGGCCGCGCTGATACTGCTGCGCGGCGCCTATACGACCGGCAAGGGGCCGGGCGCCGTCGTCGAACTCTCGCTCATCAGCGACGTGCTGGCCACCAAACCGGGGGCCGCGCTGCTGTCGCGGCTGCTCCTGCTGAGCGCCGCGGCCGTCTTCCTCGCCGTCCTCTTCGGCTCGTACACCCGCGAGGACGACGACCGCAGCCCCGGGGAGCGGCGGGACCTCGCCTACGGGCTCGCGATCGGCGGCGCCGTCGTCGCCATCGGGCTGGCGGCGACCTGGGCGATGGCCGAACACGCCTCGGTGGGGCTCCAGTCGTGGCTGGCGATGCCGGTCGACGTGGCGCACCTGCTGGGCGTCGCCGCGTGGCTCGGCGGGCTGGCCGCGCTGCTGGCCACGCTGTGGACCGGCGAGGCGGTCCCGCGCGCCGCGGTGCGGCGCTTCTCCACGATCGCGTTCACCTCGGTGTGCGTGCTGGTGGCGACCGGGCTCTATCAGTCCTGGCGCCAGGTCGGCTCGTGGGGCGCGCTCACCGGCACGGAGTACGGGCGGCTGCTGCTGATCAAGGTCGGCCTGGTGGCCGTCCTCGTCGGGACCGCGTACTTCTCGCGGCGCTGGACGGGGCGGCTCACCGACCGCGCGGAGCCCAGGAAGCCCAAGGCCACCGCGAAGGCGCCCAGGAAGAGCGACGCCTCCCCCGAGCGCGCCGCCCAGCTCGCCCGGCAGCAGGCCGCGCTCGCGAAGGCGGCCGGACAGCGGCGGCGCGACGCGGACGAGGGGCGCAGCGGACTGCGGCGTTCCGTCCTGGCCGAGACCGCCGTCGCCGTCGTCCTGCTCGCCGTCACCACCCTGCTCACCGGCACCCAGCCGGGCCGCGCGGAGACCGAGCAGAAGGAGGCGGCCCGCAGCGCGTCCCCGGCGAACGCGGTCCCGGCCGAGGTGAAGATCCCCTACGACACCGGCGGTACGAACGGGCGCGGCACGGCCACCGTCCGGATCGCCCCCGCCCGCTCCGGCGCCAGCACCGTCGGCGTCACCGTGACCGACCCCACCGGCCGCGCCGTTGAAGTACCGGAGCTGGACGTGTCGTTCACCCAGGCCGAGCGGAAGATCGGCCCGCTGCGCGCCACGCTCAAGCACATCGCCCCCGGCCGCTGGGAGGCCACCGCCTTCCAGCTCCCGATGGCGGGCGAGTGGCAGCTCACCCTGACCGTACGGACCTCCGACATCGACCAGATCACGGAGCTCAGGAACGTGAAGATCAACTGATGGCTGAACAGACCGAACAGACCGGGAAGACCGGAATGAGCCGCCGCCGGCTCCTGGGCACCGCCGGAGCGGCGGGTGCCGCCGGGCTCGTCGTGGGCGGCGCGGGCGGCGCCTTCGCCACCGAGGCCGCCCGGGAGACGCCGACGCCCCTCACCGGGGTCGGCACCACGTCCGTCCCGTTCCACGGGAAACACCAGGCGGGCATCGCCGACCCCGCGCAGGCGTGCGGCCACCTCCTCGCCTTCGACCTCGCCCCCGGCGCCGACCGCAAGGCCGCGGCGGCGCTGCTGCGGCGCTGGTCGGCGACGGCGGCCGACCTGACGGCGGGCAATCCGCCGAAGGGCGACGACACGGGCGTCGCGCTCGACGCGGGTCCCTCGTCCCTGACCGTCACCTTCGGCTTCGGGGGTACGTTCTTCGACCGGACCGGGCTCGCCGCCAAGCGGCCCGCCGCGCTGGAACCGCTGCCCTCCTTCACCGCGGACGCGGTCGACGCCAAGCGGAGCGACGGCGACCTGTGGGTGCAGATCGGCGCCGACGACCCGCTCGTCGCCTTCCACGCGCTCCGGCTGATCCAGAAGCAGGCCGCGGACACCGCCCGGACGCGCTGGCAGATGAACGGCTTCAACCGGACGCCCGGCGCCACCGCCAAGCCGATGACCGGCCGCAATCTGATGGGCCAGATCGACGGTACGAACAATCCGAAGCCGTCGGACTCCGACTTCGACACCCGGATCTTCGTGCCGGACGACTCCGGCGACTGGATGGCGGGCGGTTCCTACGCGGTCGTCCGGCGGATCCGCATGCTGCTCGACAGCTGGGACCACCTGTCCCTGGAGCGCCAGGAGAAGGTGATCGGACGGCGCAAGTCGGACGGGGCGCCCCTGTCGGGCGGCACGGAGACGACGCCGGTCGACCTCAACAAGATCGGTGCGGACGGCTCGCTGGCCATCGCCGGGGACGCGCACGTCCGGGTGGCGGCGCCGGAGTCCAACCGGGGCGCGGCGATGCTCAGACGGGCGTTCTCCTATCACGACGGCTTCCTGGACGACGGCGCTCCGGACGCGGGCCTGCTCTTCGTCGCCTGGCAGGCGGACCCGCGCAAGGGGTTCGTCCCGGTGCAGCGCAAGCTCGACCGGGGCGACGGCCTCTCGCGCTTCCTGCGCCACGAGTCGAGCGCGCTCTTCGCGGTGCCGGGCGGCTGCGCGGAGGGCGAGTACGTCGGACAGCGCCTGCTGGAGGGCTGACCCCACGCGGTGCCGGGTGCCCCGGCTTTCCCAGGGGCACCCGAGGAGACCTGGGTAGTGTGGCGGGACCCGCCCCGTACCCACCGCGAGGAGTGCCACGCGTGATGCCGGCCAGCCGCTACACCTATCTCGGACCCGAGGGCACCTTCACCGAGGCCGCCCTGCGCACGCTGCCGGAGGCGGCCACGCGCGAGCTCGTGCCCATGGTCTCCGTGCCGGCCGCGCTCGACGCCGTGCGCAACGACGAGGCCGCGGCGGCGCTCGTGCCGATCGAGAACTCCGTGGAGGGCGGGGTCACCGCGACCCTCGACGAACTCGCCACCGGCGCCCCGCTGATGATCTACCGCGAGGTGCTGCTCCGGATCGCCTTCGCGCTGCTGGTGCGCCCCGGCACGCGGCTGGCCGACATCAAGACGGTGACGGGCCACCCGGTGGCACAGCCGCAGGTGCGCAAGTGGCTGGCCGCGCACCTGCCGGACGCCGTGTGGGAGTCCTCCGCGTCCAACGCGGACGGCGCGCGCCTGGTGCGGGAGGGGCGCTACGACGCGGCGTTCGCGGGCGAGTTCGCGGCGGCGACGTACGGGCTGGAGCCGCTGGTCAAGGACATCCACGACGCGCAGAACGCACAGACCCGCTTCGTGCTCGCCGGGCGCCCGGCGCGGCCGTCGGCGCGCACCGGCTCGGACCGTACGTCGCTGGTCGTCTGGCTCGGCGACGACCACCCGGGCGCGCTGCTGGAGTTGCTCCAGGAGTTCGCGGCGCGCGGGGTGAACCTGATGCGGATCGAGTCACGGCCGACGGGTGAGGGCATGGGCCGGTACTGCTTCTCGGTGGACTGCGAGGGGCACATCACCGACTGCCGGGTGGGCGAGGCGCTGATGGGCCTCAAGCGGACGTTCCCGAAGGTGCGCTTCCTGGGCTCGTATCCGCGGGCGGGCGCGGAGGCCTCCCCGGCGCCGCGGCACGGGACGTCGGACAGCGCGTTCCTGGAGGCGGCGGAGTGGCTGGCGCGGTGCTCGGACGGCGGGGTCGACGTCGGCCGGGCCTGATCGTTCCGCGGTCCGGGCCTGATCGTTCCGCGGCCGGGCTTGATCGTTCCGCGTATGATCGGCGATCTTCGGCGGAGCCGCCCAGGATCATGATCCACAAGGTTATCCACAGGATCCGCTCCATCCTGGGGATAAGTCGACAGATCGAGGCTCCCGGAGTGCGATCGGGCCGGTCTTGGTCGACAAATCGCTCTAACCACAGGCCCGTCATCCACAGCGCCAAGCCCCACCCTGCGTGCCCAACACCCCCCGTTCGTCAGCCGAATACCGGCCATCAACCCTTTAGGGCGGGGGAATGCCACCCGAATGAGTGGCTAAGTAGGGTTTGGGCACGCAATTCATAGTGCCGGTCGACCCCGAGCGGAACGTTCGATTCCGGCATCCACAGATTTCGCGCACAGCCTGTGGACAAAGAAAACGGAGGATCCGACTCCTGTGGACAACACCTCCGCCAACTCCCGCTCTCCACAAGGCCGATCATCTCGCCGGGGCACCCCTATGCCCCTTTTCGCCAAAAGCGCTGGAATTTCCCGGCGCGGCGGCGAGCCCGGTTATTCACAGCCTTTTCCACTCTCCCCAAAACGGGACAAAACGCAACGAAGAGGAATATCGCGTCGAGTGATCGCGCCCGCAACGGTAGCCTGGTGGGGTGATTGACCTTCGCCTGCTTCGTGAGGACCCCGACCGTGTGCGCGCCTCCCAGCGCGCCCGTGGAGAGGACGTCGACGTCGTCGACGCGCTGCTCTCCGCCGATGAACGGCGCAGGTCGTCCGGCGTCCGCTTCGACGAACTCCGCTCCGAGCAGAAGGCGCTCGGCAAGCTCATCCCCAAGGCCGCCGGTGACGAGAAGGCCGAGCTGCTGAAGCGGGCCGGCGAGCTGTCCGCCGCCGTCAAGGCGGCCGACGCCGAGCAGGACGAGGCCGCCGCCGAGGCGCAGCGCCTCCTGCTCCGCATCGGCAACATCGTCCACCCGGACGTCCCGCGCGGCGGCGAGGACGACTTCGTCGTCCTGGAGACCGTAGGCACCCCCCGTGACTTCGCCGCCGAGGGCTTCGAGCCCAAGGACCACCTGGAGCTCGGCCAGGCGCTCGGCGCCATCGACGTCGAGCGCGGCGCCAAGGTGTCCGGCTCGCGCTTCTACTACCTGACGGGCGTCGGCGCGCTGCTGGAGCTCGCCCTCGTCAACGCCGCCATCGCGCAGGCCACCGCGGCCGGTTTCACGCCGATGCTCACCCCCGCGCTGGTCAAGCCGCGCGCCATGGAGGGCACCGGCTTCCTCGGCCAGGCCGCGCAGGACGTCTACCACCTGGAGAAGGACGACTTCTATCTGGTGGGCACCTCCGAGGTGCCGCTCGCGGCGTACCACATGGACGAGATCCTGGACGCGTCGCAGCTGCCGCTGCGTTACGCCGGCTTCTCGCCGTGCTTCCGCCGCGAGGCCGGCACGTACGGCAAGGACACCCGCGGCATCTTCCGGGTCCACCAGTTCGACAAGGTCGAGATGTTCTCGTACGTCGCGCCGGAGGACTCCGAGGCGGAGCACGCGCGCCTGCTGGAGTGGGAGAAGCAGTGGCTGAACAGCCTGGAGCTGCCCTACCAGGTGATCGACGTCGCCACCGGTGACCTCGGCTCGTCCGCCTCGCGCAAGTTCGACTGCGAGGCGTGGATCCCCACCCAGGGGAAGTACCGCGAGCTGACGTCGACGTCCAACTGCGACGAGTTCCAGTCGCGCCGCCTGTCGGTGCGCCTGCGCGACGGCAAGACCGTCAAGCCGCTGGCGACGCTCAACGGCACGCTCTGCGCCGTCCCGCGCACGATCGTGGCGCTCCTGGAGAACCACCAGCAGGCCGACGGCACGGTGCGCGTGCCGGAGGTGCTCCGCCCGTACCTGGGCGGCCGGGAGATCCTGGAGCCCCTCGGGCGGTGAGCGACGCACGCGTGGCCGCCGGGCCGGTGACGACGACGATGGCCGCGGGCGGCCGGGAAGCGAACGAGAAGACACAGTGAGTGAGCTGCCCTACCGCCTGATCGCGACCGATCTCGACGGCACGCTGCTGCGCTCCGACGACACCGTCTCGGAGCGCACCCGCGCCGCGCTCGAACGGGTGACGGCGGCGGGCGCCTCGCACATCATCGTCACCGGGCGCTCCGTCCCGTGGACGAAGCACATCCTCGACTCCCTGGACTATCAGGGCCTCGCGGTATGCGGGCAGGGCGCGCAGGTTTACCACGCGGGTGAGCACAGACTGCTGACGTCGGTGACGCTGGACCGGCAGCTCGCCGGGCTGGCGCTCGCCAAGATCGAGGCGGAGGTCGGGCCGCTCTACCTCGCGGCCAGCCGCGACGGCATGGACGGCGAGGTCCTGGTCGGCCCCGGCTACCGCATCCAGGAGGGCCCGCTGCCGGCCGTCCCGATCACGGACCCGGCCGACCTGTGGGCCGCTCCGCTGAACAAGCTCTACCTCCAGCACCCCGACCTGGACGACGACGGCCTCGCAGGGATCGCGCGCGCCGTCGCCGGTGACCTGGTGGGCGTGACCATGGCGGGCGCCGGGATCGTCGAGCTGCTGCCGCTGGGCCTGAGCAAGGCCACCGGCCTCTCGCTGGCCGCGCGCCGCCTCGGCATGAAGGCGGCGGACACGATCGCCTTCGGCGACATGCCCAACGACGTCCCGATGTTCGCCTGGGCGGCACACGGCGTGGCGATGGCCAACGCCCACCTGGAGCTGAAGTCCGTGGCGGACGAGGTCACGGGTTCCAACGAGGACGACGGCATCGCGACGGTCCTGGACCGCCTCTTCACCTGAGGCCGGTCCCGCGCCCGCGGAGCGGCTCACTCGTCGGCACTCCGATCAGCTCCGCGTCCGTGAACCGGTCCCGCGCCCGCGGAGCGGCTCACAGGCCCTCCGCAGGTGCTCGCGGCCGGCGGCGAAGTCCCACGGCGGGCGCCCCCGCGCCAGCGGCCCGCACGCCAGCCCGATCGTCAGCGCGATCGCGTGGCCGACGTCCGTATACGTCCCGCCGGTCAGCAGCGGCACCGCGAAGAAGAGCACCGCGCCCGCCAGATACGGCCACCGCCAGGGCCGCGGCACGCGGTAGGTGAGGATCCCGGCCGCCGCCGCCAGCCCGTACGAGACGCCTATGTCGACAACGTGCTTCATCGAGCGGGGCAGCGCGTGGTCCTGGATCGACAGCAGCACGACCTCCTGGCTCACGAGCGTGGCCACGACGTGCGCGACGGTGACCGTGACGAGCCAGCGCAAGGTGCCGATCCAGCGCTCGACGTTGGCGTGGAAGATCTCGAAGAGCGCGACGTAGAGCAGGAACGACGACGGGTTCTCGATCCAGAAGGCGCTGATCAGCAGCGACTGCGTGGGGTGCTTGTTCAGCTCGTGGATGTTGCTGCTGTTGCGGTGCAGGAGGAACGTCTCCAGGCCCTGGCTGGCCGCGGCGACGACGAGGCTGGTGACACCTATGACCAGCAGCCAGATGTGGGTGCCGGGGGTCGACCGCACCCAGGCGGCGAGCCGGTCGTACATCCGGAGGCAGGTTTCGCTGCGGACCACTCTCCGAAGGTAGCCCGAACCGCGCTCGCGCGCAGTTGTAGGATGACTGGGCAATCGGGTGAGCCCAAGAGTGCGGCAAGAGGAGCAGCGGAATGGCACTGCGTGCGGCGGGACGGCAGTCCCTGGTGGACACCGTCGTGGATCAGTTGCGCGCGCAGGTCGCCGCCGGCGAGTGGAAGGTCGGCGAGCGCATCCCGACCGAGCACGCGCTCGCCGAACAGCTCCAGGTCGGACGGAACACCGTCCGCGAGGCCGTCCGCGTCCTCGTGCACGCCGGGATGCTGCGCTCCCGCCAGGGCGAGGGCACGTTCGTCGTCTCCATGGCCGACCCCGCCGAGATCATGCGCGGAGTGCAGCGCGCGGGCATCCGGGACGTCCTGGAGCTGCGCATCGCCCTGGAGGCCGAGGCCGCCCGGCTCGCGGCGCTCCGGCACGAACCCGCCGACCTGGAGCGGATGCGCGCCGCGCTGGAGGCCCAGGAAGCCTTCGAGGACCCCGAGGGCCAGCCCGACTCGGGCAATCTGGAGCTCTACGCGGACCACGACATCGAATTCCACAAGGCGGTCGTGGACGCCGCCCACAACAGCGCGCTGTCCGCCACGTACTCGTGGTTCAGCAGCTCCGTGCGCGAGGCGCTGGTCACCGCGCTCGGCGACCGCGAGATGCCGCGCATCCTGCACGGCGACCACCACGCCCTCATGACCGCCATCGCCTCCGGCGACCCGGACGCCGCGGCGAACGCCTGCCGCATGCTGCTCGACCGGCCGAAGCAGGCAGTGGAGTCACTGCTCGCGGAGAGCTGACCGCCCGCTCACGCACGCCCCCTCACGTACCACCGCACTCCCTGGAAAGGCCCCCCATGTCCGAAACGAGGTCGCAAGCACCACTGACCGTCACGGAAGACGCCGTGGCCGCCGGGGAGTTCGCGCCACCCGCTGCCGCCGCCCGGCGGATGCGGGCCCACCCCCTGCTCGTCCTGCTGGGCATCGTCCTGGCCTCGCTCAACATGCGGGCCGCGCTGGCCGGTGTGTCGCCGCTGCTCGGGGAGATCGGCGACCACTTCCACCTGGCGGCGACCGCGAGCAGCCTGGTGACCACCATTCCGCTCGTCTTCATGGGGCTCGGCTCGATCCTCGCGCCGAGACTGGCCCGCCGGTGGGGCACGGAGGCCGTCCTCTGCGGCGCGCTCGTCCTGCTGTGCGGCGGCATCCTGCTGCGCATCGCGCCGCCGGTCGTCGCGCTGTTCGTCGGCTGCGCGCTCGTCGGCACCGCGATAGCCCTGCTCAACGTCCTGATGCCCGGCCTGATCAAGCGGGACTTCCCCGAGCGGGCTGCGGGCATGACCGCGCTCTACTCGACCGCGATGATCCTCGGCGCCACCGTCTCCGCCGCCAGCGCCGTGCCGCTGGAGAACGCGCTCGGCGGCTGGCAGGGCTCCCTCGCCTCCTGGTCGGTGCTGGCGGCCGTCGCGGCCGCCGCGTGGGCCCCGCAGGCCGTGCTCGCCCGCGGCGCCGCCCGCCAGGCCGCGGCCGGGCACCCGGGGGCCGCCCCGGCGCCCCGGCCCGCCGACGACGGGCCGAAGCTGACCCGCATCCCGCTGGCCTGGCAGATCACCCTCTTCATGGGCTCGCAGTCGCTCGTGGCGTACGTCGTCATCGCCTGGCTGCCGACGATCTTCACCGACCACGGGATGAGCAAGGCGCAGGCCGGACTCGTCTTCGCGTTCAGCACGCTGGTGCAGGCCGTCGGCTCGTTCGTGGTGCCGATGCTCGCCGGCCGGATGCGCTCCCAGCGCTCGCTGGCGGCCGGTGTCGTGCTGCTGATGGCGGCGGGCGTCGCGGGCCTGCTCGTGGCCCCGGTCGCCGGCGCCTGGCTCTGGGCGACGCTCCTCGGCGTGGGACAGGGCGGCGCCCTGGGGCTCGCACTGACGATGATGGTGCTGCGCACCCGCGACGCGCACACGGCGGCCAGGCTCTCGGGCATGGCACAGACCTGGGGCTATCTGCTGGCCGCCGTCGGCCCGTTCGCCCTCGGCGCCGTGCACCAGGCGACCGGCGGCTGGACCGTGCCGATCGTGGTGCTGCTCGTGGTCTGCGCGGGTCTGCTGGGTCTCGGGATGGGAGCCGGGCGCGATCGGAAGATCTGAGACGTTGGGATGACAGGGAGGCCCCCGGGGCCTCCCACCCGTCACGAGGAGTGCGCCACCCATGTACGTGCCTTCCCGGATCACCGTCCCCGCCGAACTGGCCGGCTTCCACGACACCTTCGACGGAGAGGTGGGCCGCGCCTGGATCGCCGCCCTGCCGGACCTCGCGGCGGACTTCCTGGACCGCTGGGGGCTGCGGCTCGACGGCCCGGCCTCGCACGGCATGGTGGCGCTCGTCCTGCCCGTACGCCGCCCGGACGGCACCCGGGCCGCGCTCAAGCTCCAGCCGGTCACCGACGAGAGCGTCGACGAACCGGCCGCGCTGCGCGCCTGGGGCGGCGACGGCGCCGTCGCCCTCCTCGACCACGACGCGGAGTCCGGCACGATGCTGCTGGAGCGGCTGGACGCCGACCGCTCGCTGATGTCCGTGCCGGACGCCGAGGACGCCCTCCGTACGCTCTCCGAGCTGCTCGCCCGGCTGTTGAAGACCCCCGCCCCGGCCGGGCTGCGCACGCTGACCGACGTCACCGCCGCGATGCTGGCCGAAGTGCCGTCCGCCCTGCCCACCTTGCCCGGCACCGCCGAGCGCCGCCTGGTGGCCGACTGCGCGGCGGCCGTGCGGGAGGTGGCCGCCGAGCCCGGTGAAGGGCGTCTGCTGCACTGGGACCTGCACTACGCGAACGTGCTGGCGCCGCTGCCCGGTTCCGGCCGGGAGCCCTGGCTGGCCATCGACCCCAAGCCGCTCGTGGGCGACCCCGGCTTCGAGCTGCTGCCCGCCCTGCACGACCGGTGGGACGACCTCGCCGCGACCGGTGACGTCACACGGGCGGTCCTGCGCCGCTTCGACGTGATGACCGAGGTGCTCGGCCTGGACCGGCGGCGCGCGGCGCGCTGGACGCTCGGGCGGGTGCTCCAGAACGCCCTGTGGGACATAGAGGACGCCGAGGACGGCGAGGCCGTCGCGCTCTCGCCGGTGCAGCTGGACATAGCGCGGGCGCTGCTGGACGGGCGCGTGTAGGCGGCGACTTCGCCTCCGTACATCCCGTCTACGTGAGTGTCTCGCCTACATGAGTAAGGGGCGGTCTCCATGGAGACCGCCCCTTACATCGTTCGTCTCTCGATCACTCCTCGCCGGCGAGCGTGAGGGTGCGCAGCTTCCGGCTCGCGTACCAGGTCGCCGCCGCGGTGACGGCGATCAGCAGGGTGACCGCGAGAGGCAGGCCGACGTCCGAGCTGATCGCTCCCTCCGCGCCGATCTTCTGCGCGAGGGCGAGGGACCACTGCTGGACGCTGAGCGTGCGGGCGCCGGGGATGAGGCTGCCGAAGAGCGACTCCCACACCAGGGCGTAGACCAGGCCCGCCACGACGGCGTGCCGGGTGACGGTGCCCAGCAGCAGGAAGATCGCGCTGTAGGCGACGGAGGCGACCGCGGCGGCCACCGCGTAGGCCACGGCGATCTGCCGGCTGTTGCCGTTCAGCACGAAGCCCGCGATCAGGGTGGGCACCGCCGAGAAGGCCACGGTGACGCCGATGGCGACGATCAGCTTGGTGAGGATGACCGTGTGGCGCGCGACCGGCTTGGAGAGCAGATAGATCACCGAGCCGTCGTCGATCTCCGGGCCGATCGCTCCCGTACCGGCGATCACGCCGATGAGCGGCACCATGGTGGCCAGCGCGAAGCCGCCCAGGACGTTGGTCGCGGTGCCGTCGTCGGCTCCGGTCAGCACGCGGATGACGGCGGAGATGACGATCAGGAGTGCGGGCAGCGCGAAGAGGATGAAGGCACGGCGGCGGCCGAGGAGCCCCCGGTAGGTGAGCCGGGCGACGGTCGGGTGGTACATGGCGTCAGGGCTCCTTTCAGGCCGCTACGAGATAGGAGAAGACCGATTCCAGGGACTCGTCGGAGGGCGAGACCGTCAGGAGCCGGATGCCGTGCGCGCGGGCGAGCCGCGGCAGCAGCGTGGTGAAGCGGTCGAAGTCGACGGCCTGGACGCGCAGCGCGCCCTCCTGGACGTCCACCTCGATGCCCGAGGTCGACGCGTCGGCGATGAGCGCGGCGGCGAGGGCGCGGTCGTCGCTGGAGCGCACCAGATAGCGGTGCGGCCGGTCCGTCATCAGCCGGCGGATCTTGCGGAAGTCGCCGGAGGCAGCGTGCCGCCCCGCGACGACCACCTCGATGTGGGCGGCGAGTTGCTCGACCTCCTCCAGGATGTGGGAGGAGAACAGCACGGTGCGGCCCTCGGCGCCCATCCGGCGCAGCAGGTCCATCAGTTGCATGCGCTGCCGCGGGTCCATGCCGTTGAACGGCTCGTCGAGGAGGAGCACGGACGGCTCGTGGACGAGCGCGGAGGCCATCTTCACCCGCTGGCGCATGCCCTTGCTGTACGTGCCGATCCTGCGGTCCTGCGCGTACTCCATCTCGACCGTGGCGAGCGCCCGTTGGGCCTCCTCGGCGCCCAGGCCGTGCAGCTCGGCGTTGGCGCGGACGAACTCCAGGCCGGTCAGGAAGTCGTACATCGCCTCGCGCTCGGGGACGAGGCCGATCTCGCGGTAGACCTGCTCGTTGCGCCAGATGGTCCTGCCGTCGAGGGTGACGGTGCCGGTGGAGGGCGCGAGGAAGCCGCCCATCATGTTGATGAGGGTGGACTTCCCGGCGCCGTTGGGGCCGAGCAGGCCGGTGACGCCGGGGCCGACGGTCATGGAGACGTCGTTGACGGCGACCACGTTGCCGAACCAGCGGGAGACGTTGTCGATGTGGAGGACGGTCACAGCCCGGCCTTTCGGTAGCGGCGCAGCAGCAGCCCGAACGATCCGGCGATCAGCGCGAGCAGGACGACGGCGTAGACGACGCCGGCTCCGGTGCCGGGGCCGTTGCCGCCGGGGAAGGCGGACGTGGCCGAGAGGAACGCCGTCTGGACCCCGTCGATGAGGGTGATCGGCGAGAACAGGCCCATCCAGCTGATCGCTTGGGTGTTGTCGCGGTCGAGCGCGATGCCCTGCACGGTGGAGACCGCGCCGTAGGAGATCGTCAGCACGGCGATGACGGCCGCGACGCCGAAGCCGCGGCGCGGTGTGACTGCGGCGACCACCAGCCCGAGTCCGGCGAAGAGCAGGGACAGCAGCGCCACGGAGACCAGTCCTTGCACGAAGCCCTCCGTCTGCGCGGTGAAGTCCAGCTTGGCGAGCAGGGCGCCCACGTAGAGGATCAGCAGGGGCGCCGCGGTGAGGATGAACAGGGCGGAGGCCATCGCGGCGAACTTGGCCACCACGTAGTCGATGCGCTCGATGGGCCGCGAGAAGTAGAGCGGGATCGACTTGAACCGCAGGTCGCGCGAGACGGATTGCGGGGCCTGCGCGGCGAGGTAGAGGCCGATGACGGCCTGGAGGATGATCGCGTAACGCGTGTACTCCACCGGCAGCTTGCTCGCCTTCGTCGTCACGGCGACGGCGACCATGATGGCGGCGGGGAGGCACATCACGCCGAACAGGATCATCGGCAGGACCTTGGACTTCGCCGAGCGGCCGAGGCCGTAGGCGCCGCGCAGGCTCTGCGAGAAGAGCGAGCGGCGGGCGTACGCGCGGCCGAGGCGGGGCCCGGAGTAGTTGCGGTAGCCGATGTTGTGGATGACGTCCTGGGCGGGCGCCGTGATGCTCTCAGGCGGCATCGGAGCTGCCCCTTTCGTGTGCGCTGCCGGCGGTCTGGAAGACCTCCGCGATGCGGTGCCTGCGCTGTTCCATGCGGACCAGGCCGAGGCCGAGGTCGGTCACCGCGTCGCGCACGGTGTCGTAGGTGTCGTCGCCGGTGACGTCGACCAGGACGACGTGGCCGGAGCCGGCCGCGGCGAACTCGGCGGCGCGGCCCACGGGCTGGACCGTCAGCCCGGCCGCCGCCAGCGCGCCGATGAGGGCGGACGTGCCGTCCGGATGCGCGTCGGAGTCCGTGACCTCGACCGCGAGGGAGCCCGTGGCCTGGGTGAACTCGGCGGTGGAGGAGGACCGCAGCAGCTTGCCGCCGTCGATGACGACGACCTGCTCGCAGGTGCGCTCCAGTTCGCCGAGCAGGTGGGAGGTGACCAGGACCGAGATACCGAAGTCGGCGTGCACCCGGCGGATCAGGGCGAGCATCTCGTCGCGGCCGACCGGGTCGAGGCCGTTGGTCGGCTCGTCCAGCAGCACCAGCTGGGGGTCGTGGACGAGCGCCTGGGCCAGCTTGACCCGCTGCTTCATGCCCGTCGAGTAGCCGCCGATGGGGCGGTACCGCTCCTCGTAGAGCCCCACGTGGCGCAGGGTGTCGGCGGTGCGCTCACGGGCGGCGCTCGCGGGCAGCCCGGACATCCGCGCCATGTGGACGACGAACTCGGTCGCCGAGACGTCCGGCGGCAGGCAGTCGTGCTCGGGCATGTAGCCGACCCGCTCGCGGATGGCGGCGCCCTCGGTCGCCACGTCGAGGCCGAGCACCCGGGCGCGGCCCTCGGTGGCCGGGGACAGGCCGAGCAGGATCTTGATCAGCGTGGACTTGCCGGCTCCGTTGGCACCCACCAGGCCGGTCACGCCCGGCGTGATGTCGACGGACAGCCGGTCGAGCGCGGTCACCCGGGGGAACCGCTTGCTGAGGCTTTCGGTAGCGATCACAGTCACGCCTTCGACGTTAGTGGCCTGCGCCACAGCAGTCGTCAGACCAGATGAGGGGATGCGCGTAGTCCTCGGGTCTGACACGCCCGTAGGGGGGGTGGGGGTGCCGGAAGGGAACGGGGCCACGGCCCCGAGGGTTACCGAAAGTTATCCACAGGCCGTGCACAACTCTTGACGCAGCCGCGGAGCATTGTCACATTCATCAGTGTCAAGTTGCGGACGCTCCTCCGGCTGCTGTCCGGGGGCCCCGGCAGGCGGGACGGACGGTTGACGATGACCTCAGCAGTGGCTCGGGAACTCACCGCGGAGTTGCGGGGGTTCAGACAGGTGCAGCGCCTCGCGTACGACTGCGCGGAAGCGGTGGCGGCCCAGCTGCGGCCGGGGGTGACCGAGCGCGAGGCGGCGCGGATGCAGCGGGAGTGGCTGCGCGAGCGCGGCGTGCGGGACTGGTTCCACCTGCCCTTCGCGTGGTTCGGCGACCGCACGGCGTTCGTCGGGTTCCGGGTGCCGCTCCAGTTCTTCCCGACGGACCGCAGGCTGGAGCCGGGGATGCCGTTCATCCTCGACATGGCCCCGGTGCACGGCGGCTTCACCGCCGACATCGGCTACGCGGGCTGCCTGGGGCCCGACCCGCTGCACGACCGGATGACGGCGGATCTCCCGGCGTACCGAGAGCTGATCCTGCGCGAGGTGCGCGAGCGCCGCTCCCTGCGCGAGATCTACGAGAACGTGGACCGCCTCATGGTCCGCCACGGCTACGCCAACCGGCACCGCGCCTATCCCTTCGGCGTGATCGCCCACAAGGTGGGCCGCGCGCGGGAGCGCCGCTGGTCGCCCCAGCTCTTCGGCTTCGGCACCCAGGCGCTCAAGGGGCTCGCGTCCGACGCCGTCCGGGGCCACCGGGAGGGCTGGTCCCCGCTGTGGAGCCCGCACCGCTTCTCCGACCACCCGCCCCGGCCGGGCCTGTGGGCGGTCGAGCCCCACATCGGCTTCCGGGGCACCGGCGTGAAGTTCGAGGAGCTCCTGGTGGTCACCGACTCCCGGGATCCCGAGGAGAGCGCCTTCTGGCTCGACGACGATCTGCCGCACGTACGGCGCGCGCAAGGGGAGAGGGCCGCATGACCGGACACGACACCGGACTCGAGGGCGCGCGGGAGCGCCGGGTCCGCACGGGCGGGATCGAGCTGTGCGTCGCCGAGCTGGGCGACGCCGAGCGGCCCACGGTGGTGCTGCTGCACGGCTATCCGGACAGCAAGGAGGTCTGGTCGGCGGTCGCCGCGCGGCTACGGGACCGCTTCCACGTGGTGCTGTACGACGTGCGCGGCTGCGGGCGTTCCACGGCACCGCGGCCCCTGCGCGGAGGGTTCACGCTGGAGAAGCTCACGGACGACTTCCTGGCGGTCGCGGACGCGGTGAGCCCGGACGCCCCGGTGCACGTGGTCGGGCACGACTGGGGCTCCGTGCAGGGCTGGGAGTTCGTGACGGTGCGGCGCACGGAGGGGCGGATCGCGTCCTTCACCTCCATCTCCGGGCCGGGCCTCGACCACGTCGCGCTCTGGGCCAGGAAACGCCTCACCCAGCCGACGCCGCGCCGCGTGGCCCAGCTGCTCGGCCAGGGCGCCAGGTCCTGGTACGTCTCCGCGCTGCACACGCCGGCCGTGCCGGAGGCGCTGGCGCGGGGGCCGCTGATGAAGCGGTGGCCGAAGATCCTGGAGCGCTCGGAGAGGGTTCGCTCCGACGGCTATCCGACGCCCTCACTGCCCGACGACGCGGCGCACGGCGCGTGGCTCTACCGCGACAACATCCGGTCCCGCCTGGGCAGGCCGCGCACCGACGCCTACGCCCACGCGCCGGTGCAGCTGATCACCCCGACCGGCGACGCCTTCCTGTCCGTGCGGCTCTACGACGACCTGGACCAGTGGGCGCCGGGCCTCGTCCGGCACACCCTGGCCGCGAAGCACTGGGTGCAGCGGACGCGCCCCGATCAACTCTCCGCCTGGATCGCCGAGTTCGTGACCGGCCATGAGCAGGGCGGCACCGTGGGCACCGCCGGGGCACGGCCCGCGGTGGTGCGCGGAGCACGCCGGGCCGTGGACGACAGCCCCTACGCCCAGGCGTTCGGCGGCCGGCTGGTGCTGGTGACCGGCGCGGCCAGCGGCATCGGCCGGGCCACCGCCTTCGCCTTCGCGGAGGCGGGTGCGCGGGTCGTCGCGGTCGACCGGGACGCGGAGGGCGCCGCGCGCACGGCCGAGTTGGCACGGCTGATCGGCGCCCGTGAGGCGTGGGGCGAGTGCGCCGACGTCGCGGACGAGGACGCGATGGAGAAGCTGGCCGCGAAGGTCGCCGCCGAGTACGGCGTGGTGGACGTGCTGGTCAACAACGCCGGCATCGGGCTGTCCGGACCCTTCCTGGACACCTCCGCTGAGGACTGGCGGAAGGTCCTCGACGTCAATCTGTGGGGCGTCATCCACGGCTGCCGGATCTTCGGCAGGCAGATGGCCGAGCGCGGACAGGGCGGCCACATCGTCAACACCGCCTCCGCCGCGGCCTTCCAGCCCTTCAAGACGCTCTCGGCCTACAGCACCTCCAAGGCGGCCGTGCTGATGCTCAGCCAGAGCCTCCGCGTCGAGCTGTCCGGACAGGGCATCGGGGTCACCGCGATCTGCCCCGGTCTGGTCAACACCAACATCACCGGGACCGCGCGCTTCACGGGCGTCCCCGAGGAGGAGCAGCAACGCCGCCGGGACAAGGCGAGCCGGGCGTACGGCAGGCGCAACTACCCCCCGGAGAAGGTCGCCGACGCCATCCTGCGCTCCGTGCTCCGCGACCAGGCCGTCGTCCCCGTGACCCCCGAGGCGCACGGCATCCGCTTCATGTCCCGTTTCACACCGCGGGTGCTGCGCGCCATCGCGCGGATCGACCCACCGCTGTAGCGGAAAGCCCGCAGAGGAGCAGAGATGAACCACGGTCACAGCGGCGGCCACCCCATAGCCCCGCGCCGCGTCGCCTTCGACTGGGACGACACCCCCCTGCACTGGATACCGGACGAGCCCACCGCCACCCACGTCATCAACGTCCTGCACCTGCTGCTGCCCGCCGGGGAGCGGTGGTTCGTCAAGGTGTTCAAGGAGGCCCTGCCCCTCGTGCGGGACGCGGAACTCCTCAAGGACGTCAAGGGCTTCATGGGGCAGGAGGCCACGCACAGCGTCCAGCACGCCTATGTGCTGGGCCACCTCGCCCAGCAGGGCCTGGACACCGGCCCGTACACCCGCCATGTGGACTTCCTCTTCGACGCGCTGCTCGGCGACCGGCCGCCCCTAGGCCTCCCGGTGAGCGCCCGGGAGTGGCTGCGGTTCCGACTCTCGCTGATCGCCGCCATCGAGCAGTTCACGGCCGTGCTGGGCAACTGGGTGCTGCACGCGGACGGCCTGGACCGGGCCGGCCCCGACCCCGTCATGCTGGACCTGCTCCGCTGGCACGGCGCGGAGGAGGTCGAACACCGCTCGGTCGCCTTCGACATGTACGAACACTGCGGCGGCGCCGAGGCCGGGCGCTATGCCCGCCGGGTCCTGGGCATGGCCTTCACCGCCCCCATGCTGTTCCACCTCTGGGGATGGGGAGCCACCTATCTGATACGGCACGACCCACGGCTCGCGGGGCGGCTGCGCTATTCGCTGCGCGAGCACAACAAGGCCGTGGCCAAGGGCCTGTTGCCCAGCTGGCGGGAGCTCGGCTCGGCCGTACCCCGCTACCTGCGGCGGTCGTACCATCCCTCGCAGGAGGGGTCGCTGCGCCGGGCCGTCGAGTATCTGGCGACCTCACCCGCGGCACGGTCCGCGGCGGGCGCGATCGGTCGCGCGGCCATCGCGTGAGGAGCGCCCCTGTGACCACGAAGCACGTACGGAGTCCGGAGTCCGGGCCGGTGCCGGTGCCGTCCGGGCCGGTCCCCGGTCCGGTGCTCGAAAAGGCCCACCCCGACGAGCGGCTCGGACGGGTGGCCGTCGAGTACCGGATCGACGATCTCGCCCACCACAGCGGGGCCACCGCCCGCACGATCCGCGCCTACCAGGACCGCGGGCTGCTCCCCCGGCCCGAGCGGCGCGGCCGCGCCAATGTCTACGGCGAGGCGCATCTGGCGCGGCTCCAGCGGATCGCCGGCCTCCTCGACCGCGGCTACACCCTCGCCAGCATCAAGGAGCTCCTGGACGCCTGGGACGCGGGCCGTGACCTCGGCGGCGTCCTGGGCCTCGTCGCCGAGGTCGACGGCCCCTGGACCGACGAACAGGCCGAACGGATCACGCGGGCGGCGCTGGACGAGAGGTTCGGCGGCGCCCAGGACGACGCCGTCTCCGAGGCCGTACGGCTCGGGGTGCTGGTCCCGGTCACGGACGCGCCGGACGAGTTCCTGGTGCCGAGCCCCCGCGAACTCACCGTCGCCGCCGAGCTCCACCTCGCCGGGGTGCCGCTGCCCGCGATCTCCGGCCACCTGCGCGAACTGCGCACCCACGTCGAGCACATCGCCGCGCGCTTCCTCGACTTCACGACCGAGCACGTCTTCCACCAGTTCTTCGACCACCCGCCGACCGACGAGGAAGCGGCCGAAGCCGCCGCTCTCGTCCGCCGGTTGCGGCCCCTGGCCCAGCAGACCGTGGACGCGGAGCTGGCACGGGCGATGCGATCGCTGGCCACCCGCTATCTCCGCCACCGCCTGGAGGAACACGGGGGATCCGAGTCGTGCGCGGAAACGGCGGGGGATCCGTTCGCCGGACCGGCAGGGGACTCGTTCACCGGACCAGCGGGGGATTCTGCCGCCGGACCGGCTGAGATCCTGGGCACGGGACCGGGTGAGGCCCTGGATACGGGACGAGCTGAAGCCCCGGCCACAGGTCCGGCCGAGGCTCTGGCCGCGGGACCAGCTGAGGCCCTGGGCACAGGACCGGCCGAGGCCCTGGGCACAGGACCGGCCGAGGCCCTGGGCACAGGACCGGCCGAGACGCCAGGCACAGGACCGGCCACGGGACCGGATCCCTTGCCGCTGCCCACCCCCGGCGCTCCTCCCGGCCCGCACCCCCACCGGAGCCTCCGGCTCCCCGCCCGCACCCTGGAAGCCGTGCGCGAGCTCGTCGGGGAGGAGCACGTCGCGGCCTTCGTCGCCGCCGCCGCCGAGCGTGAGGTGCGGGCCCGGGTGATGGACGGCCTGCTCCCCCGCGACGAACGGTAGGTGACGCACCGTCAATTCAGGCCGGGTGCGCCCCACACGGGGAACCACCGCGCCAGGTCCTCCTCGATCCGGAGGTCGTTCGCCAGCAGGGCCCGGGCCTGGAGCTCCAGGGAGTTGTCCCGCTTGTCGCCCCCGCCCGCCATCGGCGCGAAGGGGTAGAAGGTGCCGCGCTTGTAGAGGTAGACGAGGGCCAGCGAGCGCCCTTCCTCGTCCCGGAAGCCCAGCAGCGAGCAGAGCAGCTGAGGTCCGAAACCGCCTTCCTGGAGCAGGGTGTTGACCGCGTGCAGGTCGTTGACCAGGCCCGCCACGTCGTCGGCCGACTGCCGTGCGAGCAGCCAGGTGTAGCCGTAGCCGTCCTGGCTGAACTCCACGGGCGCCCCGCCGCGCTCCGTATCGGCGTCCAGCAGTTCCCGCACGTCCTGCTGGAGCCGGCCGAACGCCCCGCCCTCCACGCTCGCGAAGCACACCGAGCCCAGTCCCGTCGGGGTGAATCCGGCGCCGGCCTGGAGGGTGACGGCGGCGGAGGGCAGGGCGAAGAGCTGGTCGAGGTCCGGGCGGACCGGCTTGCTGCGGCCGAGGATGGCATCCAGGAATCCCACAGGCGAAAGCTCCTTTCCGAGATTTCCGAGGCTCCGAAGCCTCCGAGGCTCCGAAGCCTCCGAGGCTCCGAAGTTTCCGAATGTTCCGAAGTTCCGGACGTTCCGAGATTCTGACGGGCGTGGCGCGCGCTCAGGCGCGGCCGAGCTCCGCCGAGATCCGGCCGAGCTGGTCCAGCCGCTGCTCCAGCGTCGGGTGCGAGGACAGCAGCCGGCTCAAGCTGTCCTTGGAGAAGGCGGGCGCGAAGTAGAAGGCGTTGAACGGCTCGGCCTGCCGCAGGTCGCGCGTCGGGATCTGCGCCATCTGCCCGGTGACCTTGGTCAGTGCCGACGCCAGCGCCGAGGGCCTGCCCGTCAGCAGGGCGCCCGCGCGGTCGGCCGACAGCTCGCGATAGCGGGACAGCAGCCGCGTGAGCAGGAAGCTGATGGCATAGACGACCGCGCTGACCAGCGGGATCAGCACCATCAGGAGCGCGGTGTTCTGATCGCGGCCGCCGGCGCGGCGGAAGCCGCCCCACAGGCCGATGCGGGTGATGATCCCGGCCAGCACGCCCAGGAACGACGCGATGGTCATCACGGCCACGTCGCGGTGCGCGACGTGGGAGAGCTCGTGGGCGAGCACGCCCTCCAGCTCCTCGGGCTCCAGCCTGCGCAGCAGGCCGGTCGTCGCGCACACCAGGGCGTTCTTCTGGTTGCGCCCGGTGGCGAAGGCGTTCGGCACGTCGCTGTCGGCGATGGCCACCCGTGGCTTGGGCATGTCCGCGAGCGCGCAGAGCCGGTCGACGGCGCCGTGCAGCTCGGGCGCCTCCTCCGGGGTGACCTCGCGCGCCCCCATGCTGAAGGCGGCGATCTTGTCGCTGAACCAGAACTGGGCGATGAACATGCCGCCCGCGAGGATCAGGACGATCGGCCAGGCCCCGCGCAGCAGCACCACCAGCACGCCCACGAAGACGACGTAGAGCAGCCCGATGAAGAACATCGTGCTCACCATGCGGGTGGTCAGCCCCCGGTCGGGAGCGAATCGGGTCCGTGGCATGGGGTACCTCCAAGGCTCAGCGCGATGTGCGCCCCCAGTGAGTGCCTCTGTCCTCGATTCTCCTCCTTCACCGGTTGTGCGCGGGGTAAAGAAAACGCGGAGTAAAGAACGGGCTGAAGAAAGCGCGGCGGGCGGCGGCCCCCGCCGCCCCGCCGCGCCCCTCAGGAGAGCTGCGCGAGCCCGTCCGTCGCGATCTTCTCGAAGACCGCGAGGTCGGCGGCGAAGACCGAATCGGCGATCGGCCAGTGCACCACGATCTCGTCCATGCCCAGCTCGGCGTGCGAGCCCGCGAAGTCGACGAAGGCGTCGAAGGAGTCCAGCGGCCGGTCCGGGGTGAAGCCCGTGAGCATGATCTTGTGGAGGTCGGCAGGGTCACGGTCGATCTCGGCGCAGGCCGCCCCGAGCCGCTCGATCTGCCCGGCGACGGCCTTCAGCGACTGCTCCGGCGTGCCCGTCTCGAACAGCTTCGGGTCCCCCGTGGTGACCCACGCCTGCCCGTGGCGGGCGGCGAGCCTGAGCCCCCGCGGGCCGGTGGCGGCCACGGCGAAGGGCAGCCGGGGGCGCTGCACACAGCCCGGGATGTTGCGCACCTCGGACGCGGAGTAGTGCTCCCCGTCGTACGAGACGACGTCCTGGGTGAGCAGCCGGTCCAGCAGCGGGACGAACTCGGCGAAGCGGTCGGCGCGCTCGCGCGGGGTCCACGGCTCCTGGCCGTCCTTGAGCAGCGCGGTGGCGTCGAAGCCGGAGCCGCCCGCGCCGATGCCGAGCGTGACGCGCCCGCCGGAGATGTCGTCCAGCGAGATGAGCTCCTTGGCCAGCGTCACCGGGTGCCGGAAATTGGGCGAGGTGAATTTGTGGGCGGAGGCGGCGGATTGGCGGGGTGCGTCGGATGGTCACCGGTCGGCCTGCTGCCAGACCGAGGTGAGTGCGGCGACTGGGTCGATGTCGGCCGGTGCGGCGGGCCACCATTCGCTGTCGTCCTGGAGGTAGGGGTACCAGCGGGCGTCGGGGCCCAGGCGCAGTTGGATGCTGTGGTCGGTGAGGGTGAGGCGGTTGCGCCAGGCCCGCAGAGGGGCGGGGGCGTCGGTCATCTCGGCGAGGGCCGTGGTCAGAGTGGTGCGGGCGGCCGTCATCACCCCCGGGTCGGGGGTGTGGGGTTGTTCGGCGACGGTGATGCCGGTGGGGCCGCCGTGGCGCCAGGCGCGGGTGAGGCGGGCGAAGGCGCTGGGTTTGGCGCCGGTGTTCTGGATCAGGTGGTGGAACCACTCGGGGCCGGGGCTGCTCGCGGCGATCCGTACGGCGTCCTGGTGCTGGGTCAGGTGGAGGCTGACGGTGTCTCCCGTCAGGAGCCGTGCGGCGCGTGCGGCGGCGTCGGCCATGAGGTGTTCGAGGTCCGTGGTGAGCAGGCCGGTGCCGGGTGGCGGGGCGACGGGCAGGGCTGCGGTGTGAGCGGCCGGTTCGGGGAGTTCGGGTAGCTGGGGGGCGTGTTCGGCCCAGCGGGTGTACGCGGCGGCGGCCGGGATGCCGGTCGGGGCTGGTGGGGCGGCGCTCTCTTGGACTGCCGTACGTCGTGCTCGCAGCTGGGCGAAGATCTCCTCGCGACCGCGGCCGCGCAGCGCGAAGAGCACGAACGGGTCCTCGTCGATGGTGCTGGCGATGGCGTAGCAGAGCGCGGCGGCGTGTTTGCAAGGGTAGCCCCAGTCGGGGCAGGAGCACTCGGGGTCGAGCTCGGTGGGCTGCGGGAGCAGGGGGACGCCGGCCTGGCGGGCGTCGTCGACGAGTTCGGCGGGCATCTCGCCGTCGAGGAGCGCGGCGAGATGCCCGGCTCGGGCCGCGATGGCATCGAGCAGGGTGTCCCATTGGGGGGCGGTGAGGACGGGCAGATGGACCGAGGAGCGGTATGGGCGCGGGCGACTGCCCTGGACGGCGGCCTTGACCTGGCCCGGTGCGACGGTGGTCGGGCCGACCATGCCCTTGCGGGCGTAGGTGCGTCCGCGGGAGAGCCGCCCGGCGTCCAGGGTTGAGTCCTCCAGGGCTTTCACCCACGCCTGGCCCCACCAGGTGGCGGCGAAGGCGCGCTTGCCACGCGTCGGCGCGCGGCGGGCCGCAGGGCTCATGACTGCCTCCCCAGGGCGACGAGTTCGGCGAGTTCGGCGTCGGAGAGTTCGGTCAGGGCCGCCTCGCCGGAGCCGACGACGGCGTCGGCGAGCGCGCGCTTGGATGTGAGGAGCTTCGCCACCTTGTCCTCCACGGTTCCCTCGGCGAGCAGTTTGTGCACCAGGACGGGCTGGGTCTGGCCGATGCGGTAGGCGCGGTCTGTGGCCTGGTCCTCGACGGCGGGGTTCCACCAGCGGTCGTAGTGCACGACGTGGGTGGCGCGGGTGAGGTTGAGTCCGGTGCCCGCCGCCTTCAACGACAGCAGGAACACCGGCACTTCACCCTGTTGGAAGCGCTCTACCATCTCCTCGCGGCGGGCGACGGGAGTGCCGCCGTGCAGGAAGAGGGTGGGGGTGCCGCGCTCGGCGAGGTGCTTCTCCAGGAGGGTGGCCATCTGCGTGTACTGGGTGAAGACCAGCACCGACTCGCCCTCGGCGGTGATGGTGTCGAGCAGTTCGTCGAGCAGTTCGAGCTTGCCCGAGCGGCCGGTCAGTGGCGTGGACTGGCGCAGGTACTGGGCCGGGTGATTGCAGATCTGCTTCAGCGCGGTGAGTAGTTTCAGTACCAGGCCGCGTCGGGCGATGCCTTCGGATTCCGCGATCTTCCCCATGGCCTCGCGGACCACCGCCTCGTAGAGACCGACCTGTTCGGTGGTCAGCGCCACGACGCGGTCGGTCTCGGTCTTGGCGGGCAGTTCGGGCGCGATGCCGGGGTCGGACTTCTTTCGGCGCAGCAGGAAGGGACGTACGAGACGGGACAGGCGCTCGGCGGCCTCGGGATCCTCGCCCGACTCGATCGGACGGGCGTGCCGATCACGGAAGGCGCTGAGCGGGCCGAGGAGCCCGGGCGTGGTCCAGTCAAGGAGTGCCCACAGTTCGGAGAGGTTGTTCTCCACGGGGGTGCCGGTGAGGGCGACGCGGGCACGGGCGGGCAGGGCGCGCAGCTCGCGGGCGGTGACGGCGTAGGGGTTCTTGACGTGCTGGGCCTCGTCGGCGGCGAGAAGCGACCAGGCCGTCTCGGCCAGCACTTCGCGGTCCCGACGCAGCACCCCATACGTGACCAGGACGATCTCATCGACGGCCAGGTCCTTGAGGTGGCGATCGCCGCCGTGGTAGCGGCGCACGGGGGTGGACGGCGCGAACCTGGCGGCCTCGCGCTGCCAGTTGCCGAGCAGGGAGGCGGGGCAGACGACGAGGGTGGGGCCTGCGGTGGCGGGGTCGGTCTGGCGGTGCAGGTGCAGGGCGAGCAGGGTGATGGTCTTGCCCAGGCCCATGTCGTCGGCCAGGCAGCCCCCGAGGCCGAGTTCGCACATCTCGGCCAGCCAGGACAGGCCCCGCTTCTGGTAGTCGCGCAACGTAGCCTTGAGTGCGGCGGGCTGTGGGGCGGGGGTGCGGGATTCGGGGTCGCGGATGCGGGCGACGAGGTCACCGAACGCGCCGACGGCCACGCAGGGGATCCCCTCGCCGTCCCGCTCCGCCTCACCGGTCAGCACGGCACTCAGCGCCTCCATGGGAGTGAGCGGGTCCATCCGGCGACGCTTGGCGCGGGCCACCAACTTCGGGTCGGCAACCACCCACTGATCGCGCAGCCTGACCAAGGGTCGGCGCGATTCGGCTAGGGCGTCCATCTCGGCCTCGGTGAGCGGCTGGTCGCCGAGCGAGAGCTGCCAGCGGAAGTCGAGGAGGGTGTCGGCGTCGAGGAGCCCGCCCGCGGTGGAGCCGGGCGCGGTGCGCTGCCCGATCTCCGCGGTCGCGGTGAGTGCCTTGACCAGCTCACGCGGCCAGTGCACGGCGATACCGGCGGTGCGCAGCGTGTCGGTGGCGTCGCCAAGGAGGTCGAATGCCTCGCCGTCGGTCAGTCGCAGCTGGTCCGGAGCGGCGTCCTTGAGCAGCCGATCGAGCGGGGGCCAGGCGCGGGCGCCCCGGCGCAGCGCGAGCAGCGTCTCGGTCTCGGCCCGCGGGCCGAGCAGCCGCTCCACCTCGGCCGTCTCGCTCCACAGCCGTGCCGCCTCGACGACAAGCGCCGGATCCGCCGCGGTGTGCAGCTGCAGGACGGCCCGGAACTGCCGACGCCGCCCCTCGGGCAGGTCGATACGCAGCGAGACGCCGACGTCGGCGGTGAACGCGGCGATGGTCTCCTCGGCCCACTCACGAAGGGCGGGCACGGCACGCGTCTCGCGCCAGGCGTAGGGCAGCGCTCCCATCGAGAGCGGCGCGGCCGGAGTACGGACCAGTTCGTCGGCGACCGCGTCGCAGAACTGCCGTACCAGCGCGTCCGGTTCGGCGATCCGCACCGGCGGCGGCCCCGGCTCGGGCAGACAGTGGGCATGGGGCGGGAAGGCGGCGGCGAGGGCGTCCAGCGCCTGCCGCTGCGCGGCGGTGAGCGGGCCCACCTGCCAGATGTCGTAGCCGGTGTCGGTGAGGGCCGGATGGAGGCGGCCATCGGCGAGCAGCCGCAGCGCGAACCGGGCGGCGGCCTGCCAGGCGGCAGCGGAGGGATGCGTCGGCGCGGCCCCGGTCAGAGCGGACACGGCGACGGCGACGGGCAGCGCGTAACCCTCCACCCTGCGCCGCCTGACCGAGCGGCCGTGCGGCAGCACCAGCTCCACCGACTCGGGTTCGATGCCCGTGGGTGCCGTGTCGTTCGCTGCGACTGCCCCGGCGGGTTTCCACAGCAGCAGTCGACCGAGGCGGGCGGGCTGGTCGGGCAGGAACACCGCCGCCCAACCGCCGTCGAGCAGCCTCCTCGCGAAGTCGGATGCTTCTGGCAGGGCCAGCGGCGGCACGCTCCTCGCGCCCGTAGCCGATCCTCGTACGACGACCCGTGCCACTCTCGCCCGCCTTGTCGCTTGCAGGGGGCCCACGCCCAGGCCCGCTCACCACCAAACCCCACCAGGCGCGGTCACCCATTGGCAAGTTCGGGCCTTGGCTTCACCGCCGGAAACCAGCCTTGTTCCCCGCGGTGCAGCGCTACGGTGAGTCCATGAGCGCCTTGGACGCAGCCGCGCTGGATACGTTGATCGAAGAGGCCACCGTCGACGCCTACGGCGATGACGAGCAGCTCACTGGCCTCTTCACGATGATCGAGGAGAACCTCGCCCTACCGTTCACCACGATCGTTCTCGGCGTCGAGGTGAGCGTGGTGGGTGTCGAACTGACCGAGGACGGGCGCGTGGTCGCCCGCTGCGTTCGGGGATCGGCTCGGCAGAGCATCGGGATTCTGGACCTGCCGCTGCCGGCGTCCGCCCCAGAGGGCTCACAGTGGATCGAGGCATACCGCCACTGGGCCCGTTGAACTCATCTGGTGCAACGTCCAGCTGACGGGGCAGCCCCATGAGGATCGACCGCAGAGAGCAGCAGACGCGCGATCTGCATACCGGAGTATGCTTATGCCCATGGCTGAGACCACTCGCATCACGGTGACGCTCCCCACCGAGCAGGTGGCGGAGCTGAAGAAGCTCACGGACAACGTCTCCGGCTATGTGGCCGAGGCGGTGGCCCGACAGATCCGGCACCAGCTTCTCGGGGCCGACCTGCGGAGCTACACAGACGAGTGCGGAGCCTTCAGCGAGGAGGAGCTGGCCGAGGCCCGAGCGCGGATCTTCGGTACGACGCAGGCCGCACGCGACACGAGCGCCGCGTGAGCAATCACATCGAAACCGTGGTGCTGGACAGCGAAGGACTGTCAGCCTGGGTCGCCCAGGACCGGAAGGCCCTGGCGATGTTCCAGGTGTTCCACGACATGGGCACAGACCTCGTCGTCAGCGCCAACACCATCGTGGAGGTGAGCCACTCCCGGGTGAACCTGCCCCGGCTGCGATGGGCGCTCTCTCGGGTCAAGGTCGAGCCGGTCACGGAGGAAGCAGCCAAGGCCGCGGCGCAGCTGCTCAAGGCCGCCGGTCCGCACGGCCACAAGTACGCGATCGATGCCACCGTCGTGGAAGCGGCCCTGCGCCAGCCTGGCCCGGTCGCCATCCTCACGTCGGACGTCGACGACTTGACCCGACTGTGCGGCAACAAGGTCCGGATGATCGGGCTCTGACCGGACCGCCGCCCCGCGTCACCTCGGCTGTCGGGGCTGACCGGGGACGTTGTGAGGCGAGGATGTGTACATCGGCGGCCCGGCTTGCTGCAGGCTCACCCGCGGCAGCCGGGGCCCTTGGGCATCGTCGTAGGCTCTGAGGCATGAGCCTGCGCCTGAGCACCGTGATCCTTCCCCTCCGTCGCTGGCAGGAGGGTGGCCGTGACCAGTGGCAGCGCGCCGAGAAGCTCGGCTTCCACACCGCGTACACATACGACCACCTGTCCTGGCGCACCTTCCGTGATGGGCCGTGGTTCGGGGCGGTGCCGACGCTGACCGCCGCCGCGACGGCCACCGAGCGGCTGCGTTTGGGAACGCTCGTAACGTCACCCAACTTCCGGCACCCGGTGACGCTCGCCAAGGAACTCATCTCGCTCGATGACATCTCCGGGGGCCGGATCACGCTCGGCATCGGCGCGGGCGGCAACGGCTTCGACGCTACGACGCTGCTCAAGGAGGGCGAGGAGCCGTGGACGCCGCGTGAGCGCGCCGACCGCTTCGGGGAGTTCGTGCCGCTGCTCGACCGGCTCCTCACCGAGGACTCAGTGACGTACGAGGGGACCTTCTACTCCGCGACCGAGGCACGCAACATCCCGGGATGCGTGCAGCGCCCGCGGCTGCCCTTCGCCGTGGCGGCCACCGGCCCGCGCGGTCTGAAGCTCGCGGCCCGGCACGGGCAGGCGTGGGTGACCACGGGTGACCCGAAGCTCTTCGAGACGGGCACGCCCGAGCAGTCCCGCGAGGCGATCAGGGGGCAGATCGAGAAGCTCGACAAGGCGTGCGCGGACATCGGCAGGGACGCGGCCGAACTGGACAAGGTCCTGCTGACCGGCTTCACGCCGGACCGCAACCAGCCGCTGGAGTCCCTCGATGCCTTCGTGAACTTCGCGGGCCGGCACCAGGAGCTCGGCTTCACCGAGATCGTCGTGCACGCGCCGATCCCGGACTCGGACTTCGCCACCGACCAGGCCGTCTTCGAGAAGATCGCGACCGAGGCGCTGTCGCAGCTGCGCTGATCACTGGGCAGTGGCGTACCCCGTCACGCGGTCCGGGCAGTTCAGAGCCGCATCTTCCCTGGTCGGCCCGCGATGGGCGAAAAAGCCTTGACTGAGGTGACGAGCGTGCCCAGCCGCATCCGCGAGGTCACGGTCGCGGCGGCCGTCAGGGTCGGTATCGCGCCGAACCACGGACCGTCCCGGAAGGTGCGCCAGGACAGGTGGTCGTAGGTGTAGGCCGCGTGGAAGCCCAGCTCCTCGGCTCGCTGCCACGTCTCGCGGCCGCCCTCGGACCAGCGGCGCTCGGGAAGGATCACGGTGCTCAGTCGCATGGGACCGAGCCTAAGCGCTGGGTATGACAAAAGCCCATGCCTCAGGCACGGGATCCCGGCGTACGCGGCGGCCGCGGATTCCCGGCCAGGCCGGCCGCACACCCCTGCGCACGCCTGTGCGACACCTGCCGTCCGTGGACGAGAATGGAGCCGTGACTTCAGCTACCGAGCAGCCCGAGACCCCGGCGGTCCACCGCCCCGCCGCCTTCCCCCGGCTGATCGCCACCGACCTCGACGGCACCCTCCTGCGCGACGACAAGACGGTCTCCGAGCGCACCGTCGCGGCGCTCGCCGCGGCCGAGGCGGCGGGCATCGAGGTCTTCTTCGTCACGGGACGGCCGGCCCGGTGGATGGACGTCGTCCGGGACCACGTGCACGGCCACGGGCTGGCGATCTGCGCCAACGGCGCCGCCGTCGTCGATCTCCACGACGGCGGCCGCTGCGTCGAGGTCCGGCCGCTGGAGCGCACCGCGGCCCTCGCCGTCGTGCACGCGCTGCGCGCCGCCGCTCCGGGCACCTCGTTCGCCGTGGAGCGCACCGGGAGCACCCACTACGAGCCCGCCTACCCGCCCTTCTTCCTCGACCCGGAGGCCGTCTTCGCCCCCGCCGAGAAGCTGCTGGCCGAGGACTCCGGCTACACCGACACCATCCTCAAGCTGCTCGCCCACCACCCCGACCTCGAACCCGACGCGTTCCTGTCCGTCGCCCGCGAAGCGGGCGCCGCGCACGGTGAGTTCACCCGGTCCAGCCCGACCGCCCTGCTGGAGATAAGCGGCCTCGGGATCAGCAAGGCCAGTACGCTCGCCCGGTGTTGTGCCGAGCGCGGCATCGCGCCCGAGGAGGTCGTGGCGTTCGGCGACATGCCCAACGACCTGGAGATGCTCGACTGGGCCGGCACCGCGTACGCGATGGCCAACGCCCACCCCGACGTCCTCGCCGCCACCGCGCGGCACACTGCGGCCAACACCGAGGACGGTGTCGCCGCGGTCATCGAGCGGATCCTGGAGTCCCCCGGCCGGTGAGCCCCGGCGGCGGCCGCACACCGTGCTCCGGCGGTCCTTGAGGCCGTTCCGCGGGTGATGCCGTCCGCGCACCACCGCTGGAGTCCGGGGGAGTCGGCCAGAGGAGGAAAGACGCGGACACGGCCTACACCCGCACGCCGTGCGCGTTCAGCCACTCCACCGGGTCGACCGCCGACCCGAACTCGGGAGTCGTGCGGATCTCGAAGTGCAGGTGCGGGCCGGTGGAGTTGCCCGTCGTCCCCGCCAGCCCGATCCACTGGCCCGCGCGCACCTGCCCGCCCGGCGCGACGAGCGCCGCCGACAGGTGGGCGTACTGCGAATACCAGCCGCCTTCGTGCTGGATCACCAGGCTCATGCCGAAAGCGCCGCCGCACCCGGTGGAGACCACCGTCCCCGCGCCGACCGCGCGCACCGGTGTGCCGACCGGTACGGCGAAGTCCTGTCCTGTGTGGCCGTTCGCCCAGTTCGCGCCGGCGCCACCGAAACCCGCCGAGAGCTCGTACGACAGCACGGGCCGGGTCCACTCCTCGTGCTCGTCCCCCGCCGCGCGTTCGGCGGTGTCGCCGACCCCCACGTCCTCCACGTCCAGCGGCTCGCAGCGGCCGCTCGCGACCGACGTCTGGGACGCGGCGTTCAGCTGGTCGCGCGCGGCCGCGAGACGCGTCGTGAGGGAGTGCTGCGCGGCCTTCAGCCGTGCGGTGTCCTGCTCCAGCAGGGGCCGGGAGGCCGCCAGGGACTGTCTCTCGGCCGCGAGCTTCCCGGCCAGGCGGCCGTCCTCGTCCAGCAGCCGCCCCAGCGCCGCCCTGCGGCGCACCGCGGGCTCCTGGAGCTCCAGGAGCTCGACCGGGTCCTCGACGTCCTCGGCACCGGCCTCGACGGTGAATCCGCCGGTGCGGTACTGCGCGCGGGCGGCCGCCCCGGCGTCGTCGCGCAGGGCCGCCTTGACGATCTCGCGGCCCCGCAGCATCCGGTCGAGTTCCTCGGCCCGCGCCTTCTGCTCCCCGGCCGCGCGCCGCGTCCGCTCGAACCGCTGCTTCACCTCCCCCGCCTCCTCCGTCAGCCGGAACACCTCGGAGGTGACCCGGGTGATCCTGTGCGGGGTCCCGCCGGCCGCCGGGAGGCCGGAGCCGAACGGCGGCCATACGACCGCGCACAGTGCGCACAGCACACAGAGCACGCGGTCACGGGTTATCGACGGTCCGCGCGATATACGAAGCAGGCGGTACAGGCGTCCCATGAACGCGATCGTGTCCCGCGCCGTGGCCGCGCGCGCCCCGTGCGGGTCCGATCGGAGGACGGGGAGCACCACGGGACGAGCGCCGGGAGGGCTCCGGGGCGCCCGCTACAAGGGCGCTTCCCACAGCACCCGCGTGCCGCCCCCGTCCGGCCCCAGCCCCGGCCCGTACGAGCTGGAGCCGCCCAGCGACTCGGCCCGCTTGGCGAGGTTCCGCAGGCCGCTGCGCCTGCCGCCCTCGGGGATGCCGACGCCGTCGTCGGCGACCGTGAGCCGCACGGCGTCCCGGCCGTCCGGCAGGGACGCGGTGGCGTCGACGACGACCTCGATGCGGGAGGCCCGCGCGTGCCGGAAGGCGTTGGAGAGCGCTTCGCGCAGCGCGGCGACGAGGTTCTTGCCGGTGAGTTCGCCGACCTTCGCGTCGACCGCTCCGACGAAGCTCGCGGAGGGCTGGAAGCCGAGCGGGACGGCGGCCGTGCCGAGCTCCCTCAGCACCCGCGTCCGCAGCCCCGCGGGCGCCTCCGCGGGCCCCTGCTGGAGCGCGAAGATGGCCGTACGGATCTCCTGGATGGTCACATCCAGCTGGTCGACGGCCTGGCCGACCTTGGTCCGGACGTCGGGCACCTCGGCGTTGCGCTGCGCGCTCTCCAGCATCAGCCCGGTGGCGAACAGCCGCTGGATCACCAGGTCGTGCAGGTCCCTGGCGATCCGGTCACGGTCCTCGTAGACGGCGAGCCGTTCCCGGTCGCGCTGTGCCTCGGCCAGGACGAGCGCGAGGGCGGCCTGCGCGGCGAACTGGGCGGCCAGTGTGCGTTCCGTCGCGGTGAATCCCCGTGCGCCACGCGCGCGCGGTGTCGCGAGCGTGCCGAGGACGCGGTCGCCGCTCTTGAGCGGCAGCAGCATGCTCGGGCCGAAGCGCGGGGCCACGCCGGTGATCATGCGCGGGTCGGTGGCGGAGTCGTCGATGAACACCGGCTCGCCCGCGAGCAGATGGGACACCACGGGGCTGTGCGGCGGCATCACCGTGCCCAGCAGCCCGGTGGGGTCGTCGGCGGAGACGGCGACCATCTCCAGACCGCCCTCGCCGTCCGGCAGGAGCACGATGCCCGCCGCCGAGTCCGCGAGCCTGCGCGCCTGTTCGGCGACGACGGACAGCGCGTCCTCGGCGTCGCTGGCGGACAGCAGGGCCGTGGTCACCGCCACGGAACCGTCGATCCAGCGCATCCGCTGGCGGCCCTCGTCGTACACCCGCGCGTTGCCGATGGCGATGCCCGCCTCGGTCGCGAGGATCTTCACCATGTTGAGGTCCGCGAGGCTGAACTCCCCGCCACCGCGCTTCTCGGTGAGGTAGAGGTTGCCGAAGATCTCCCCCTCCACCTGGATGGGCACTCCCAGGAAGTTGCGCATCGGCGGGTGTTCCGGCGGGAAGCCGGCGGAGCGGGGGTCGGAGGCCAGGTCGGAGAGCATCACCGGCGCCGGCTGGTGGATCAGCGCGCCCAGCAGCCCGCGATGGCCGTCGGGCAGCGCCCCGATGCGCTCGCGCTGTTCCTCGGTGACGCCATGGGTGATGAAGTCGGACAGCCCCTCCCCGCTGGCGTCGATGACCCCGATGGCGGCGTAGCGGGCGTCGGCCAGCTCTGCGGCGGTCTCGGCGATCCGGTCGAGCGTGGAGTGCAGCTCCGGGCCGGTGCCCACCGACCGCATGGCCTCCAGCAGCTGCGGTACGCGCGCGGTCAGCTCGGTGGACATCCCCTGGAGGCTGCGGGTGGCCTCGGTGGCGATGGCCAGCGGGTCCATCAGACCCTGCACGTCCTGCGGCGCCCGCGCGCCGGCCGGGCCGGAGGAGTCCTGCGGGCCGGAGGGTTCTGCCGTGGCTGCCATACCGCAGAGCCTAATAAGCACTATTTGTCAGGGAAAGTGGCCACGACCGGAAACCCGTCCGCGTCGGCGCTCACCGGCCGGAGAGCGCCCCCGCCACCGCCTCCGCGCCCTCCGACCCCGACACCCCGGATACCCCGGATACCCCGGACGCCCCGGCCGTCCCCCAGGCGTCCGCCACACGCTCGCGCTCCAGCATCCGCCGGAACGGCCCGTCCGCCGCCACCAGCTCCTCGTAGCCGCCCCGCTGCACGGTCCGCCCGCGCTCCAGCACGATCACCTCGTCGACCGCCTCCAGCCCGGCCAGCCGGTGGGTGATCAGCACGGTCGTACGGCCCTCGGTGGCCGCCAGGAGATCTGCCGTGAGCGCGTCGGCCGTCACCAGGTCGAGATGCTCGGCCGGCTCGTCCAGCACGATCACGGGGAAGTCGGCGAGCAGCGCGCGGGCCAGCGCGAGCCGCTGCCGCTGCCCGCCGGACATCCGCGCCCCGTGCTCGCCGACCAGTGTGTCGAGCCCCTCGGGCAGGCTGTCGACCCACTCCAGCAGCCGTGCGGACCGCAGGGCGGCACGCAGTTCGGCATCGTCCGCCCCCGGCCGCGCGAGCCGCAGGTTCTCGCGCACCGAGCTGTCGAAGAGGTGCGCGTCCTGCGCGCACAGACCCACCAGCCGCCGCACCGCGTCCCCCGCCATGGGGCCGGTGTCCTGTCCCGCCAGGGTGTACGTCCCGGACTCCGCGTCCAGGAAGCGCAGCAGCACCTGGGCGAGCGTCGTCTTGCCCGCGCCGGAGCGGCCCACGACCGCGACCCGGCGGCCCGGTACGAGCTCCATGCCGAAGCCCTCCAGGGCCGGCGCGGACTGCCCCGGATACCGTGCGCCCAGCCCCGACACCCGCAGCGGGAACGGGGATCCGGGGGCCTCGTCCGCCCCTTCCCGTACGGGCACGGGCGCGTCCAGCACCTCGTACACCCGCTCCGCGGACCGCCGTACGCGCTGCCGGTACTGCACGGCGAGCGGCAGTCCGGCCACCGCCTCGAACACGGCCAGCGGCATGAGGACCACCACCGCGAGCCACACGCCGCCCAGGCGGCCGTCGTGCACCGCGCCCACGCCCGCCCAGGCGGCGGCCGCCACGGTCAGGCCGCAGGCGAGGGCGGAGAGCCCGGAGCCGAGCGCGGTGGCGGCGGAGGCGCGGCGGGCGATGCCGGTGAGCACCCCGTCGGCCTCGCGCAGCCGCGTCAGCCGGGCGGGCAGGGCGCCCGCGACCGTGAGTTCCGCGGTGCCCGCCAGGACGTCGACGACCTGGGTCGACAACGCGCCGCGGGCAGGTGCCAGTTGCCGTTCCGCGCGGCGGGCGAACGCGCCGGACAGCGCGGGCACGGCCACTCCGGCGGCCAGCAGCCCGAGCGCCAGCAGCAGACCGGCCTCCGGCAGCAGGCACGCGGTGAAGGCGACCGAGGCGGTGCCCACGGCGACGGCCGAGCCCACGGGCAGCAGCCAGCGCAGGAAGTAGTCCTGGAGGGCGTCCACGTCCGCGACGAGCCGGGAGAGCAGGTCGCCCCGGCGGGTCTCCCGGAGTCCGGCGGGCGCGAGGCGCTCCAGCCGCCGGTAGACCTCCACCCGCAGCCACGCGAGGGCGCGCAGCGCGGCGTCGTGGGAGACGAGGCGCTCGGCGTAGCGGAAGACGGCGCGCCCGATCCCGAACGCACGGGTCGCGGTGACGGCCACCATCAGATAGAGCACAGGCGGCTGTTGGGAGGCCCGCGAGATGAGCCAGCCGGAGACGCCCATCAGGCCGACGGCGCTGCCGAGGGCCAGGGCGCCCAGCAGCAGCGAGAGCGCGAACCGCGCCCGGAGCGGCTTCCCGGTGGCCCGCACCCGGGCCAGCACTCCGGCGCCGCGTACGGGCAGGGGCGCGCCCGGCACGTCGTACGCGGCGGCGGAGGCGGTGGCATCCGCCACCGCGCCCGGCTGCCCGGGGCGCGCGGGCGGGGCGGCGGGGGCCGCGGCCCGCCGCTCCGGGGGCCGGGCGTCGACGCGGACGACGCGGTCCGCGACCGCGAGCAGCGCGGGGCGGTGCACGACCAGCAGGACGGTCCGGCCCTCGGCGAGCCGGCGCACGGCCTCGACCACGGCGGCCTCGGTCTCGCCGTCGAGGTTGGCGGTGGGCTCGTCGAGGAGCAGGACGGGACGGTCGGCGAGGAACGCCCGTGCCAGCGCGATCCGTTGGCGCTGCCCGGCGGAGAGCCCGGCGCCGTCCTCGCCGAGGCGGGTGTCAGTGCCGTGGTGCAGCATGGAGACGAAGTCGAGCGCACCGGCCGCGCGCAGTGCTTCACGCACCTGCGCGTCCGTGGCCTCGGGCCGTGCCAGTCGTACGTTCTCGGCGACCGTCCCGGCGAAGAGATGGGGTCGTTGCGGGACCCAGGCCACCTGGTCCCGCCAGCTTCCGGGGGAGAGCGATGACAGGTCCGTACCGCCTACGAGCACCCGCCCGGCCGCCGGGCGCGCGAATCCGAGCAGGACGTCCAGCAGCGTCGACTTCCCGGCGCCGCTGGGGCCCACGAGCGCGACCGTCTCCCCCGGCCGCACCTCGAACGACGTCTCGGGCAGGGAGGGTTCGGCCCGTCCCTCGTGCCGCACCACCAGCCGGTCGACCGTCAGGGTCGCGGTCCTGGCGTCGGGAGCGGGCCGGGTGCCGGCCGGTCCGGGCTCGGTCTCCAGCACCGCGAAGACCCGGTCGGCGGCCGCCAGCCCCTCCGCCGCCGCGTGGTACTGCGCGCCGACCTGCCGCAGCGGGAGATACGCCTCGGGCGCCAGGACCAGCACCATCAGGCCGGTCTCCAGGTCGAGTTCGCCGTGCACGAGCCGCATGCCGATGCCCACCGCGACCAGGGCCACCGAGAGCGTGGCCAGCAGCTCCAGCGCGAAGGAGGAGAGGAAGGCGATGCGCAGCGTCCGCAGCGTGGCGCGCCGGTAGTCGGCGGTGATCGCGCGGATCGACTCCGCCTGCGCCTTGGCACGGCCGAAGACCTTGAGGGTGGGCAGCCCGGCGACGACGTCGAGGAAGTGGCCGGACAGCCGGGACAGCAGCCGCCACTGCTTGTCCATCCGGGACTGCGTCGCCCAGCCGATGAGGATCATGAAGAGAGGGATGAGCGGCAGCGTGACGACGATGACCAGCGCGGAGAGCCAGTCCGCCGTGACGATACGCGCGAGCACGGCCACCGGCACGACGACCGCGAGGCCGAGCTGGGGCAGATAGCGGGCGAAGTAGTCGTCCAGCGCGTCGATTCCGCGCGTGGCGAGGGTGGCCAGCTCACCGGTCCGCCCGGCGGCGAGCCGGTCCGGCCCGAGCGCGGTGGCCCGTGTCAGCAGCCGCATGCGCAGCTCGGACTTCACGGCCGCGCTCGCGCGGTGCGCGGTCAGCTCGGTGAGCCAGGCGACGGCCGCCCGGCCCAGGGCCACGGCGGCCAGCAGCGCCAGCTGCGCGGCCAGGTCGCCGGTGGACCGGCCGTGCCGGAAGGCTCCGGTCACCACGTCGGCGATCAGCATCGCCTGGGCGATGACCAGGCCGGCCCCCGCCAGCCCGAGCACGACGGAGGCGACCAGAAAACGGCGGGTCGCGGAGGCGTACCTGAGCAGTCGGGGGTCGACGGGCTTCATGGGCGTTCCGTCCTGTCGGTCATGTGGTCGGTTCTGCGGGTGGTGTCCTCAAGCGCCGGACAGGCTTGAGTTGGCTGATGCGAGTGCGCAGAACTCAGCCCGTTGGGGGCACCTCTGGGGGCACCCCCGGACGGAGTCTGGGGGAGTTAGCTGGGGGAGATTGAGGACACTCCCCCAGACTTCGTCCGGGGGGACCCCCAAGGGCGTCCCCGCCGCAGGCAGCAGACGGCCCGCAGACGACTGACAACGATCCACCGGCCACGACCTAGTGGCCGGCCGGTGCCGGGATGTGCTGGGTGCCGATCCGCTTGCGGAAGACCCAGTAGGTCCACGCCTGGTAGCCCATGATCAGGGGCGTCATGGGGACCGCGACCCACGTCATGATCTTCAGGGTGTAGGGGCTGGAGGCGGCGTCGGCCGCGGTGAGGCTCCACGCCGGGTTGACCGAGGACGGCATGACGTCGGGGAAGAGGGCGAGGAAGACCAGGGCGAAGGCCGCCGCGACCGTCACCCCGGAGAAGCCGAACGCCCAGCCCTCGCGCCCCGCGTGGTTCATCACCAGCGCCGCGCCGAGGGCGGCCACGGCGACGATCAGGGCGGCCAGGCTGCGCCCGTTGCCCGACTCGGCCTGGGTCCAGCCGAGGAAGGCCACGGCGAGCACGCCCGCGGTCATGCCGAACACGGTGGCGTAGGACCTGGCCCGGTGGCGGATGGCGCCCGCCGTCTTCAGGGCCGCGAAGACCGCGCCGTGGAAGGTGAAGAGCACGAGGGTGAGGAGGCCGCCCAGCAGGGCGTACGGGCCGAAGAGGTCGAGGACCGTGCCGCTGAAGTTCTTGTCCGAGCCGATCGGCACCCCGCGGACGATGTTGGCGAAGGTGAGCCCCCACAGGAAGGCGGGCAGCAGCGAGCACCAGAAGATCGCGTGCTCCCAGTTGCGCTGCCAGCGCTCACCGGTCCGCTTGTGGCGGTACTCGAAGGCCACGCCACGCACGATCAGGCAGACCAGGATCGCGAGGAAGGGCAGGTAGAAGCCGCTGAACAGGGTGGCGTACCAGTCGGGGAAGGCGGCGAAGGTCGCGCCGGCCGCGGTGATCAGCCAGACCTCGTTGCCGTCCCAGACGGGCCCGATGGTGTTGATCAGCACCCGGCGCTCGGTGCGGTCCTTGGCCAGGACCTTGGTCAGGACGCCGATGCCGAAGTCGAACCCTTCGAGGAAGAAGTAGCCGGTCCACAGGACGGCGATCACGAGGAACCAGAAGTCGTGGAGGTGCATGGTTCGTTGTCTCCGTTCCGCCGCCGCGTCAGTACGCGAAGGTCATCGGCTTGTCGGCGTCCTCTGACCGCTCCGCCCCGGCTCCCCCGGACGGCAGGCGCAGCCTCGGGTCCTTCGCGGGCGGCTTCTCGTCCGTGTCGGGCCCGGCCTTGGCGTACTTCACGAGCAGCTTGACCTCGACCACCGCCAGCACGCCGTACAGCAGGGTGAAGACGCCCATGGAGGTGAGGACCTCGGCCTGGCTGACGCCGGGGGAGACGGCGTGCCCGGTCTTCATCAGCCCGTAGACCGCCCACGGCTGGCGGCCCATCTCGGTGAAGATCCAGCCGAAGGAGTTGGCGATGAGCGGGAAGCCCATGGTGAGCAGGCCGATGCGCCAGGACCAGGCGGTGAAGAAGGGGCTCATCTCGCGGGTGCGCGTGAGCATCAGCCGCGGCACCTCGTCATCGCCCGTGCGGAACTGCGGGTCGAGCCAGAATTTCTTGCGGGTGGTCCACAGGCCGATGAGCGCGGCGACGAAGGAGGTCATCCCGAAGCCGATCATCAGCCGGAAGCCCCAGAAGGTCATGAAGATGCTGGGGATGTAGTCGTCCGGCTTGCCGCCGTACCGCGCGGCCTCCTGCGCGGCGACGTCGTTGATGCCGGGGACGGCCTCGGAGAAGTTGCTGTGGGCGAGGAAGGAGAGGACGCCCGGGACCTCTATCTCCACGCTGTTGTGGCCCTTGGTGACGTCGCCGACCGCGAAGACCGAGAAGGGCGCAGGCGCCTGGGTGTCCCACAGCGCCTCGGCCGCGGCCATCTTCATCGGCTGCTGTTCGAACATCACCTTGCCGAGGCTGTCACCGCTGAGGGCGGTGCCCAGACCGGCGATGACCGCGACCACCAGGCCGACGCGCAGCGAGGCCCGCATGGCGCCGACCTGCGCCCGCTGCTTCTCCCCGAGCTCCTCGCCCCGCAGCTGCCTGCGCTTGGCGCGCCACAGGTGGAAGGAGGCGATGCCGACGATGAAGGCGCCACCGGTGAGGAACGCCGCGGTGAGCGTGTGGAAGACGACGACCATGGTGGTGTTCTGGGTGAGCACGGCCCAGATGTCGGTGAGCCGCGCCTTCCCGGTCGCCTTGTCGATGGCGTAGCCGACCGGGTGCTGCATCCAGGAGTTGGCCGCCAGGATGAAGTACGAGGAGAGCACCGTGCCGACGGCGACGATCCAGATGCACGCGCAGTGGATCTTCTTGGGCAGCTTGTCCCAGCCGAAGATCCACAGGCCGATGAAGGTGGACTCGAAGAAGAAGGCCAGCAGGGCCTCCATCGCGAGCGGCGCGCCGAAGACATCGCCGACGAAGCGTGAGTAGTCGGACCAGTTCATGCCGAACTGGAACTCCTGCACGATGCCGGTGACGACACCCATCGCGATGTTGATCAGGAAGAGCTTTCCCCAGAACTTCGTCGCGTGGAAGTACTTGTCCTTGCCGGTACGGACCCAGGCCGTCTCAAGACCGGCGGTGATCGCCGCGAGACTGATCGTGAGCGGGACGAAGAGAAAGTGGTAGACGGTGGTGATGCCGAATTGCCAGCGCGCCAGCGTCTCCGGCGCCAAAGCGAGGTTCACGCGGTCTCTCCTTGCCTCTTGCGTCACCGACGCCTCACGCATCGGCGATATGCCCCTTTCGCCCCAACGAAAGCGGGAGGTAAAGGGCATGCTTGTGAACGCGTTCACATTCACAAGCAATTATGACGCACAGGTTTTCGTGCCCGACAAGGGGGTCCCCCCAGCCGTGGACCCGGTGCGCTTCGGCCAAATCCGGAACGCCGGCTTCGACCGGCGGACCGGTTGTCGGCCCGGCTGTCGGCGGCCCGGGCGGCGGGCCCACAACGCCGACGGGCCGGGGTACGCGGTCTCCCCGCGCACCCCGGCCCGCCCCGAAGGCCCCGCCTTCTACAGCTCCTTGCGGAACGCCCCCGCCACTTCGAGGAAGAGGTCGTTCGCCGCCGTCTCGCCGATCGTCGCGCGGACGCCCTCGCCCGGGAACGGCCGTACGACCACGCCCGCCCGCTCGCAGGCCGCCGCGAACTCCGCCGTGCGCTCCCCCAGCCGCAGCCAGACGAAGTTGGCCTGCGTCTCCGGCACGGTCCAGCCCTGCCCGGTCAGCGCGTCGACGACCCGGGCGCGCTCCTCCACCAGCGCCTGCACCCGCTCCCGCAGCGCGTCCTCGCTCCGCAGCGAGGCGATCGCCGCCTCCTGCGCGATGTGGCTCACGCCGAACGGGACGGCGGTCTTGCGCAGCGCCGCCGCGACGGGCTCGTGCGCGACGGCGAAGCCGATCCGCAGCCCGGCCAGGCCGTACGCCTTGGAGAAGGTGCGCAGCACGCAGACGTTCGGGCGGTCGCGGTAGAGGTCGAGGCCGTCGGGGACGTCCGCGTCACGGACGAACTCGATGTACGCCTCGTCGAGCACGACCAGCACGTCGGCCGGCACGCGGTCCAGGAAGGACTCCAGCTCGGCCCTGCGCACCACGGTGCCGGTGGGGTTGTTGGGGTTGCAGACGAAGATCAGCCGGGTCCGGTCGGTGATCGCCGCCAGCATCGCGTCGAGGTCGTGGACCTCGTCGTCCGTCAGCGGGACCTGCACCGGAGTGGCGCCGGAGACCTGGGTGATGATCGGGTACGCCTCGAACGACCGCCAGGCGTAGATCACCTCGTCGCCCGGCCCCGAGGTGGCCTGCACCAGCTGCTGGGCGACGCCCACCGAGCCGGTGCCGGTGGCCAGGTGCGTCACCGGCACGGAGAAGCGGTCCGCGAGTTCGGCCATCAGGCCCGTGCAGGCCATGTCGGGGTAGCGGTTGATGGTGCCCGCCGCGTCGACCGCCTTCTCCAGCACGCCGGGCAGCGGCGGATAGGGGTTCTCGTTGGAGGACAGCTTGTACGCGACGGGGCCACCCGCCGCGGCGGGCCGGCCCGGCTTGTAGGTCGGCACGCCGTCCAGGGCGGGGCGCAGCCTCGGGGTCTTCTCGGTCACCGCGGGTCCTCCTCGACATCCCGTGCGCTCGCACCCGCACGGGCAGGCCGCACACGAATAGCGGACATGAATACTGCACACCTTAAGAGGATTCACCGGGGCAGCGTCCAGAGCAGGGGGAGCGCTCCCGAAACTTCTGCGCGCCGGTGGCGGACGCCGTGGCGCGCATCACCCATGAAGGTGAGTTGAGACCTCTTCGAGACCTGGGGTGATAACCGGAGGCGGATATGCCAGAGGCCAATGGTTCACCATCCACCCGGACAACTCTCTGTATTTCCATGGTCATTGGGTGGAATTGTGCTTGCAGAAACGTGCCTGTCAACAGCCAAATGGAGCGCCGCGCCAACGCGCGACCCGAGCCCTACTATCGGCTCGCCATGACAGCAGCAGGGAAGCATCAGGTGAGCCGGGCCGAACCATCCCGCAGGGGCGGCCGGCACGGACGGGCGGGCATCCGGGACGTGGCCGCCGCCGCCGGTGTCTCGATCACGACCGTCTCCGACGCGCTCAACGGCAAGGGCCGGCTACCGGACGCGACCCGCCGCCATGTCCGCGAGGTCGCCGACCGGCTGGGCTATCGCCCCTCCGCCGCGGCCCGCACCCTCCGCACGGGCAAGTCCGGGCTCATCGGCCTGACCGTGACCACGTACGGGGATGAACCTTTCACCTTCACCGAGTTCGCGTACTTCGCCGAGATGGCCAGGGCCGCCACCTCCGCCGCGCTGGCCCGCGGCTACGCCCTGGTGATCCTCCCCGCCACCTCGCGCCACGACGTGTGGTCCAACGTCGCCCTCGACGGCACCGTCGTCGTCGACCCCTCCGACCACGACCCGGTCGTCTCCGAACTGGTCCGCCAGGGCATCCCGGTGGTCTCCGACGGCCGGCCCGCGGGCTCCCTCCCGGTCACCGCGTGGGTCGACAACGACCACGAGGCAGCCGTCCTCGGCATCCTCGACCACCTCGCGGCGGCCGGCGCCCGCCGGATCGGCCTGCTGACGGGCACCACCACCGACACGTACACCCGGCTGTCCACCCATGCCTACCTCCACTGGTGCGAACGGGTGGGCCAGGACCCGGTCTACGAGAAGTACCCCGCACACGACCCCTGCGCCGGTGCCGTGGCGGCCGACCGGCTGCTCGCCCGGCCCGACCGGCCGGACGCCGTCTACGGCCTGTTCGACCCCAACGGCACGGACCTGCTCGCCGCCGCCCGCCGCTACGGCCTGCGCGTCCCGGACGACCTCCTGCTGGTCTGCTGCAGCGAGTCCACCGTCTACGCCGCCACCGAGCCGCCCGTCACCACGCTGTCCCTCAAGCCCCGGCGCATCGGCACCGCGGTCGTCCAGCTCCTCATCGACGCCATCGAGGGGCTCGGCAGCGGGCAACCGGTCGAGCAGGTGATACCGACCGAACTGATCGTCCGGACGTCCTCCCAGCGCCGCCGGCCGCGCACCACGGTCAGCCCGCCACGCGGCCCCGCCTCGGATTAAGGAACGCTGCGGGACGCCGCGTGGGCCCCTCGGGGTCAACGCGCCGTTTCCGGGCCGCCACACCTTTGCCAAAGCCGTGAGGAGGGCGCACGGGGCGCGGAGACCCGGGGGCGAATGACTCAATTGGGGAGAAATGACCGGCGCGCGCACCCTCCCGCCCCGATTGACGGCCCCTGGTGCGTCACAAGGCGCGACGGTCATTCCTATGATGGGCGCACGACACCACGGACCGCCGTCGACCAGGCAAGGTCCACAAGGTGCACGGCGGCGCGATGGTGGAGGGGTCGATGACTCAGGGGGCCGGTCAGGGACCCGCGGCACGGACCACGGCGGCGATGCCGCCCTTCCCCGGGTATGCCGCGCCCCCTCCGCATGCCCCCATGCCGCCGTACGACCACGCGGCCCCGCCCGTGCAGCCGCCGCCGGCCGCGCCGGAGGGCTACACCCCCACCGAGCGCGACCTGCCCGTGATCGGCCAGGCCGTCCCCGACGACGTGCCGACCGTCGCCCTGACGCCCCTCCCCGAGCAGCACGCGGCCCCGCGGCCCGGCCTCGGCCCGCTCTTCGTCGTGGGCGACGTCCACGGCTATCTCGACCAGCTGCACGCCGCGCTGGAGGCGCAGGGCCTCATCGACGCGAACGGCAGCTGGTGCGCGGGCAACGCGCGCCTGTGGTTCCTCGGCGACTTCACCGACCGCGGCCCGGACGGCGTCGGCGTGATCGACCTGGTGATGCGGCTGTCCGCGGAGGCCGCGGCCGCCGGCGGCTACTGCAAGGCCCTCATGGGCAACCACGAGCTACTGATCATCGGCGCCAAGCGGTTCTCCGACACGCCGGTCAACTCCGGTGCGGGAACAGCCTCCTTCCAGGCGGCGTGGCTCCTCAACGGCGGCCAGCGCACCGACATGGAGCGCCTGGAGGACCACCACCTCCAGTGGATGTCGCGGCTCGACGCCATGGCGGAGGAGGACGGACACCTGCTGGTGCACTCCGACACCACCGCCTACCTCGACTACGGCGACTCCATCGAGGCCGTCAACGACGCCGTCACCGAGGCGCTCCAGCGCAACGACGCCGACGAGTGCTGGGACCTCTTCCGGAAGTTCACCAAGCGGTTCGCCTTCCGCGACGACCCGATGGCCGTACGGGAGCTGCTGGACACCTACGGCGGCCGCCGTCTGGTGCACGGCCACAGTCCGATTCCGTATCTTCTGGGCGAGGTCGGCGCGGAGGACGCGGACGGCGAGGAGGGCGGCTCGCCCGCCGTCGACGGTCCGCATCTCTACGCGGACGGACTCGCGCTGGCGATGGACGGAGGGGTCACGATGGCCGGAAAACTGCTGGTGGTGCAACTTCCCCTGGGTGGATGAGGGTTCAGGGGGTAGGTCCACGGGCAGGTAGGGAGTTCCACCGGCCCGGGGCAATTCACGAAACACACTGTCACCGTGCGCCGGTACCGCTCTACCATCGGCTTATCCGTAGCAGGCTCTCCTCCGTTTCCGCCCACTGCCCGGTGCAAGCCGGCAAGAAGGCCCTACGGAGCATCGGGGGATGCACATGAACAGCGCTCCGCACCTGCTGGCCGAGGACCGCCCGGAATTCGAGCGGGTTCTCGACCAGGCGTTGCGTACCGCCGACCATGACCCGGAACTGGCCGCCGCGATAGGACAGCGGCTCAATGCCGAGCAGTTGCGCACCATGGCGCTCAATGCCATGACCGCCATCTCGGCGTGCGCGACCACCGAATACCAGAACTACGTAAGGGCGCGCGACGCTCTGCGCGCGCTCTCCGCGAGCGTGCACCCCCAAAATGTGAGCGCCGGGGGCGCGCACGGCGATGAAAGCGCCCCCGATGGTTTCGGCCTCGCGGACAGCGAGATCGTGGAGTCCTCCGGCGCGGGCGCCGGTGCGGTCGTCGCCGTGCTGGCCCCGGTGCTCGCCGGGATAGCCGCGCTGATCTTCCTCCTCGTCGGCTACGTCCTGCGGACGGTCGGCTCCAACCCCTCCGTCGGCGAGCCGATGATCACCATCGGCTGGTGGTTCGCCGGGCTCACCGCCGCCGGTGCGTTCGTCGCCATGATCGGCATGGTGGTGACCGCCCTGCGCAACGGCGTCGGCGAGGGGACGGACGCCCGGGGCGCCGGGCTGAGCGACGAGGCCGACCGGGCCGGTGAGGCATGGCGGCAGGCGCTGCTCCACCGCGGCATACTGCCCTTCCTCCGCGAAGCCCTGGCCAACGCCCCGGTCAACACGCCGCCTTCGTACGTCCCGAGGCAGCACGAGGGCCACAGCCGGACCCCCACCCTGGGGTACTCGCGCCCGGGCTTCACCAGCCCCGACAGCGAGGCCTCCCCGCACGTCCGCCCGCGCTACACCAGCCCCGACTTCACCAGCCCGGACTACGGCGGCCCGGACAACCGTCCGGGGTGACCGCCGGACCGCCGCACGGCACACGCGAGAGGCCCCGGCACCGGCCGGGGCCTCTCGGACCGTGCGGCTGAACGCCTCAGCGCTCCGCGGGAAGCAGCGCGTCGGCTAAATCCATGAGCATCTTGACGTTGTTCACCGGGATGCGGCCGGCTTCGACGCGGTAGACCCAGTCCTCGGACCGGTTCAGCAGCTCCGCGAGCTGCCACTGGTGCAGCCCCCGCCGCTCCCGGTAAAACTTCACGCGCTCGCCGAACGCCCGGTGATCGGTCATGCCGCGCATCGTCGCCCTCCCGTTACTACGCCAGGTCGAGTCTCACACGCTGCGCGACGCCAGGGGAGAGAACGGAGTAGCCACAGGGCCAGGAAGTTGACTCAGTAGGCTCGCCACATGACGGAGACCGAGCAGGAACAGCGCATGGCCCGCCCTCGCATGGCAGCAGGGGCATTGTTCTTCAACGACCAAGGGCACGTGCTGCTGGTCCGTCCCTCGTACAAGCCCAAGTGGGAGATCCCCGGCGGCTACATCGAGACGGGCGAGTCTCCGCTTGCGGCGTGCAGGCGCGAGGTCCTGGAGGAGCTGGGCATCACGCCGCCCATCGGCTCCCTGCTCGTGGTGGACTGGGCGCCCAGCGAGAACGAGGGCGACAAGATCCTCTACATCTTCGACGGCGGGCAACTCCAGCAGGACGAGCACGACGCGATCAGGCTTGACCTGGCCGAGCTACTGGGTGCCGAGTACCACCCTGTGGACGCCCTCGACGAGCTCTTGATCCCGAGGCTGGCACGTCGCGTGAAGCAGGCGATCAAGGCCCGCGGACAGGCCCAAACTCAGTACCTCGAACACGGCGTTCCCGCGTAGCGGACAGCGGGACGGCAGCACAGCCGACAACGCAAGCGCACCCGAGGTCAGCGCACGCCCACTTGGGCGTGATCAGCACAAGCCAGGAAGATCGCATCTACGGAGGGGGCCCAACGACGGAGCCCCCTCCGCCAGGTTGTCGAACCTACTCCGCCAACGGCAGGTAGACCCGGTTCCCCGCCGCCGCGAACTCCTTGGACTTCTCCAGCATCCCCGCCTCGATCTCCTTGTCACTGGCCGGACCTGCCAGGTCAGGAGCGAACTGCTCTGTGATGCTTCTGCTAATTTTCATGGAGCAGAACTTGGGCCCGCACATCGAGCAGAAGTGCGCCGTCTTCGCGGGCTCCGCCGGCAGCGTCTCGTCGTGGAAGGCGCGTGCCGTGTCCGGGTCGAGCGCCAGGTTGAACTGGTCCTCCCAGCGGAACTCGAAGCGGGCGTCGGACAGCGCGTCGTCCCACTCCTGCGCGCCCGGGTGCCCCTTGGCGAGGTCCGCCGCGTGGGCCGCGATCTTGTACGTGATCACACCGGTCTTGACGTCATCGCGGTCCGGCAGGCCCAGGTGCTCCTTGGGCGTGACGTAGCAGAGCATCGCCGTACCCCACCAGGCGATCATCGCCGCGCCGATGCCCGAGGTGATGTGGTCGTACGCGGGCGCGACGTCGGTCGTCAGCGGGCCGAGCGTGTAGAACGGCGCCTCCTCGCAGATCTCCTGCTGGAGGTCGATGTTCTCCTTGATCTTGTGCATCGGGACATGGCCCGGGCCCTCGATCATCGTCTGCACGTTGTGCCGCTTGGCGATCGTGTTGAGCTCGCCCAGCGTCCTCAGCTCGGCGAACTGCGCCTCGTCGTTGGCGTCCGCGATGGAACCGGGGCGCAGGCCGTCGCCGAGGGAGTACGTCACGTCGTACGAGGCGAGGATCTCGCAGAGCTCCTCGAAGTTCTCGTAGAGGAACGACTCCTTGTGGTGCGCCAGGCACCAGGCGGCCATGATCGAGCCGCCGCGCGAGACGATGCCGGTCTTGCGGCGCGCCGTCAGCGGGACGTAGCGCAGCAGCACGCCCGCGTGGACGGTCATGTAGTCCACGCCCTGCTCGGCCTGCTCGATGACCGTGTCCTTGTAGATCTCCCAGGTGAGCTCCTCGGCCTTGCCGTCGACCTTCTCCAGGGCCTGGTAGAGCGGCACGGTGCCGATCGGCACGGGGGAGTTGCGCAGCACCCACTCGCGGGTGGTGTGGATGTTGCGGCCGGTCGAGAGGTCCATGACCGTGTCGGCGCCCCAGCGGGTCGCCCAGGTCATCTTCTCGACCTCCTCCTCGATCGAGGAGGTGACGGCGGAATTGCCGATGTTGGCGTTCACCTTGACCAGGAACTTCTTGCCGATGATCATCGGCTCGATCTCCGGGTGGTTCACATTGGCGGGGAGCACGGCCCGGCCGGCCGCGATCTCCTCGCGGACGGTCTCCGGGGAGACGTTCTCCCGGAGGGCCACGTACTCCATCTCCTCGGTGATCTCACCCCGCCGGGCGTACGCGAGCTGGGTCACCGCGGCGCCGGACCGGCCCCGGCGGGGCTGGCGCGGGCGGCCGGGGAAGACCGCGTCGAGGTTCTTCAGCCCCCCGCGCGGAGAGGTGTGCTTGAGGCCGTCGTCCTCGGGGCGCATCGGGCGCCCCGCGTACTCCTCGGTGTCGCCGCGGCCGATGATCCAGCTCTCCCGCAGCGGCAGGAGGCCACGGCGGACGTCCGTCTCGACGGCCGGGTCGGTGTACGGGCCGGAGGTGTCGTACAGCCGTACGTCCTGCCCGTTGGTGAGATGCACCCGCCGCACCGGAACCCTGAGGTCCGGCCGCGAGCCGGTCACGTAGTCCTTGTGCCAGCCGATGGGACCGGTTTCGGACGTGCGTGCATCCTGCGAGGTCATGAGACCAGAACTCCCTACGCCGGCATTACCCGGTAACAGGTTCGGCGGTCGACGCAGCGATTCCCGTACGTGCCAGCCGTACGGAGGTCAGCGCCCTCTCAGCCCGGTGCTCCGAGCTCCCGCGATTGCAAAGGTGCCACCACGCTAGCGCTTCCCCCGTCCGGAGGACCAGAGGGGGTTGCGATGATGCGGGGCGTGACCCCCACGGAACCGCAAGCCCCCGCCGACGTCCCCCGCCCGAGATCCCACGGGCATGCCCATGGGCACTCCCACGGCCACTCGCACAGCCACGGACCGCCCACGCCCGTCTCCGCGCACCTGCGCAAGGTGATCGCGGCCGTGCTCATCCCCTTCGCCGTCGCGGTGCTCGCGGGGCTGATCGTGATGTGGCCGGGCGGCGCGCCTCCCCACAAGCACTCCGGCCTCGGCCTCGACCAGCAGACGCGGTCGGGGCGGGTGGTGAAGATCGAGGAGATCGACTGCGCCAAGGCGGGTGCCACGCCGCAGCAGCAGTCCCCGCAGCCGGGCGGCGGCCCGCCGGCGGCGCAGGGGCCGTGCGAGAAGTCGGAGATCGAGGTCACCTCGGGCCCGGACAAGGGCCGCACCTTCACCGAGCTCGTGCAGCCGAGCGCCTCGCGCCACTACACGGTGGGCCAGGAGGTCCTCCTGGCGTACGCGCCGAAGGCACCCGAGAACCTCCAGTACGCGGTCACCGACGTGGACCGGACGCTGCCCATGGCGCTGCTCGCCGGACTGTTCGCGCTGGCCGTCGTGGTGGTCGGCCGGCTGCGCGGGGTCTTCGCGCTGGTCGCGCTGGTGGTCAGCTTCGGCGTGCTGACGATGTTCATCCTCCCGGCGATCCTGCACGGTTCCGACCCGCTGCTGGTGGCCGTGGTCGGCGGCAGCGCGATCATGCTGATCGCGCTGTACATGTGTCACGGCCTCAACGCGCGGACGTCCGTGGCGGTCGTCGGCACGCTCACGTCCCTGATGCTCATCGGGCTGCTCGGCGCGCTGTTCACGCAGTGGGCGCACCTGACGGGCGACACCGACGACCAGACCGGCCTGGTGCACGGCCTCTATCCGGAGATCGAGATCCGCGGCCTGCTGCTCGCCGGGATCATCATCGGCTCCCTGGGTGTGCTCGACGACGTCACGGTGACGCAGACGTCGGCGGTGTGGGAGCTGAAGGAGGCTGATCCGAGCGCGAGTTGGCGCAAGCTCTACGGCTCGGGGATGCGCATCGGACGGGACCACATCGCGTCGGTGGTCAATACGCTGGTGATGGCGTACGCGGGCGCGTCCCTGCCGCTGATGCTGCTGTTCTCGATCGCGGACAGCGGGATCGGGCGGGTCGCGACGAGCGAGATCGTCGCGGAGGAGATCGTGCGCACGCTGGTCGGCAGCATCGGGTTGGTGGCCTCGGTGCCGGTGACGACCGCGCTGGCGGCGCTCGTTGTCAGTGCCGACCGGCACAATACGAAGACGCGGGCGAGGAGCGGCCCGAGGGCGCGGGGGGCGTCCCGGGGCGGGAAGCGCCGCCGGGCGAAGTGATCGCGGGAGGGGGAGCCGGTGATCGGGGAGCAGGGCAGGGTGACGGGGACGGTCGGCCCGGGGCTGGTCGGCGAGGTGATCGTGCGGGTCAGGGGCGGTGCCGAGGCGTTCCTGGCGTACGCGGTGGAGGCGGGCGAGCGCCTGGAGCGGGGCACGGTGGTGGTGATCGTGGAGTATCAGCCGCCGCGCACGGTCTATGTGGCGGCCGCCTACGGCTGATTCGCCCGGTGTGAGCGGGGGTTCGCGGGGCACCAGGCGTCAAGAAAGCGCCAAGACGCCCGGGCCTCTTCACCACTGGCCTGCGCAGGAGCACACTTTCGATCACAGGGCTCCGCACCCAGGAGCCGTCAAAGGGGGGATGAGCGATGCTCATCGGCATCGTGGCGGGGGTCGTCGTCATCGGCGTCGCCGTCGTGATCGGGCTGTTCAAGTTGATGTGGCGGGTGGCCGAGCCCAATGAGGCGCTGGTCATCTCCGGTTCCAAGCACCGCACCGAGGGCCTCGAGGAAGGCATGGGCTTCCGGATCGTCACCGGGCGCGGCACGCTCGTGCTGCCCGGGGTGCAGGTGGTGCGGAAGCTGTCGCTGGATCTCAACGAGGCCGAGCTGAACGTGGATTGCGTCACCCAGCAGGGCATCCCGCTCAAGGTGCACGGCGTGGTGATATTCAAGGTGGGCGACGACTTCGTGTCGATCGCGAACGCGGCCCGCCGCTTCCTGGACCAGCAGAAGCACATGGGCGACCGGGTGCACAACGTCTTCGCGGGTCACCTGCGCTCGATCGTCGGCGGGTTGACGGTCGAGAACATGATCCGCGACCGCGAGCGGCTGACCGGTGAGACCCGGGCCGCCTCGGGCTCCGAGATGGAGAAGCTGGGCCTGATCATCGACTCCCTGCAGATCCACGAGATCCAGGACCCCACGGGCTACATCAAGAACCTCTCCGCGCCGCACGCGGCGGCGGTCCACCGGGACGCCCGGATCGCCCAGGCCGAGGCGGACCGGCTGGCCACGGAGGCGGAGCAGCAGGCCGCGGCCCGGATGTCGGAGGCGACCCGGGACAGCGAGATCCTCCGGGCCGGCTATCAGGCCGAGCGGGACAGCGCGGCGGCCAAGGCCCGGCAGGCGGGTCCGCTGGCGGAGGCCGCGGCGCAGCAGGAGGTCGTGGTCCAGGAGACGCGGGTCGCCGAGCTCGCGGCGCAGCGCAAGGAGCAGCAGCTCCAGGCGGACGTCCGCAAGCCGGCGGACGCGGCGGCGTACGAGAAGCGGACGCTGGCCGAGGCGGAGCGTGACGCCCGGATCTCCGCGGCGCAGGCGAAGGCCCGGGAGACGGAGCTGGCGGCGGCCGCCGAGGCGACGCGGGTGAAGACGGCGGCGGGCGCGGAGGCGGAGGCCACCGAGGCGCGCGGTACCGCGGCCGCCGCGGCGACGAGGGCGACCGGTGAGGCCGAGGCCGCGGCCGCGCAGGCCAAGGGTCTGGCGGCGGCCGAGGCGGCGAGGGCGCAGGGTCTGGCCGAGGCGGAGGCGATCAAGGCCAGGGCGGCTGCCCTCGCGGAGAACCAGGAGGCGGTGGTCGCCCAGCAACTGGCCGAGAACTGGCCGGAGATCGTGCGGGCCGGGGCGGCGGCCTTCGGAAACGTCGATCATATGGTGCTGTTGAACGGGGCGGACGGCATGTCCGACCTCTTCGCGAAGGCCCTGACGATGGGCGGCACGGGCCTGGGCCTGGCGCGGCAGCTGCTCGCGAGCATGGGCACGGCACAGGGCCCGGGGGCGGACGGCCTCGGCGGCCCGGCGGCGAACGGCGCCGGTGGCAACGGCAACGGCACTACGGGGAGCCCGGCGGGCCCGGGGTCCGCGGCCGCGCCGCAGGGCGCGGCGCCCCGCCCGGAGCGGGTGCCGGTCCAGAAGGACGAGGGAGGCATTCCGGGCCGCTAACCAGCGTTCTGTCCCTCGGGGTTGCCGGCGAGGATGTTGTCGAGAGCGGCCGCGAGGTCGTACTCGAAGTCCGCGACCGAGCGCTCCTCGCCGAGGGGTGCGATGCGGTCGGTCCGGTCGAGGAACGCCACGAGAGGCGCCGCCCCGGCCCGGAACAGGGCCCCTTCGCAGCCCACTTGCAGCCGGATGAAGACGTCCGAGAGGTGCTCGGTGGAGGCGGGGGCGATGTGCACATCGCCCTCGCCGGACGGCTGGCTGAGTCCGTCGAGCAGCAGCTCCCGGGCGAACGCCCAGGTCACCGGGGCGTCCCCGGGCAGGTGAAAGGTGAATTTCACCGCATAAGGGTCACTGCTGTCGTAGACCAGCCCGACCGGAATCCGGAAGGACAGCTCCTCGGAGACGAGGAACGTCATGATTACTTCTGCCTGAACCGTTTCACGCATCGCCCAATGCCCCGATTCGTCGTTTTGGCCGGGATTGGCTCCTTATGGCCATAGACTCCGTCATCCGACGGCATCCATGGATCACAGGGAGTGATATTTCAGATACCGATAGAGATCGAGAGTGAGCTTACGAGCTCTATGACTCTGGAGCGTAGCGACTCGACTACGGGGCGGAGTCGTTCCGGGCGTTTAACGGCGCAGAATTCGCCACAGCCGTCAACACCGACCGCGGGCGACAGTCGGAAGGCGGTGCCGGGGGCCGGTGCGGGTGACGTACTCCTGTCTCCCGCACACCGATGGGACGCCTTACCAGTCGCCCTTGGACGACGAGGACGACGTGAACTTCCTGACGACGAAGATCAGGCCACCGACGAGCGCCACCAGCAGCAGCGCCTTGAAGAGCAGCGCGATGACGAAACCGAGCGCGGTCATGATCAGGCCGCCGAACACCATCAGGACGAGGACCGGCACGGCGATCCACTTCACCCACCACGGGAGTCCTGCGAAAATCCCCTTCTCACCCATGTCGTCGTCCCTGCTTTCCGCTTCGTGGAGCTCTTCGATGGAGCCGGAGCGGAACTGCTCCGGCCTCGCTCTCGATGCTAGGACGGCCCGGTGGGCCCGCGGGGGCCCCGTGGCCCCCGTCCGTCCCTGAGCGACCCCCTACGGGATCCCGGGGTCCCCCCTCAGCTCTCAGGCGGAGAGAAGACCACCAGAACCCTCAGATCCTCGCTGATGTGGTGGAACCGGTGCGGGACTCCGGCGGGCACGTACACCACGCTCCCCCGCGCCACGTCGGTCGTCTCGTCGCCCACCGTGATCGCCCCGCGGCCGCTCATGACCATGTAGACCTCGTCCTGCGTGTGCGGGGTCTGCGGGTCGGTGTCCCCCGCGTCCAGCGCGTAGAGGCCGACCGACATGTTCCGCTCGCGCAGGAACTGCAGATAGGCCCCCTCGTTGGCGGCCCGCTCCGCCTCGAGCTCGTCCAGCCGGAACGCCTTCATCTCTCGACCACCTCGTTACCGTCCCTCGCTGTCACTTCGCTGTGCGTCACAGCTCGGGACCTCGGCAGCCGATCCCGTCTGCAACGATCTCACCATGAAGAATTTCGTAGTCAAGACGATCGCCAACGCGGCGGCCCTGGCGGTCGCCATCTGGCTGCTCAAGGGCATCACGCTGTCCGGTGAGAACACCGTGCGCAAGGTGCTCACGCTCATTCTCGTCGCGCTCGTCTTCGGCGTGGTCAACTTCATCGTCAAGCCGGTCGTGAAGCTGCTGTCCTTCCCGCTCTTCATCCTGACCCTCGGGCTCATCACGCTCGTGATCAACGCGTTGATGCTGCTGCTGACGTCCTGGCTGGCGGGCAAGCTCGGGCTGGCCTTCCATGTGACAGGCTTCTGGAGCGCCTTGGTCGGCGGCGTGATCATCTCGATCGTGGCCTGGGCGATGCACATGATCCTGCCGGACGAGAAGGACTGAGGCCCGAGGACCCGGGGCCCGAGGTGCCGCGGGCACCGCACCTCCGACGGAACGGGCGCGGCACGCGCGAGACACCACCTGAGGGAGCACACATGACGGGCGACGGCACCCGGGTCGTACGGGCGGGTCTTCCGGAACCGCGGCCGAACGAACCGGCGCTCCCCGGGCCCGCCTTCGCCGCCCACTTCCACCTGCCGGGCGAGGTGGGCGGCCCGTACACCTACGGCCGCGAGGCCAATCCCACCTGGACCGCGCTGGAAGACGCCCTCGGTGTGCTGGAGGCCCCCGACGGCGGGGCCGAGGCCGTGGTCTTCCCGTCCGGCATGGCCGCGATCTCGGCCGTGCTGCTGTCCCGGCTGCGCCCCGGCGACACCGCCGTGCTCCCCGGCGACGGCTATCAGCTGCTGCCCGCGCTGCGGGAGCGGCTGGAGAGCTTCGGCATCGCCGTACGGACCGCGCCGACCGGCGGCGACGCCCAACTGACCGCGCTGGAGGGCGCGCGGCTGCTGTGGATCGAGACGCCGTCCAACCCGGGTCTCGACGTGTGCGACATCCGCCGTCTCGCCGAGGCCGCGCACCGCGAGGGCGCGCTCGTCGCCGTCGACAACACCCTCGCCACCCCGCTCGCCCAGCGTCCCCTGGAGCTGGGCGCCGACTTCTCCGTCGCCAGTGGCACCAAGGCGCTCACCGGCCACGGCGACGTCCTGCTGGGCTACGTCGCCACGCTCGACCCCGGGCTCGCGGCGGGCGTACGGGCCTGGCGCAAGGTCACCGGGGCGATCCCCGGCCCCATGGAGGCATGGCTGGCCCACCGTTCGCTGGCCACCCTCCAGTTGCGGGTCGACCGGCAGGCCGCGAGCGCGCTCGCCCTGGCCGAGGCCCTGCGCGACCGCCCCGAGGTGACAGGCCTGCGCCACCCCGGCCTGCCCACGGACCCCGCGCACGAGCTCGCCGCGCGCCAGATGCATGGCGGACGCTTCGGCTGCGTCGTCTCCTTCACCCTCCCGGACCGCGAGCACGCGGAACGTTTCCTCAGCGCTCTGCGACTTGTCGACGAAGCCACGAGCTTCGGCGGCGTCCGGTCCACGGCCGAACGCCGCGGCCGCTGGGGCGGCGACGCGGTGCCGGAAGGTTTCATCCGCTTCTCCACAGGGGTGGAGGACACCGAGGACCTCGTCAACGACGTGTTGACCGCGCTCGACCGGGCCGCACCGGACCGATCCGCGCTGGACCGATCCGCTCCGCACCACGGCGATCCGGTCTCCTGAACCGAGCGCTTCCGGAAGCACGTTGGCCCCGCCCAAGAAGACGGCTCAAGCCTCCCCCTCTTGGCTTGAGCCGCCACGGCCGGCCGGACAACACACGACGCGCCGCGCGACCAAGGCTAGTTGACTCTGCGTCAGTGTCCAATCACGCGGGAGACACAGCCCTATCGACTTATTTATAGTTCCCGTACCAGGGGGTGTCCGGCCCAGGGGAGACAGCATGGATCTGACCCTGTTACGCACTTTCGTCACCGTGCACCGGGCCGGGTCCTTCACCCGGGCCGCCGCGCTCCTCGGGCTCTCCCAGCCGGCCGTCACCAGCCAGATACGCGCACTGGAGAAGCAGTTGGGGCGCCCCCTCTTCCTCCGGCAGGCGCGCGGCGTCACCCCCACCGGCATCGGCGACGAACTCGCCCACAAGGTCGCGCCGCACGTCGACGCGCTCCTGGAGATCGCCGAGGCCGGCGGGCTGGACGACCCGTCCGCCACCGCCACGCTGCATCTCGCCGGCCCGCCCGAATTCCTCGCCCTGCGCGCCCTGCCCGCGCTCACCCCGCTCATCACCGAGGGCCTGGCCGTCCGCGCCGCGCACGGGACGGCGGAGGAGCTCTTCGAGGGGCTCGCGGCGGGCCATCACGAGCTCGCGATCACCACTTCGCGCCCCCGTGGGCGCCTGCTGACCGCCACCCCGCTCTGCGACGAGGAACACGTGCTGGTCGCCGCGCCGCGCTGGGCCGCCCGCCTCGGCGGCGCGGCCGTACTCCGCGACAAGGGCGCCCCGGCCCTGGAGCACCTGCCCGTCGTCGAGGTCCACGAGAGCCTGCCGCTCGTCACCCGCTACTGGACGGCCGTCTTCGACACCAAGCCCGTCACCGACGGCAGCGTCATCGCCCCCGACCTGCGCGCCGTCCTCACCTGCGTGGCCGCGGGGGCCGGGCTCGGCGTGCTGCCCCGCTATCTGTGCTCCGACGCGCTCGACACCGGTGAGATCGTGGCCCTGCTCGACCCGCCGGTCCCGCCGCTGCGCACCTATTTCCTGGTCGTCCGCACCGGCAGCCTGGCCCACCCGCACCTCGCCCGCGCACACGAGTGGCTCCTGCGCGCTGCCGTCTCCTGGTGAGAAAGTCCCGCACGGAAGGGTTTCACCGGGGCGGTCACGCGGCAGATGTCCCCTATGACCGAACGTCCAGTGGTCAAGCGCACCGCCCGTGCCATCCTGCTCGACAGCACCGCACCAGGGTCCACCGGCGACTCCGATCTCGAAATGATCCTCATCAAGCGGACCAAGCCCGGCGAGGCCCCGTACTGGATCACTCCCGGCGGCGGCATGGAGCCCGAGGACTCCAGCGTCGTCGCCGCCCTCCACCGTGAGGTCGACGAGGAGCTCGGCGCCAAGGTCGTCGACATCGTCCCGGCCTTCGTCGACACCGTCCCGCACTCCGCGAACCATGCCGCCCACGGCGTCAAGGTGCAGCACTTCTTCGTCTGCCGCCTCGCCTCCATGGACTACTCGCTGCGCCACGGCCCCGAGGTGGACGAGCCGTCCGGGACGTACGAGGTGGTGCGCATCCCCTTCAGCCGCGCGGGGATCGCCTCCGTCGAGCTGGTGCCACCGTCCCTGCGCGCCTACCTCGACGCGAACATCGAGGGCGTACGGGCACTCCTCGCGGAAGACCTCGGCTGACGCGTCAGCCCGGCACCGCGCCCGGCTCGTCGAGCGAGTCGTGTCTGATCCGGTCCGAGGGAACGCCGATGCGTCTGAGGGTGTCCACACCGCTGCGGATCATCCCCGGGGGCCCGGAGAGATACGCGTCGTAGGCGTTCCACGGGCCGTACTGCCGGACGATGTGCGGCAGTTGCCCGACGAGAGCGCGGGTCGGGCCCTCGGCGACGACGGGGCGGACGGACAGCCAGGGGTGCGAGCGCTGCAACCGCAGCATGGTGTCGATGTCGTAGAGGTCGTCGTCGTGGCGGGCCCCGTAGAAGACCTCGACGGGGCGGCGCCTGCCGTGCTCCGCGACGTCCTCGACCAGCGCCTTGATGGGCGCGATGCCGGTGCCACCGCCCAGGCACAGCAGGCCGTTGTCAGTGGTGTGGTCCACAATCATGGAACCGGTGGGAGGACCGAGTCGCAGGACGTCGCCCGGGCGGGCGCGATGGACGAGCGCACCGGACACCCACCCGGCGGGAACGGCCTTGACGTGGAAGGAGAGCAGCCCGTCCTGGCGGGGCGCGGCGGAGAAGGAGTAGTGCCGCCACACGCGCGGCCACCAGGGGGTCTCCAGGCTGGTGTACTGCCCGGCGACGAAGGGATAGGGCTGATCGGGCCGTACGGTCACGACGGCGACGTCCGGCGTGCGCAGTTCATGACCGATGATCTCGGCCTGCCACCAGGCGGGGGAGCGCGCCTCGTCCTCGGCGGCCGCGTCGATCATGATCTGTGAGATCGCGGTGTAGACCCGCACCCAGGCGGCCTCGGTCGCCTCGTCCCAGGAGTCCCCCGCGTAACGGGCGAGCGCGGCGATCAGGCACTCGCCGACGGCGGGGTAATGCGTGGGCAGCGCCCCGTACTTGCGGTGGCCGCGCCCGAGTCCGGAGAGGTAGGCGGTGAGCGTGGGGACGTCGTCGGCATGGCGTGCGGCGGTCAGCAGCGCCTTGAACAGCCGGTCGCGCTGGAGATCCATCGCGGCGGGGAAGAGGGCGCGCAGATCGGGGTGGCGTACGAAGAGCAACGCGTAGAAGTACGAGGTCACCTTGTCGGCGACGGGCTCGATCCCGGCCAGCGTCCGTCTGATCGCCAGGGCGTCGGGAGAGGGCGAGCGCCCGGCCGCGGGAGGCGGCGCGGGACGGGTGGGACGGTCCGGCGGGCCGTCGGCCGGGCGCTGGTGCTCAGCCTGGGGGCCGGGCGCGAACCACGGTGGTTCGGGGGCCGGTTGACGGAGCTGAAGGGGAAGGAGCGGAGGGGGCTCGTCCGGGCGGTGCGGGAGGCCCGGCGGGTGTTCGGGCGGCGCGGCCGGGTGTTCCCGCCGCGGCTCCTGTCGCTGTTCCTGCCGCTGCTCCTGCCGCACGGAGTGGCCGTCCGGCGGGTTCGCGTAGTGGCGGCGTACGGGGTCCGCCGGGGGCCGGTCCGCGGGGCGGTCGGGGGCCACCGCCCGCACGGGCACCCACTTCGCGGCGCGTACGGCGCGGCGCTCCGGCGTGCCGCCCGGCGGATCGTCGGCCGGGCCTGCGTCCCGCTCGTCCGGAGGGCTGCCGCCCGCCCGCTGCCCCGGAGTGGTGGGCCGGGTGAACCAGCCCCGGTCACCCCGGCCGGCGTCGCTGCCGCCGTCACCCGTCGTGGTGGTCGGAGCGTCCCTCATCGTCTCGCCTCGAACATGTCTCGGTCGGTCCTCCCCCTTCCGGCCGGGCCGGAAGGTGCCGTCCGCGCAGCATGTCATTTCCTGTGGGGCCCCGGGGAAATAGTGAGAACTCCGGGTAATCACACGGTCGTTGAGGCTAGGCTGGCCCGCTTCCGGCCCCGGGAGGTTCCGTCCGTCCGTCCGGCCGGCAGGCGGGTGAGCGCCGGCGGGCAGGTCAGCGCACCAGCTCGTAGGCCGCCCTGAGGTCCGTGCCCGCGTACGCGTGCGCCGCCGCGTCCCGCACGTGGTGATCGGCGTTGACCGCCACCGACACCCGCACGGCCGCGAAGAGCTCCGTGTCCGACATCGAGTCCCCGTACGCCACGCAGTCCGCCCGGCTCAGCCCGTACCGCGCGCAGAGTTCGTCCGTGATCCGCACCTTGGCGGCCGCGTCGAGGATCGCCGTCGGGTCGACGGGGTCGCGGAAGGGGACGGCCGGCCAGCCGGAGCCGTGGGTGGCGTCCGCGCCCCAGGTCAGCAGGCGGTCCACGAAGAAGTCCGGGGACAGCGAGATCACCGCGCACCGCTCGCCGCGGGCGCGGATGTCCGCCCACACCTCCCGGATGCCCTCCATCCAGGGCGCGTCCTCGAAGGCGGCGGCGACGTGTTCCTCGGTGAGCCCGCTCCACAGCTCGCACGCCAGGGCGGCGAAGCGGGGCGGGGTCAGCTCCCGGGCGACGAACGCCCGCTCCAGTTCGGCGATCTCGCGTTCCAGGCCGAGTTGCCGGGATATCTCGACGGCCGCCGCGGACCCGCGTATCAGGGTCCCGTCCATATCGAAAACGTGCAGTCTGGTCACAGTGTCCGAGGGTAGGCGCACCGCCCGCGGACTCAGCGCCTGATCATCTGGGTCGCCTGCTCGTCGAGGTCGCCCGAGGGCTCGGGCGGGGGCTTGCGCGCCGAGTCGCTGATCTTCAGGAGCACCGCGATCAGCACCCAGTTCGCCACCTGGGAGGAGCCTCCCGCGGCCAGGAACGGCAGGGCCTTGCCGGTCAGCGGCAGCAGCCCGGTGACGCCTCCCGCGACCACGAAGACCTGGAGGGCCAGCGCGCCGGCGAGGCCGGTCGCCAGGAGCTTGCCGAAGGAGTCCCGGGCGTCCAGCGCCGTCCGCAGACCGCGCTCGATCAGCAGCGCGTACAGCAGGAACACGGCCATCATGCCCGCGAGCCCCAGTTCCTCGCCGACCGTGGTGAGGATGAAGTCGCTGCGCCCCGCGAAGCCGATGAGATCGGAATGGCCGCGTCCGAGGCCGGTGCCGAGGACGCCGCCGCTGCCGAAGCTGAACAGCGCCTCCGCCGCCTGCGGCGAGGTCAGACCGGCCGGCGGGTGCGGAAGGTAGTAGTCCATGGGGTGCAGCCAGGCGACGATCCGGCCGTGCACATGCGGCTCCATGGAGCCCACGACGAACGCCCCGACGGCGAACATGCCCAGGCCGGACACCACCCAGCTGGGCCGCTCGGTCGCGGCGTAGAGCATGATGACGAACAGCCCGAAGAAGATCAGCGACGTGCCGAGGTCCCGCTCGAAGATCAGCACGAGCAGGCTCAGCACCCACACCGCGGCGATCGGCCCGAACTGCCGCCCGCGCGGCAGATAGAAGCCCAGCACCCGCCTGCTGGCCAGCGCCAGCGCGTCCTTGTGCATGGTGAGATAGCCCGCGAAGAACACCGCGATGGCGATCCTGACGAACTCACCGGGCTGGAACGACAGCGCCCCGAGCCGGATCCACCGCTTGGCGCCGTAGGAGTCACCGGGGAAGAAGGCCGGTGCCATCAGCAGCACGAGGGCCGCGAAGACGGTGACGTACGCGTACCGCTGAAGGTGGCGGTGATCCTTGAGGAAGACCAGGACGGCCAGCAGGACGGCCAGCCCGATGGCGCTCCACATCACCTGGTTCGAGGCGGCCGGCGGGGAGTGGTAGCGAATCGCGTACGAGATGTCGAGCCGGTGGATCAGCACCAGGCCCAGGCCGCTCAGCGCGAAGGCGAGCGGCAGGATCAGCGGATCGGCGTGCGGGGCGAAGCGGCGTACCGCGAAATGCGCCAGCGCGGCGGCGGCCACCAGACCGAGGGCGTAGCCGAACAGCTCGCCCGGCAGCTCACCGGCCGTGGCCAGCCCCACCGAGGCATAGCCGAAAAGCGTCAGCAGCACTGCCCCGCCGAGCAGCAGCAACTCCGCGTTCCGGCTGCGCGCCGTGCGGGCCGTGGCCCTTCCACCAGCGCTCATCCTGTCTCCCTCGGCTCTGACGTCCCCGCCTTTGCGACGGGGAAGCGCACTTCTCCTTCACTCAAGGAGGGTCGCGACGAGGGAAAAGGTTGCGTGATCGCGCAACCTTTACCGAGGTCTATCTCACGTGGGCCGGTCGGAGGGGTGCCGGGGCCCCGACGCGGGGCCCCGGCGGGCGGTCAGCCGACCGGCACCGCCGCGATCGCGGCGGCCGCGATGCCGTGGTCCTGGTCCGGCGCGCCGCCGCCCACACCGATCGCGCCGATCAGCCGGCCGTCACGCCGCAGGGGAACCCCGCCCGCGATGAAGAGCAGCGGCCGGTCCAGGGCGGTCGGCAGCGTGTGGAAGAGCCCGCCCGGCTGCACCGCCTCGACCAGGTCGGCGGTCGGCGCGTCCAGCTGCGCCGCGGTGAACGCCTTGCGCGTGCTCGTCTCCCCCGCGATCAGCACGGCCCGGTCGTCCCGGCGGAAGGCCAGCAGGTGGCCGCCCGCGTCCAGGACGGTGACGGCGATCCGTACGCCCTGCTCGTCGGCGGCCCGGCGGGCGGCGGTGACGAGGGCGTCCGCTTCGTCCGTGGTGAGCGGGCGGACGGTGGTGGAGGTGGTGTCGGTCATGAGGTGGTGCTCCTAGCGGGATGCGTACGGTGTTCCGGTGGCCTGGGGGGTCTGAGGGGTCGGCGAGGCGGCAGCGGCGGACCGTGCCGCGATCCGGCCGCCGCTCCCGCCCGCACGCCGCTCCAGGGCGGCGGACAGCACGGCCAGGGCGACCGCGGAGGCGGCCATCGCGGCGCCGACCCAGGTGGGGGCCGCGTAGTCGAAGCCGGCCGCGATGACGAGCCCGCCGAGCCAGGCGGCGATGGCGTTGCCCAGGTTGAAGGCGCCGATGTTCACGGCGGAGGCGAGGGTCGGCGCGTCGGAGGTCTGGTCGAGGACGCGCTTCTGCAGCGGGGGTACGGACGCGAAGCCGAAGGCCCCGATCAGGGGGACGGCGACGGCGGCCACGATCTTGCTGTGGGCGGCGAACGGCATCAGCGCGAGGACGATCGCGAGCGCGCTCAGCGAGACGTACAGCAGGGGCATGAGCGCCCGGTCCGCGTACCGCCCGCCGACGAGGTTGCCGATGACCATGCCGACGCCGAAGAGCACGAGCAGCCAGGTCACGGAGGACGGCGCGAAGCCCGTGACGTCGGTCATCATCGGCGCGAGGTAGGTGTTCATCGTGAAGACGCCGCCGAAGCCGAGCACCGTCATCCCCATCGCGAGGAGGACCTGCGGGTTGCGGAAGGCGGCGAGTTCGCCGCTGACAGGCGTCCGTCCGGCACGCGGCTCCTCGGGCAGCCGGGGCACGAGCGCGGCGATGCCGAGGACCGCGAGCACACCGAGCCCGGCGATGAGGAAGAAGGTGAGGCGCCAGCCCGCGTTCTGGCCGACCACGGTCCCCAGCGGCACACCGACCACATTGGCCACGGTCAGGCCCGTGAACATCATCGCGATCGCGCCCGCCTTCTTCTGCGGGGCGACGAGCCCGGCGGCGACGATCGCGCCGATGCCGAAGAACGCGCCGTGCGCGAGCGAGGCGACGATCCGCCCGGCCAGCATCAGGGCGAAGACGGGGGCGACGGCGGAGAGCACGTTGCCCGCGACGAACAGCCCCATCAGGGACATCAGCATCCGCTTGCGCGGCACTCGGCTGCCGATGATCGCGAGGATCGGGGCGCCCACGACCACGCCGAGCGCGTAGCCGGTGGTCAGGTAGCCGGCGGTGGGGATGGAGACGCCGAACTCCTCCGCGATCTCGGGGAGGAGCCCGGAGGTCACGAATTCGGTGGTGCCGATACCGAAGGCGCCGATGGCGAGCGCCAGCAGTGCAAGGGGCATGACAGGGGTCCTTCAGCAAAGGGGAGGGGCCGGGAGAAGGCAGCGCGTGATTGCAGGCGAACCTTACGAGCGTCGACAATAATTGCAAACGCGGGTTATTTGCAAGCGCGGGCTATTGCGGCGGAGGGCTATCCTGTCCGTACGGGCCGGTAGGCAACACCCACGGACCGCGCGCCCCGCGCGTGGCCACGGACGCCCCGGCGCGTACGCCCCGTACGCACGCCCGCCACGAAGACTCCGCACGCGAAGGAGGACCCGCCCCATGTCCCGCACCCCGGATCCCGCTCTGCTCGGACTGGCACAGGGCTGGTGCGCGCTCTCCGCGCTCCACGGCCGGATCGAGGCCCACATCGAGCGCGCCCTCCAGGCCGGGCACGACCTGAGCGTGCGCGAGTTCAGCGTCCTCGACGTGCTCAGCCGCCAGCACAGCGGCGAGGGCGGCCACCTGCGCATGAACCAGGTCGCCGACTCCGTCGTCCTCAGCCAGAGCGCGACGACCCGCCTGGTCAACCGCCTGGAGGACCGCGGCCTGCTGACGCGCTACCTCTGCCTCACCGACCGCCGGGGCATCTACACGGACGTGACGGAGGCGGGACTGGCACTCCTCGCGGAGGCCCGGCCCACGAACGACACGGCGCTGCGGGAAGCGCTGGACGAGGCGTCGAAGCGGGCGGAACTGGCGCCGCTGGTGGCGGCGGTGGAGTCGCTGGCACCGGTGGCTTAGCGGCATCTTCCCGAGGGCAGCCGGGCCGGGCACCGGCGCCGGCTGCCCTCAGGCTCTTTGACTGCCCTCAGGCGCTTTTCGCGTCCGTCGCGGGCGGGCCGGGCGCTCTCAGACGCTTTGGCTGCCCTCAGGTGCTTGGGTCGTACTCAGGCGCTTTGGCTGCCTCAGGCCCTTCGGCTGCCCTCAAGCGCTTTCGTGCCGCCGCGGACGGGCCGGGCGCGTGCCCTACCGCTGACGCGACCGGTGTGCCCTCTGCCGACACGCCCCACCGCAGTACCGCGCCCGCCGGCCCGTACGCGCCACCGCCACCGGCCCGCCGCACTCCGCGCAGGCCGTTTCGTCACGCGCAACCGGGATCGTGGGCAGTTTCGTAACGTGACGACTCGGTCGGAGGCTGTCGCACATCAGCGCCGTCATCCGCCCCTGCGCTCCCGCCGCACCCCGTCGCCGCTCCATGGACAGACAGCCGAAGAGCAGCGTGACGACGTCCTCGACCTCGACGTCCTTCCTTACCGCGCCCGCCTTTTGAGCACGCGTCAGCAGCACCCCCAGGGCCTCCTGGAAGCCCCTCTCCACCCCCGGGGTCGGCTCGAAGAGGCCCTCGGCGCTCGCGTCCAGCGCGTCCAGGAGCGCTCTGTTCCGCGCCGAGAGCCGCACCACCGCCGCCAGGTAGCGGAAGAACACCGTCCCCGGCTCCTCCGCGTCCGCCAACTCCCGTGCGGTGTCCGTGAAAAGCCTTATCCGGTCCACGACCGTCGCCCTGAACAGCGCTTCCTTGGAAGGAAAATGGCGATGGACCGTTCCCGTGCCGACGCCCGCGCGGCGCGCGATCTCCCCCAGCGGCACCCCCAACCCCCGTTCCTCGAAGGCCGATCGCGCCGCGTCGAGGATGAGCGCCCTGTTGCGCCGGGCGTCCGCGCGGAGGGCCGCCGAAGCGGCCGTCGACGCCGTCGTGTTCCTGCGGCGCACCATGCGGGGACCCTCCGGAGGGCGATCTGGCGAAACGGGCTGGGCGTTCCGATTCTATCCGGGCAGATGAGCGAGGTACGGCAGCGAACATAACGGGGCGAAATAACACAAAAAGCCGCTGTCGGCGCATAACGCACCGACAGCGGCTCACGCTGCCTTGAGAGCTGCCTTGAGAGCTGCCTTGAGAAGGAAGAGCCGCGGGGGCGTCAGCTCCCGGTCACCGCGTCCCAGGCCACTGCCGCGGCGTCCCGGGCCTCGTCCGTACCGCCGGCCTCGACGTCCAGCGCCCGCAGCGCGGCGCCGAGCGCCGAGAGGGAGTCCAGGACGACGGCGCGGTCCGCGGCGAGCCCGTAGTGGTTCACGCGGATCATCTCCTTGGCCAGCGCCCCGCCGGCCGCCTGCACGGGCACGGCGCGGTCGGCGGCCAGGGCGGCCGCGACGATCTCCCGGGCGTCGACGCCGTCGGGGGCGCGCAGGGTGGTCGCCGCGGGCGCCGCGTCCGTGTCCCGCGTGACGTACGGGGAGAGGGCGCCCAGCACGCGCGCGCCCGCGCGGGTGGCCGCGGCGGCGGCCCGGTGGCGGAGGATCACGGCGTCCAGGCCGGTCTCCTCGATCCGGTCCACCGCCTGCTCCAGGGCGAGCATCTCCAGCTGGGCGGGGGCGTGCGGCAGCGCCTTACGCCCCCCGTCGATCCAGCGCTCCTTCCAGTCCAGGAGGGAGAGGTACGAGCCGCGCGGGGCCTGCTCGTTGGCCGCGATCCGCTCCCACGCGCGGGCGCTGACCGACACGGCCGACACACCCGCCGGACCCGCCATCGCCTTCTGCCCGCCGATGACGCACAGGTCGACGCCCCACTCGTCCGTGAGGAGCGGCTCGGCGGCCACGGACGCCACGGCGTCCAGCATCAGCAAGGCGCCGTGCTCCCGGACGACGGCCCCGATCTCCGCGACCGGGTTGGTGTTGCCGGTCGCCGCCTCGGCGTGCACCAGGCTCACGAAGTCGATCTCCGGGTGCGCGCGCAGCGCCTCGGCCACCTGCCGCGCGTCGGCCGCGCCGCTGAACGGCGCCGCCACCGTGACCACCTCGGCGCCGCAGGAGCGCAGCCAGCCGCCGAACGTCTCCCCGTACGGGCCCGTGATGATGTTCAGCGCGGTGCTGCCGGGGCGCACGGCGGAGCGGATGCACGCCTCCAGGGGCAGCAGCGCCTCGCCCTGCATCGCGACGACGCTCTCGCGCGTGCGCATCAGTGCGGCGACCTTGTCCTCGATGCGCGCGAAGTGCGCCGCGTCGAGCGGCGCGAGGTCGAGCAGGACCGGTGCGGTGTTCGCAGTCACGGTGGCCTTCCAGGGTGGTATCGCGCCGCGTACGGGCGCCCGCCAATCTCTCCCCGACCCTACGTCCGCGCCGCGCGGGCCGCTCCTGCCCAGTGCGGTCCGCCGGACCTTCGCACGCGCCGGTGCCCGGCGGACCCTACCGCCAGCCGGCCTTCCCGACCCCGCCGGGCACCGCGTCACCCTGCTCGTACGGTTCGCGGGTGAGCACGAAGGTGCCGACGTCGAGGTGGCTCACCGCGCCCTCCGCGGTCCGCACGACCGTCAGCGTCTCCCCCGCGTAGTACGCGTCGAGGCCGGTCCAGGTGCCGTCGTCCTCCGCGCGGAAGCGCGAGGCGCGGCCCGTGCCGGAGAGCGGGGTCAGCTCCAGGCCCCGGTCCGCGCGCAGGCGCAGGGCGAAGGGCGCGGCGCCCCAGTACCAGGGCCCGGTCAGCTCCAGGAGCGTGCTGTCCACCTCGCCGAGCGGTCGCCAGGTCCCGGGGATCCGCGGCTCGTCGCGCGCGACCGTCTCCACCAGCTCGGCGGCCGTCGCGTCTGCCCCCGGGCAGGAGGTCCGGTTCGCCAGGACGACCCCGGCCAGTGCCTCGTCCGGGCTCGCCCACAGGATCGCCACGAAGCCCGGCAGCGATCCCGTGTGACCGATCAGCGTGCGGCCGTTCCGGCGGGTGAGCTGCACGCCGAGGCCATAGCCGAATTTCCAGCCCGGATCCTGCGGGCCCGACTCCGGCACCCGCATCCTCGCGACCGCCTCCCGGCCGAGCACGCGCTCGTCACCGTCCAGCAGGAACGCGGCGAATCTGCACAAGTCCGCCGCCGTGGACCAGACCTGCCCCGCGGGCGCCATCCGCCCGGTGTCCACAGCCGGTTCCGGAAGCAGCGCGTCCGCCCACGGGTGCACGGCCCAGCCCTCCGCGTGCGGCGCCTCCGGCAGGAGCGTCGTACGGTCCATGCCGAGCGGCATCAGCACCTCCCGGCGCAGCACCTCCCCCCAGGGCTCCCCGCGCAGCCGCTCCACGAGCGCGCCGAGCAGCGCGTAACCGGGGTTGGAGTAGTGGTACGTCCGGCCGGCCGGGTGCCGCTGGGGGCGCTCGCCGAAGATGTCCGCGAGCTCGGGGCGCAGGGCGCCGTCCGTGCGCTCCCACCACGGGCCGCGCGCCTCGGCGGCAAGACCCGAGGTGTGGGCGAGCAGCTGGGCGACGGTGGCCTCGCCGGCCTCCGGGGTGTCGAGATAGGCGGCGAGCGGGGCGTCCAGATCCAGGAGCCCCTCCTCGCAGAGCCGCAGGACCAGGACCGCGACCAGGCACTTGGTGATCGATCCGATGCGGTACTGCGTATCGGCTCCGGGCGTCCGCCCGGCGACCTCGCCCCGGCCGGCTGACCACACCATCCGCCCCTCTCGCATCACCGCGCCCACCAATGAGGGCGTGCGGCCTTCCGACTGCGCGGTGGCGATGCGATGCAGAAGGGCCCGCTGGGTACCAGGGAGCAACTCGGTGAACGGGGGGCCATCCATGGATACTTCGTACGATGCGGTCATGTCCGCACCCTAACCAACCGCACCGCGCCCCGGCCCTGGCCTTGACGTCCACGTCAACGTCTACGGTCGTGTCCATGCGTATCGGGGAACTGGCCCAGCGGGCGGGCACCACCACCCGCACCCTTCGGCACTACGAGTCGCTGGGCCTCCTGCCGGCCCGCCGCGCCGGCAACGGCTACCGCACGTACGACGAGGACGACCTGCGCCTCCTCCAGCAGATCCGCGTCCTCCAGGACTTCGGGTTCGGGCTGGAGGAGACCCGGCCGTTCGTGGACTGCCTGCGCGCGGGCCATCCGGCGGGCGACTCCTGCCCGGCCTCGCTGGAGGTCTACCGCCGCAAGCTGGCGGAGCTCGACGACTGCATCGGCCACCTCCAGCGCGTACGCGCGGAGGTCGGCGCCCAACTCGCCCGCGCCGAACGGGAGACCGCCGCGCTCAAGGCCGCCGCGGAGGTCCCCGGCGGCCCGCCCCCGCTCTGCGCCCTCACCCCGTCCGGCCCCGAAGAGGAACTCAGCACGCCATGACGACCACCGCAGGTCACACAGCCGCCACGTCGGTCCCGTCCGTCACCGACGACACTTTCGCCACCGAGGTCCTCGCCTCGGAGCTGCCCGTACTCGTCGACTTCACGGCTGCCTGGTGCGCGCCCTGCCGCATGATCACGCCCGTGCTGGCCGAGCTGGCCCGGCAGGAGGCCGGCCGCCTCAAGATCGTTCAACTCGATGTGGACAACAACCCGCGGACACAGGCGGCGTACGGCGTCCTCTCCATGCCGACCCTCCTGCTCTTCCGCGCCGGAACCCCGGTGCGCTCCTTGGTCGGCGCCCGTCCCCTGCGGCGCCTCCGCCAGGACCTCGCCTCCGAACTCCCGTGGATCGCACCGGAATGAGTCCACCTCACCTGGTGCGACGGTTCATCCGAATAAATCCAGGTGCGGGTAAACCCGTTAGCATTCGATACTTGTGCGAGATTCGCAACGAACGACATTCGTGACGAATGACATTCACGACGAACGACATCACGACGGACGGGAGGTGGAGACAGTGAAGCTTGCTGAGGCACTGGCGGAACGTGCGGAAGCGACGCGTCGCGTGGAACAGCTGCGAGCGCGCGTCGTCAGCAGCGCGCGCTACCAGGAAGGCGAGACGCCCGCGGAGGACGCGGCCCAGCTGCTGGCCGAGACCGACGAGGTGCTGGACACCCTCGAAACGCTGATCCGCCGGATCAACCGGACCAACTCCTCGGCACGGATGGGCCAGGACGGTACCCTCACCGACGCCCTCGCGCGCCGGGACGTGCTGCGGCTGCGCCACTCGGTGCTCACCGCTGCGGCCGACGCGGCGGCGGGCACGGGCGACCGGGGCTACGGCCGCCAGCTGCGCTCCGAGCTGATGGTGCTCTCCGCGCTCCCGGTCGCCGAGCTGCGCGCCCGGACGGACGTGCTCGCGCGGGAGATCCGTGAGATCGACGTGCGGATCCAGCGCGCGAACTGGGAGATCGACCTGCTGGACTGAACAGGTCCGGCAGGCTCGGAGGTTGTGGAGCAGGTAACCGCTCCGGAGGCGTGCACACACCGAGGACCGGCGGTTTTCCGGCCCACTCCTGGCGCGTGAAGAGCAACGCTGGGGTTCGACTCCCCACGAACAGTGCAGCTCAGCACCGCGTACAGGTAACAGTGCACACCGCACGGCACATCACCGCGTGCAGATCCGGGACGGCGAGGGCGGGTTCGGGGTTTTCCACATCCGACGAGCGGCGGTGACGCCTACGTCTGAGCCATGTCGACAAAGCGGGAGTAGTGGCCCTGGAAGGCCACCGTGATCGTGGCCGTCGGGCCGTTTCGGTGCTTGCCGACGATGATGTCCGCCTCGCCCGCGCGGGGCGACTCCTTCTCGTAGGCGTCCTCACGGTGGAGCAGGATGACCATGTCGGCGTCCTGCTCGATGGAGCCGGACTCACGGAGGTCGGAGACCATCGGCTTCTTGTCCGTGCGCTGCTCGGGGCCACGGTTCAGCTGGGACAGCGCGATGACCGGCAGTTCGAGCTCCTTGGCCAGCAGCTTGAGGTTTCGGGACATGTCCGAGACCTCCTGCTGGCGGCTCTCGGCGCGCTTGGCGCCGCCGGACTGCATCAGCTGGAGATAGTCGATGATCACGAGCTTGATGTCCGCGCGCTGCTTGAGGCGGCGGCACTTGGCGCGGATCTCCATCATCGACAGGTTCGGCGAGTCGTCGATGTAGAGCGGCGCGGCCGAGACGTCGGGCATCCGGCGGGCGAGGCGCGTCCAGTCCTCGTCCGTCATCGAGCCGGAGCGCATGTGGTGCAGCGCCACCCGCGCCTCGGCGGACAGCAGGCGCATCGCGATCTCGTTGCGGCCCATTTCGAGCGAGAAGATCACGCTCGGCATGTTGTGCTTGATCGAGCAGGCACGGGCGAAGTCCAGCGCGAGGGTCGACTTACCCATGGCCGGACGGGCGGCGATGACGATCATCTGGCCGGGGTGCAGGCCGTTGGTCAGCGCGTCGAGGTCGGTGAAGCCGGTGGGCACCCCGGACATCTGGCCGCTGCGCGAGCCGATGGCCTCGATCTCGTCGAGCGCGCCCTCCATGATGTCGCCGAGCGGGAGATAGTCCTCGCTGGTGCGCTGCTCGGTGACGGCGTAGATCTCGGCCTGGGCGTTGTTGACGATGTCGTCGACGTCGCCGTCGGCCGCGTATCCCATCTGCGTGATGCGCGTGCCCGCCTCGACCAGCCGGCGCAGTACCGCGCGCTCGTGGACGATCTCGGCGTAGTACTCCGCGTTGGCCGCGGTGGGGACGGACTGCACCAGCGTGTGGAGATACGCGGCGCCGCCGACGCGGGTGATCTCGCCGCGCTTGGTGAGCTCCGCGGCCACGGTGATGGGGTCGGCGGGCTCGCCCTTGGCGTAGAGGTCGAGAACGGCCTGGAAGATCGTCTCGTGCGCCGGGCGGTAGAAGTCGATGCCCTTGAGCACCTCGACCACGTCGGCGATGGCGTCCTTGGAGAGCAGCATGCCGCCGAGGACGGACTGCTCCGCGTCGAGGTCCTGCGGGGGGACGCGCTCGAAGCCCTGCGCCCCCTGCGAGGAGGAGCCGCGGTCCCAGGAGCCGCCGTCGTCGCCACCGCGGTCGTGCCGCTCACCGCGGGCCTGGCCGTCGCCTCGGCGGGGGCGGGAGACGGGGAGCCGGTCGCCAGGGCCGGCCTCGGCCCAGGGGTCGTCCATGGGCGGTTCGGGGATGCTCACCCCGCCACCTCCTCCCGTCCGCGGTGCGGACCTCGCCGTGCTGTTCTTTCTTACGGCACGGCTCTGACAAATAGCCCCGCCCGACTCCGGTCGGCGTGCGTCGAGTTCGTGTCGATCTCGTAAGGTCTTCGAGGCCGGAACAGGCGGCGGGCGCCGGTCCACGGTAGGCCCGCGGGCACCGTCAGCCAATCTGGTTATCCACAGGGCATGTGGATGAAGGGCCCCATCCTGTGGAGAACCCCGCGGAACCTGTGTACGGCACGGGGGAAAGCGCTGTGGACAAACACACAATCACTCGCTCCTCACCCATCTGACCTGCGGTTTCCCCATCCACCGGCTGTTGAGGAGAAAAACTTTCCCGCTCGGCGCAAGATCGCGACAAACGGCACAGAGAAGATCGCCACGACGGGCCGAATGTAAGGGTCTCTCGACGCTTGCAGTAATTACCTGTGGAAGATTAGGTTGAGCGTATGACCAAGGCCACCGCGCGAGGACCGCACAGCGCCCGCAGACACGACCGCGAGATCCTCTCGCTGGCCGTCCCCGCCTTCGGCGCACTCGTCGCGGAACCCCTCTTCCTCATGGCCGACAGCGCCATCGTCGGCCACCTCGGCACCCCCCAGCTCGCCGGGCTCGGGGTCGCGGCGGCCCTGCTCACCACCGCCGTCAGCGTCTTCGTCTTCCTCGCCTACGCCACCACCGCCGCCGTCGCCCGCCGCGTCGGCGCCGGTGACCTCCAGGCCGCGATCCGCCAGGGCATGGACGGCATCTGGCTCGCCCTCCTCATCGGCGTCGCCGTCATAGCCGTCACCCTCCCCGCCGCGCGGCCGGTCGTCGAGCTTTTCGGCGCCTCACCGACCGCCGCCCCGTACGCGACCACGTATCTGCGGATCAGCGCGCTCGGGATACCCGCCATGCTCATCGTGCTCGCCGCCACGGGCGTGCTCCGCGGCCTCCAGGACACCCGCACGCCGCTGTACGTCGCCATCGGCGGCTTCGCCGCCAACGCCGCCCTCAATCTGGGCCTCGTCTACGGCGCCGGGCTCGGCATCGCGGGCTCCGCCTGGGGCACGGTCATCGCCCAGTGCGGCATGGCCGCCGCCTATCTCGCCGTCGTCGTCCGGGGCGCGCGGCGGCACGGCGCCTCGCTCCGCCCCGACGCCGCGGGCATCCGGGCATGCGCCCAGGCCGGGGTGCCCCTCCTGGTGCGTACGCTCTCGCTGCGCGCCGTCCTCATGATCGCCACGGCGGTCGCGGCCCGGCTCGGTGACACGGACATAGCCGCCCACCAGATCGTGCTGACCCTGTGGAGCCTGCTCGCCTTCGCCCTGGACGCCATCGCCATCGCCGGTCAGGCGATCATCGGGCGCTACCTCGGCGCCGGGGACGCCGCCGGGGCCCGCGCGGCCTGCCGCCGCATGGTGCAGTGGGGGATCGTGTCAGGGGTGGTGCTGGGGGTGCTCGTGGTGGCCGCGCGGCCGCTCTTCATCCCCCTGTTCACCTCCGACGCCGCCGTACGGGACGCCCTGCTGCCCACGCTCCTGATCGTCGCCCTCAGCCAGCCCGTCTCGGGCGTCGTCTTCATCCTGGACGGCGTGCTGATGGGCGCCGGGGACGGGCCGTACCTCGCCTGGGCGATGCTGGCCGTCCTCGCGGTCTTCGCACCCGTCGCGCTGCTCGTGCCCACCCTCGGCGGCGGCCTCACGGCCCTGTGGTGGGCGATGACGCTGATGATGGCCGTGCGCATGCTGAGCCTGTGGCTCCGCGCCCGCTCCGGCCGCTGGATCGTCACCGGGGCCGTACGGGCCTGACGGCGGTCCCCGGGCCGGCCCCGGAACGGCGGAAGGGCCGCACCCCGAGGGGTGCGGCCCTTCTCACACTGCCGATCGCGAGGCGATCAGGCAGCGATGACCTCGATGCCGAGCTTGGCAACGACGTCGGCGTGCAGACGCACGGAGATCTGGTGCGAGCCCAGCGTCTTGATGGGCGAGCCCACCTCGACACGGCGCTTGTCGACCTTCGGACCACCGGAAGCCTCGATCGCCGCGGCGATGTCGGCGGGGGTCACGGAGCCGAACAGGCGGCCGGCGTCGCCGGCACGGGTCGCCAGGCGCACCTTGGTGCCCTCGAGCTGACCCTTGACCTCGTTGGCCTGCTCGATCGTGGCGATCTCGCGGATCTTGCGACCGCGACGGATCTGCGCCACGTCCTGCTCGCCACCCTTGGTCCAACGGATCGCGAAACCGCGCGGGACCAGGTAGTTGCGGGCATAGCCGTCCTTGACGTCCACGACGTCGCCGGCGGTGCCGAGGCCGGAGACCTCGTGGGTGAGGATGATCTTCATTTTTCGGTCACCCTTCCCTTATCGCGCGGACGACGTGTAGGGCAGCAGCGCCATCTCACGGCTGTTCTTCACGGCCGTGGCGACGTCGCGCTGGTGCTGGGTGCAGTTGCCGGTCACGCGACGGGCACGGATCTTTCCGCGGTCGGAAATGAACTTCCGCAGCATGTTCGTGTCCTTGTAGTCCACGTAAGCGGTCTTGTCCTTGCAGAACGCGCAGACCTTCTTCTTAGGCTTGCGCGGAGGCGGCTTCGCCATTGTCTCTCTCCTGTGTGATCAAGAAGTTGTGGTGCTTCGCCCTCGGGTCCGCGAGGACCCGGGCCCACGAAGGGCCTAGAAGGGCGGCTCGTCCGAGTAGCCGCCGCCGGAGTTGCCGGAGCCGCCGCCCCAGCCGCCTCCGCCGCCGCCCTGCTGGCCGCCGGACGGAGCGCTGGTCGCCCACGGGTCGTCGGCGGGAGCCCCGCCGCCGCCCTGCTGCTGGCCGCCGCCGGGGCCGTTGCCCCAGCCGCCGCCCTGCTGGCCGCCACCGCCGCCACCAAAGCCACCACCCTGGCCACCGCGACCCGAGGTCTTGGTGACCTTCGCCGTGGCGTTCTTCAGGCTGGCGCCGACCTCTTCGACGTCGAGCTCGTAGACCGTGCGCTTGACGCCCTCGCGGTCCTCGTAGGACCGCTGCTTCAGCCGGCCCTGCACGATGACGCGCATGCCTCGCTGGAGCGACTCGGCGACGTTCTCCGCCGCCTGCCGCCACACCGAGCACGTGAGGAAGAGGCTCTCGCCGTCCTTCCACTCGTTGGTCTGGCGGTCGAAGGTGCGGGGAGTGGACGCGACGCGGAACTTCGCGACCGCCGCACCGGACGGGGTGAAGCGCAGCTCGGGGTCGTCGACGAGATTGCCGACGACCGTGATGACGGTCTCGCCTGCCATGGATGAACCTCTCGGCGGGTGTGCTGCTGGCTGCTTGCTACTCGTTGCGATGCAGCCCGATTACCTCTGAACCGCTGGGGTTCAGTGGGTCTCGGGACGGAGGACCTTGGTCCGGAGGACCGACTCGTTCAGGTTCATCTGGCGGTCGAGCTCCTTGACGACCGCAGGCGTGGCCTGCAGGTCGATGACCGAGTAGATGCCCTCGGGCTTCTTCTTGATCTCGTACGAGAGACGACGACGGCCCCAGGTGTCGACCTTCTCGACCTTTCCGTTGCCCTCACGGACGACGGAGAGGAAGTTCTCGATCAGCGGGGAGACAGCGCGCTCCTCGAGATCGGGGTCGAGGATGACCATCACCTCGTAGTGACGCATGTGGAACCCACCTCCTTTGGACTCAGCGGCCACGGTCGTTCCGTGGCAGGAGGGTCGTGATGCGTAAGCAACGGTATCGGCCGACACTGACATTCAGCGGAGAGTCCCTGGGTCGCCCCTGGGACCGAAGCTGGGTCTGGGCAGACACCGGTGCAGACCGTACACAGTACCCGCACTCGGGCTTCCGGTTGAAATCGAGCGGTCCCGCACCGCAATCTGGACGCATCGGGTGTGACCGGCGCTACAGTGCGCCGCCTGCCTTCAGGAGGTAGCCCCATGACACAGGCAGCTCGCCAGCCCCGCGGCCCCCGGGCGCTGATCAACTCGGCTCTCAACAGCGACGGCAAGCCCCATCCGCTCGAGAACACCTTCGCCGCGGTGACCATCGCGCTCGGCGCCCTGGCCTTCATCAGCTCGGCATTCACCAACCTCCACCTGCTCAGCTCCTGGAGCGGCCTCGTGGGCATCCTCACGGGGGCGTACGGCCAGTTCATATCGGCGACGACCGGCGAGCGCTTCCTGCTGATCATCGGGCTCGGGGCCGCCGCCGTGGGCTTCTTCCTGGGCATGGCGCACGGCGGACTCTTCGGGGGTGTGATCGGGTAGCGGCGGGGACGCCCAGACGAGGCGCTCCTTGGTCGCAGTAGGCTTCGGCGCGAGAGCCGGAGCCCCGACCCTGGGGACACACCTGCCGAGGAGCGCCCCGCATGAGCCTGACCCTGAGGACAATCAGCCGAGAGCAGCATCTGGCTTACATCCAGAGCCTGCCCGCGGCGAGTCACATGCAGGTGCCGGCGTGGGCCGATGTGAAGGCCGAGTGGCGCTCGGAGAATCTGGGCTGGTTCGACAAGAACGGCCAGCTCGTCGGCGCGGGCCTGGTGCTCTACCGCCAGCTCCCCAAGATCAAGCGCTATCTGGCCTACCTCCCCGAGGGCCCGGTCATCAACTGGTTCTCCCCGAACCTCGAGGACTGGCTGCGCCCGATGCTCGCCCACCTCAAGCAGCAGGGCGCCTTCTCCGTGAAGATGGGCCCGCCGGTCGTCATCCGGCGCTGGGACTCGAACGCCATCAAGTCCGGCATCGCCGACCCCGACGTCAAGCGGCTCCGGGACGTCGAGGCCACCCACATCGAGCCCCGCGCCTTCGAGGTCGCCGACCAGCTGCGCCGTATGGGCTGGCAGCAGGGCGAGGACGGCGGCGCCGGCTTCGGTGACGTCCAGCCGCGCTACGTCTTCCAGGTGCCGCTGTCGAACCGCTCCCTCGAGGACGTCCACAAGGGCTTCAACCAGCTGTGGCGGCGCAACATCAAGAAGGCCGAGAAGGCCGGCGTCGAGGTCGTCCAGGGCGGCTACGAGGACCTGCCCACCTGGCAGCACCTCTACGAGATCACGGCCGAGCGCGACAAGTTCCGCCCGCGCCCGCTCAGTTACTTCCAGCGCATGTGGTCGGCCCTCAACACCGAGGACCCCAACCGCATGCGGCTGTACTTCGCGGTGCACGAGGGCGAGGCCGTCGCCGCCGCCACGATGCTGATCGTCGGCGGACACGTCTGGTACTCCTACGGCGCCTCCGCCAACCACAAGCGCGAGGTCCGTCCGTCGAACGCGATGCAGTGGCGCATGCTGCGCGACGCCTACGCCCTCGGGGCGAGCGTCTACGACCTGCGCGGCATCGGCGACTCCCTCGACGAGAGCGACCACCTCTTCGGCCTCATCCAGTTCAAGGTGGGCACCGGCGGCCAGGCCGCGGAGTACCTCGGCGAGTGGGACTTCCCGCTCAACAAGCTGCTCCACAAGGCCCTCGACATGTATATGTCGCGCCGCTGACCCCTCCGTTCCACCCCGCAGTACCGCCGTCAGGCACACGAACACGTCATCCAGCAGGCACAGGGAAAGGCTCCGGGACCGGCCATGGCGCTCACGCTCTACGTCGACACCGCGCGTTGGCGGGCACACCAGCAGTCCATCCTCCAGCAGTTCCCGGGCATCGTCCCGGTCTGCAAGGGCAACGGCTACGGCTTCGGCCACGAGCGGCTGTCCGACGAGGCGACGCGCTTCGGCTCGGACATCCTCGCCGTGGGCACGACCTACGAAGCGGCCCGGATCAAGGACTTCTTCAGCGGCGACCTGCTGGTGCTCACCCCCTTCCGGCTGGGTGAGGAGCCGGTCCCGCTGCCCGACCGGGCCATACGGTCCGTCTCCTCGGTCGAGGGGGTGCGCGGCCTGGTCGGCGCCCGGGTCGTCATCGAGGTCATGAGCAGCATGAAGCGGCACGGCATCAGCGAGGAGGACCTCCCCAAGCTGCACGCCGCCATCGAGGACGTGCGCCTGGAGGGCTTCGCGATCCACCTCCCGCTGGACCGCACGGACGGCTCCGACGCGGTCCAGGAGGTCAGCGCCTGGATGGAGCGGCTGCGCAACGCCCGGCTGCCGCTGCACACCATGTTCGTCAGCCACCTGAAGGCCGATGAACTCGGGCGGCTCCAGCAGCAGTTCCCGCAGACCCGCTTCCGCGCCCGCATCGGCACCCGCCTGTGGCTCGGCGACCACGACGCCACGCAGTACTGCGGCGCGGTCCTGGACGTCACGCCGGTGGCCAAGGGCGACCGCTTCGGCTACCGCCAGCAGAAGACCGCGGGCGACGGCTACCTCGTGGTGGTGGCGGGCGGCACCTCGCACGGCGTCGGCCTGGAGGCGCCGAAGGCGCTGCACGGCATGATGCCGCGCGCCAAGGGCGTCGCCCGCGCGGGCCTCGCGACCATGAACCGCAACCTCTCGCCGTTCGTCTGGGCGGGCAAGCAGCGCTGGTTCGCGGAGCCCCCGCACATGCAGGTCTCGATCCTCTTCGTGCCGGGCGACGTCGCCCCGCCGCAGGTGGGCGACGAGTTGGTGGCCCACCTGCGGAACACCACCACCCAGTTCGACCGTCTTCTCGACCACTGACCCACCCCCTGGGTACGGGGCCCGGAGCCGCCCTACCGCGGGCGGCTCTCCGTCCCCCATTGGACATACGTGCCGTGGGCGTGCTCCGTGGGCCGGGACCGGCGCGCGGAGCCGAGGACGAATATGTCGGGCGCCCCGTCCAGCACCCCGCCCGAGGGGTCGTCCGAGCCGTCCCTGCGGACGACGTCCCGCTCCGGCAGCAGGATGTCGCGCACGACGATCGCGCAGAGATACAGCGTCCCCAGCAGGTGGACGGCGATGGCCAGTTGATAGCCCTCGGTGGGCAGCCCCTGGTGCTTGTCGCCGCTGCCCGTGTAGGCGAGATACATCCAGATGCCGAGGAAGTAGAGCACCTCGCACGCCTGCCAGACGAGGAAGTCGCGCCACTTGGGGCGCGCCAGCACCGCGAGCGGGACGAGCCACAGCACGTACTGCGGCGAATAGACCTTGTTGGTGAGGATGAAGAGCGCCACCAGCAGGAAGGCCAGCTGCGCGAAGCGCGGGCGCCTGGGGGCGAAGAGCGCCAGGGCACCGACGCCCAGCGAGCCCAGGATCATCAGCAGCGTCACGTAGGTGTTGGCGTTGCTCAGCGGGTCGCCCGTGCGCTGGGAGATCAGGAGCCAGATCGAGCCGAAGTCGATCGGGCGCTCCTGGCTGAAGGTGTAGAACTTCGCCCAGCCCTCGCGGATGTGGAACCCGCTCCCGTCGTGCGTGATCATGACCGGCAGGTTCACCACCAGCCAGGCCGCGGCCGCGGACAGCGCCGCCGTACGGAAGGCCCGCAGCCGGCCCGCCCGCCAGCACAGGACGAACAGCGGGCCCAGGAGCAGCAGGGGATACAGCTTGGCGGCGGCCGCGAGCCCGATCAGCACGCCCGCCAGAGCCGTCCGGCCGCGTGACCACATCAGCATGGCGGCCGCGGTGAGCGCGACCGCGAAAAGGTCCCAGTTGACGGTGGCCGTCAGGGCGAAGGCGGGTGCGAGGGCGATGAGCAGGGCGTCCCAGGGCCTGCGCCGGTGGGTGCGCGCCGAGCAGACCGCGATGACCGCGGTGCAGGCCATCAGCATGCCCGCGTTGACGAACCAGTTGAGCTGCTCGCGATGCTGGAGAGTGCCGCCGCCGGGCGTGAGCCAGGCGGCGACCTGCATGAACAGGCCGGTGAGGACCGGGTATTCCAGATAGTCCATCCCGCCGGAGACGGCCTGGGGAATGCGGTCGAAGTACGGGATCAGCCCGGTGTCGAAGCCGCGCCCGCTGTACAGGTGCGGGATGTCGGAGTAACAGGCGTGGGTGTACTGGGTGGTGGCGCCGAAGAACCAGCCGTAGTTGTAGCACGGCATCTTCTGCACCATACCCAGGGCGAACATCCCGATCGCCACGAGCGCGATCACCCGGACAGGCGTCCACCAGCTCACGCCGATCAGCGCCCGGCGCCCCACCGGACCGCCGATGAGCTCGCTGCCGGCTGCGGCCACCTCGTCCTCGACAGTGGGCCGTACAAGCTGATCGTCCCGCTCGCTCCTCATGTGACCATCCTGCCGTACGGCGCCAGTCGCCGTCGGAGCCTGTGGATAACCTCGAGGGCCGCCTCACGCGAACGCGGGACGGCCCTCGGGTCGGATGGCTCAGCCGAGTCTCTCGGCCTTGTGTTTGAGCTGGTCAGCCACGCATTCCGGCGAACAGCCCACCAGGTCGCCCGTAGCTGGGCTCCGCGGACGGCGACTCACCGGGGTAGCCACCGGGCCCGCCGATGCCGCCCGGTCCACCACCCGGACCGCCGTCGGTCCCGCCGTTGTGGCCCCCGGGCGGGCAGTGGCGGTCGAACGGCGAGCAGGGCTTGCTGGCCGACGGGCTGGGCGAGGCGGGCTTCGACGGGGTCGCCGACGGGGTCTGCGACGGGGTCGCCGAGGGGGTCGTGGACGGGACCGCGCTGGGCGAGGGCATCGCACCGTCCCCGAAGACCTTCTGACCGATCGGCTTCGCCGGATCGAACTGCTCGACGGGCTGGCCCTTCAGCGCCTTGCCCATGTAGTCGGCCCAGATGTCCGCCGGGAACGACGCACCGTGAATGGTCTCCTTGCCGCCCACGCCACGCATGGAAAGAAATTCCTGCTTCTTGGCATTGGGGTCGACGCGGTACATACCGATCGAGGTGGACAGCTGCGGGGTGTAACCCGCGAACCACGCCGAGCGGTTGCCGTCGGTCGTACCCGTCTTGCCCGCCACCGGACGGTCGCCGAGCTGCGCCGACGTACCGGTACCCGCCTCGACGACGGTCTTCAGCACATCGGTGACGTTGTTGGCGACATTCGGATCGAAGGCCAGCTTGCTGGACACCTCGTGCGCGAAGACCGGCTTTCCGTCCTTCTCGACCTTCTCGACCGAATACGGATCGATCTGCTTTCCACTGGCCGCGAAGGTCGCGTAGGCGCCCGCGAGGCGGATGGCGCTCGGCGCCGAGGTGCCCAGGGAGAAGGTCGGGGTCGTCGAGGCGAGCTGGTCCTTGTCCAGGCCCGCCTTCAGGGCCGCTTCCTTGACCAGGTCGGTGCCGACGTCCATACCGAGCTGGATGTACGGCGTGTTCACCGAGAACTGCATGGCGGTGCGGAGGGAGATGGGTCCCTTGTCCTCGTCACCGTCGTTCGGCTGGTGCCATTCGCTGCCGTCGGTGTCGTCGTGCCAGATCTTGCCGTCGTACGTCCTGAGCGTCAGCTTGTTGTTGCCGTTGTAGACGCTCTCCGGCGAGACGAGAGTGCGCTGACTGTCGTCCTGTGTCGGGCCCAGCGAAGGGTCCCGCTTGCCGTGCGTCATCGCGGCCGCGAGCACGAACGGCTTGAAGGTCGAACCGACCTGCACACCGGTGTAGTCGGCGTTGTTGGTGTAGTGCTCCAGCGCGTTCTCGCCACCGTAAATGGCGACGATCTTGCCGGTCTTCGGGTCCACGGAGGCCCCGCCGAACTGGACGTATTTGTCGACGTCCCGCACATCGGGCTTGATATTGGCCTTGCGGACGTCCTCGACGGCCTTGGAGAGATAGGCGACCTTGTCGCGGTCGAAGGTCGTGTGGATCTGATATCCACCGCGGTCCAGCTGGCTCTTGCTGATCCCGGAGTGGGCGACGATGTAGTTGTCGGCGAGATCGGTGAGATAGCCGATCTGGCCGGCCCGGTTGGTCGCGGGCTTGGGCGGCTGCGGCTTCGGGAAGCCCTTCTTCACCCAGTCATCGCGCTCGGCGGCCTCCATGTGGCCGACCTGGACCTCACGGTCCAGGGTCCACTTCCACCGGTCCGAGGCCCTCTTGAGGTTCTTCTCGGGCGTCGCCGCCGGGCCTTGACCGCCATAAGGGTCGTAGAGGTTCGGGCCGTTCAGCGTCGCCGCGAGATAGGCGCTCTGGCTGGGCGTGAGCTGGGTGCAGTCCGTGTCGAAATACGCCCGCGCCGCGGCCTGGATGCCATAGGCACCACGCCCGTAATAAGCGGTGTTGAGATAGCCCGCGAGGATCGAGTCCTTGTCCTTGGTGGCTCCGACCTTTATGGAGATCAGCAGCTCGGTGGCCTTGCGCTTGAGCGTCTGCTCCTGGCTGAGATAGGTGTTCTTCACGAACTGCTGGGTGATCGTGGAGCCACTCTGGACCTCACCGCCCTGCGCCATCTTGACGACCGCGCGCAGGATGCCCATCGGGTCGACGCCCCAGTCCTTGCGGAAACTGGCGTTCTCGGCGGAGATCACCGCGTCCTGCATGGACTTGGGGATCTTGGAGATCGGCACGATCTGGCGGTTGAGGGCACCACCGCCCGCGACGACCATCTGCTTGCCGTCCGCCCAGTAATAGACGTTCTTCTGGACGGCCGCCGCCTTCTGCTCGCTCGGCACCTGCACCACCGCGAGCGCGATGCCCACGGTGCCGAGGATGAGCGCGACGAAGGTGAAGCACGCGCCCAGGACCAGCTTCCAGGACGGCAGCCAGCGCCGCACGCCCGTCTTGCCCGCCCGGGGATAGTCGATGAAGCGCTTCTTCCCCGGCCGGCCGCCGTCCCTGCGGCCTCGGCCGCCGCCCGCGGGGCCCGGGGCTCCCGGGCGTCTGCGCCCGCCGCCCCCGCCCCCGCCTCCACCGCCGCCTCCGCCACCGCGCTGGTTCGCGCGGCGGGCCTCGGCACGGCTGCCGTACTGGGAGCCTTCACCGCGACCGGTACCCGGCGCGGCGGAACTGCTTGGTGGTGCGGCACGGCGGCCGGACGTCGGCTGGGCCGCGCGCCTGGCCGCGGCTCGTCCGCCGCCCTGAGGCTGCGGCGGCTTGCGGCGGTGCTCGCTCATCGAACGACTACTCCTCGGGCAGGCACGATCGCCTGGAAGCGGCAGGTGGCTTGCTTTCCCCCCGATGCGCTGTCCGGTAGCCCCCCTGCGCAACCGGGCGCACTGCATCCGGGACGAGGACGCCTGACGAAGTCACTCGGTTCCCGGTGGTCTGCATGGCGCACAGACTACGCACGGTCAAATCGCTCCCACTGCGGATGTTCACTCCAATTCAGGCAGGTTGTGTCCCACGAATCGGTGATGTGACCTCGTTCACCGCGCCCCCTCTTGTCGCATCAGGATGCTCGTTCTATCGTCTGGATGTATCGAGTCGATACATCAGCTCGGCATAAGGGACCTAAGGGACCAAGGAGGCGACATATGAGCAGACGCTCCGGCATCCTCGAGTTCGCCATCCTCGGCCTGCTCCGCGAGTCCCCGATGCACGGCTATGAACTGCGGAAACGCCTCAACACCTCACTCGGGGTGTTCAGGGCGTTCAGCTATGGCAGCCTCTACCCCTGCCTGAAGACTCTCGTCGCCAACGGTTGGTTGATCGAGGAACCGGGCAGCGCCCCGGAGGACGCCCGCGCGGCGTCCCTCGCCGGGCGGCGGGCGAAGATCGTCTACCGGCTGACGGCCGAGGGCAAGGAGCACTTCGAGGAGCTGCTCGCCCACACCGGCCCGGACGCCTGGGAGGACGAGCACTTCGCCGCCCGCTTCGCGTTCTTCGGGCAGACCTCGCGGGACGTACGGATGCGGGTGCTGGAAGGCCGCCGCAGCCGGCTGGAGGAGCGCCTGGAGAAGATGCGCGCCTCCCTGGCCCGTACCCGCGAGCGGCTGGACGACTACACCCTCGAGCTCCAGCGGCACGGCATGGAGTCGGTGGAGCGCGAGGTCCGCTGGCTGAACGAGCTGATCGAGAGCGAGCGGTCCGGGCGCGACATGCGCCGGGGCGGCACTCCGCAGGACACATCAGGAGATACGGGCGGCACGCACCGGGACCGGGGGAGTTCCCGGACCGATCCGTCCGATCCCACTGCCAAGTGAGCTCTGCACTCCGCAGGGCTTTGTCGAGTACAAACAGGGAGCAACCGGAATGGGTTCGGTTCGCGTAGCCATCGTCGGCGTGGGCAACTGCGCCGCCTCGCTGGTGCAGGGCGTCGAGTACTACAAGGACGCCGACCCGAACGGCCGCGTGCCGGGTCTGATGCACGTGCAGTTCGGCGACTACCACGTGCGTGATGTGGAGTTCGTGGCCGCTTTCGACGTCGACGCGAAGAAGGTCGGCCTCGACCTCGCCGACGCCATCGGCGCCAGCGAGAACAACACCATCAAGATCTGCGACGTGCCGGCCACCGGCATCGCCGTCCAGCGTGGCCACACCCACGACGGCCTGGGCAAGTACTACCGCCAGACCATCGAGGAGTCCGCCGAGGCCCCGGTCGACATCGTCCAGACCCTCAAGGACAAGCAGGTCGACGTCCTCGTCTGCTACCTCCCGGTGGGCTCCGAGGTCGCCGCGAAATTCTACGCGCAGTGCGCCATCGACGCCAAGGTCGCCTTCGTCAACGCCCTGCCGGTCTTCATCGCCGGCACCAAGGAGTGGGCGGATAAGTTCACCGAGGCGGGCGTCCCGATCGTCGGTGACGACATCAAGTCGCAGGTCGGCGCCACGATCACGCACCGCGTGATGGCGAAGCTCTTCGAGGACCGGGGCGTCATCCTGGACCGCACGATGCAGCTGAACGTCGGCGGCAACATGGACTTCAAGAACATGCTCGAGCGCGAGCGCCTGGAGTCCAAGAAGATCTCCAAGACGCAGGCCGTCACCTCCCAGATCCGCGACCGCGAGCTGGGCGAGGACAACGTCCACATCGGCCCGTCCGACTACGTGGCCTGGCTGGACGACCGCAAGTGGGCCTACGTCCGCCTCGAGGGCCGCGCGTTCGGCGACGTCCCGCTGAACCTGGAGTACAAGCTCGAGGTCTGGGACTCCCCGAACTCCGCCGGTGTCATCATCGACGCCGTGCGTGCCGCCAAGATCGCCAAGGACCGCGGCATCGGCGGCCCGATCCTCTCCGCCTCCTCGTACTTCATGAAGTCGCCGCCGGTGCAGTACTTCGACGACGAGGCCCGTGAGAACGTCGAGAAGTTCATCAAGGGCGAGGTCGAGCGCTGAAGCAGCGCACAGAGGCCGCGGAGCGCCGTGCGGGACGCCGCACCCCGCTCTGGCTGTGCCTGACGCACCACGGGTGACTGATCCACCGCGGTGATCGTGGGCCCCCGGGTAATGCACCCGGGGGCCCACGCGGTGTGTGAGGCTGGGCCGCATGCCTGTTGTGCGCGACCTGCACGTCCTGCTCCAACTGCCGGACTTCCGGCGCCTGCTGACCGTCCGACTGCTGTCGCAGGGGGCTGACGGCGTCTACCAGGTCGCGCTCGCCGCGTACGTCGTCTTCTCCCCCGAGAAACAGGCATCCCCCGCCGCCATCGCCTCCGCCATGGCCGTCCTGCTGCTGCCGTACTCGCTCCTCGGCCCGTTCGCCGGCGTGCTGCTGGACCGCTGGCGCCGCCGCCAGGTCCTGCTGCACGGCAATCTGCTGCGTACGGCGCTGGCCACCGGCACCGCGATCCTCATCGTCGCCCGCGTCCCCGACTGGCTCTTCTACGCCTCCGCCCTGTCGGTCACCGCCGTCAACCGCTTCGTCCTCGCCGGGCTCTCCGCCTCCCTGCCCCGCGTCGTCGACTCGCCGGACCGCCTGGTCATGGCCAATGCCCTCTCGCCGACGGCCGGGACGCTCGCGGCGACCGCGGGCGGCGGGCTCGCCTTCATCGTGCGCCTGGTGGCCCCCGAGGGCACGAGCTCCGACGCCGTGGTCGTCCTCTTCGGCGCGCTGCTCTATCTGGCCGCCGCCCTGTGCTCCCTGAGCATGCCCGTCGACCTGCTGGGGCCGGACGTCCGCACGCCCAGGTCGGAGCTGCGCACGACGCTGCTGGCCACCGTCGGCGGGCTGGCCGCCGGACTGCGGCACCTCGCGGAGCGCCGCACCGCCGCCCGCGCTCTCGCGGCGATGACCCTGATGCGGTTCTGCTACGGCGCGCTGACCGTCACCGTCCTGATGCTCTGCCGCTACGCGTGGGCGGACTCGGAGTCCGACGGGCTGGCCCTCCTCGGCCTCGCCGTCGCGGTCTCGGGGGCGGGGTTCTTCGCGGCGGCGGTCATCACCCCCTGGGCCGTGGGCCGGCTGGGGCGGCTCGGCTGGATGCTGGTCTGCGCGCTGGCCGCGGCCGTCCTGGAGCCCGCGCTCGGCCTCCCCTTCGAACACGGCCCCATGCTGATCGCCGCCTTCGTCCTGGGCCTCACCACACAGGGCGCGAAGATCGCCACGGACACGGTGGTCCAGTCATCGGTCGACGACGCTTTCCGGGGGCGGGTCTTCTCGCTCTACGACGTCCTCTTCAACACGGCCTTCGTCGGCGCCGCGGGCGTGGCGGCCCTGATGCTGCCACCCGATGGCAGGTCGCCCGCGCTGGTGGTGACCGTGGCCCTGATCTACGCCGCGGTCGCCGCGGCCCTGGCGGGGCTCCGCCGTTCCTGACAGACGAAGGGGCGGTGTTTCACGTGAAACACCGCCCCTCGGCGACACCACTCGCCGCTGTTTCACGTGAAACAGCGGCCTCGGGCCTCAGTCCTGCGTGGCCCACCACTCCTTGAGAGCCGCGACGGCAGCGTCCCGCTCCATCGGGCCGTTCTCCAGACGCAGCTCCAGGAGGTGCTTGTACGCCTTGCCGATCTGCGGGCCCGGGCCGACGCCGAGGATCTCCATGATGTCGTTGCCGTCCAGGTCCGGACGGATCGCGTCCAGCTCTTCCTGCTCCTGGAGCCGCGCGATGCGCTCCTCCAGGCCGTCGTACGCGCGCGACAGAGCGTTGGCCTTGCGCTTGTTGCGCGTCGTGCAGTCGGAGCGCGTCAGCTTGTGGAGCCGCTCCAGCAGCGGACCCGCGTCCCGGACGTACCGGCGCACGGCGGAGTCGGTCCACTCGCCCGTGCCGTAGCCGTGGAAGCGCAGGTGGAGCTCGACGAGCTTCGAGACGTCCTTCACCAGCTCGTTCGAATACTTGAGCTTGGTCATCCGGGCCTTGGTCATCTTCGCGCCCACCACCTCGTGGTGGTGGAAGGAGACCCGGCCGTCCTTCTCGAAGCGACGGGTCCGCGGCTTGCCGATGTCGTGCAGCAGCGCCGCCAGGCGCAGGACCAGGTCCGGGCCGCCCCCGGGCACGTCGCGCGGGGCCTCCAGGTCGATGGCCTGCTCCAGGACGATGAGCGTGTGCTCGTACACGTCCTTGTGCCGGTGGTGCTCGTCGCGCTCCAGGCGCAGCGCCGGGAGCTCCGGCAGGACGAGGTCGGCGAGGCCGGTGTCGACGAGGAGCTTGAGGCCCTCGCGGGGGTGGGCGGAGAGGATCAGCTTGTTGAGCTCGTCCCGGACCCGCTCGGCGGAGACGATCTCCAGGCGGCCGGACATCTCCGTCATCGCGGTGACGACCTCGGGCGCGACCTCGAAGTCCAGCTGCGCGGCGAAGCGGGCGGCCCGCATCATGCGCAGCGGGTCGTCGGAGAAGGACTCCTCCGGGGTGCCGGGGGTGCGCAGGACCCGCGCGGCCAGGTCCTCCAGGCCGTTGTGCGGGTCGATGAACTCCTTCTGAGGCAGCGCGACGGCCATCGCGTTGACTGTGAAGTCACGACGGACGAGGTCGTCCTCGATGGAGTCGCCGTAGGAGACCTCCGGCTTGCGCGAGGTGCGGTCGTACGCTTCCGACCGGTATGTCGTGACCTCGATGTCGAAGTCGGACTTGCGGCATCCCACGGTCCCGAAGGCGATGCCGACCTCCCAGACCGCGTCGGCCCACGGCCGGACGATCTTCAGTACGTCATCGGGGCGGGCGTCGGTGGTGAAGTCCAGGTCGTTGCCGAGCCGGCCGAGCAGCGCGTCCCGCACCGACCCGCCGACCAGGGCAAGCGTGAACCCGGCCTCCTGGAATCGGCGGGCGAGGTCGTCGGCCACGGGGGAGACCCGCAGGAGCTCGCTCACGGCACGGCGCTGCACGTGGCTGAGCTCGTTCGTCGACGACTGGAGGTGGCTGTCATTGTTGGCGTTCGGCACAACAGAACAGGGTACGTGGCCACACGCCCGAGGGCCTCCTCGTTACGGGCGCATGGCGCCGGTCAGCACAAAGCGGGCGCAGCCGGGACATCGGGCGCGGTGGCGATCTTGCGGAGCGGACCGCGGCACTTCGCCACAGCGGGCCTCGTTACCATTCGTGGACGCATAACCGACGACCACTGACGACGACGAGGGACGGGCGAGCGCGTGGCCGAGGCGGCAGAGTTCCAGGGGACGACCTCCGCTCCTGCCTGCCGGTGGGCCCGGCACCTCGCGACGGTGCTGGTCGGTCTGCTGCTGCTCATGGGTCTGGTGCAGCTCCCGGCGGCACCGCGGGCCCACGCCGAGTCGGCCGGCTCCCGCACGGTCGACGTCTCCATCGGCTCCCTGACGCCCGTCGCGCCCACGCAGAACGACACGGTCACCGTCTCGGGCACGGTCACCAACAACGGCGGCTCCACGGTCACCGACGCCCACGTGGGCCTGCGGGTGGGCCCGCAGGTCAGCGGGCGCAGCGACATCGACGACATCGGCGGCCGGTCCGGCTTCTCGGAGGGCTCCGACGGGCCCGAGCTCGGCGGCCACACGCAGAAGATCGACAAGCTGGCTCCGGGTGTCAGCCGCGAATTCAGCGTCTCGCTGCCCGCGAAGGACCTGAACCTCGGCGGGGACGGCGTCTATCAACTGGGCGTCTCCCTCTCCGGACAGACCTCCGGCCAGCCGTACGAGCGGGTGCTGGGCATCCAGCGGACCCTGCTCCCCTGGCAGCCGTCCGCGACAGAGGGCAAGAAGACGCGGCTCACCTTCCTGTGGCCGCTGGTCTCCGCGACGCATCTGACCGCCCGCACGGAGTCCGACCAGCAGCAGACGCCGATCTTCCCCAACGACGACCTCGCCGCGGACCTCGCGCCGGGCGGCCGGCTCCAGCAGCTGGTGGCGCTGGGCAAGAACCTGCCGATCACCTGGGTGATCGACCCCGATCTGCTCGCCACAGTCGAGGCCATGACCAAGAGCTACAAGGTCGACGGCCCGGACGGTAAGAGCACGCCGGGCAAGGGCCAGCTGGTCGCCAAGCAGTGGCTCAGCCAGCTCCAGACAGCCGTCGCCGGCGATCAGGTGGTGGCGCTGCCGTTCGGTGACCCGGACCTGGCGTCGCTCGCGCACCACGGCAAGGAGGTCCCGGGCAGCCTCAGCCACCTGCAGTCCGCCACGGAGCTCGCCGCGACCACCGTGGACACCATCCTCGGTGTGAAGCCGCGCACGGACTTCACCTGGCCCTACGAGGGCGCGGTCGACTCCTCGATCATCGACGTGGCCACCTCCGCGGGCGCCCACAACGTCATCGCCCGCAGCGACAGCCTCCGCGAGAACCGCGCCTCGTACACCCCCAGCGCGGCCCGCCAGATCGGCGGTGGCAACACGGCCGTCGTCGCGGACGACCGGATGTCCACCGCGTTCCAGGGCGATCTGATCCGGGCCGACGACTCCTCGCTCGCCATGCAGCGCTTCCTGGCCCAGAGCCTGCTGGTGAACAAGCAGGCGCCGGACGACGAGCGCAGCATCGTCGTCGCTCCGCAGCGCATGCCCACCACGAGCCAGGCGCAGGCGATGGCGGCGGCCCTGGGCGGCCTGACGGACGGGCGCTGGACGCAGCCCGTCGACCTCGGCGACGCGGCCAAGGCCAAACCCGACCCGGCCGCCAACCAGCAGGTGCCGGGCCCGGGCGCGTACCCCGAGTCGCTGCGCAAGCAGGAGCTGTCCACCGACGCGTTCGAGGAGATCCAGAAGACCCAGGAGACCCTGGACAGCTTCAAGGTGATCCTGACCTCGCAGGACCGGGTGGTCACCCCGTTCGGCAGCGCGATCATGCGGGAGATGTCCAACTCCTGGCGCGGTGACAGCCGCGGTGCGGCGGAGTTCCGCAACGCCGTGCAGTCATATCTGGACCAGCTCAAGCGCCAGGTGCAGCTCATCCCGAAGTCCGACGCCACCCTGTCAGGGCGCAGCGCGACGATCCCCGTGACAGTGCGCAACGGCCTCCTCCAGGGCATCTCCGGGCTCCGGCTCGTCCTCGAATCCAGCCGGCCGAACCGCCTCAAGGTGGGCGAGGCCCAGCAGATCAAGATCGACGGCGGACACAGCCAGTCGGTGAAGTTCGAGACGCACGCCAATGCCAACGGCCCCGTCCAAGTGACGGCGCGGCTGTACACGGACGACGGCCAGCCCTACGGCGACCCCATCTACTTCACTGTGCATGTCACGTCCATCACCCCTATGGTGCTGGTCGTCATCGCCGGTGGCGTACTCCTTCTGGTCCTCGCGGGCCTGCGCATCTACATCCAGCGCAAGCGGTCCGCCGCGGGTGGGACGGCGGACGGGGGAGACTCCGGGACCGGCGGTCCGGGCGACGACAGCCCCCAGCAGCCGGACGACCCGGCTCCGGACACCGGATCGGAAAGCACTGACCGATCCGGCGCAGGTGAGAAAGTGGACCGTTGACGTGTAGTGGGGCCGGCCGGCCGCGGACGATGAGGTGGGGTAGCGATGAACGCGCCGTACGACGGTGACCGCGGGCAGGGCGCGGGCGGTGAACAGCGGGGTCCGTACCCGCCGCCTCCGCCTGCCCCGGACTCGTCCCGTCCGGGCCCGTACGCCCAGGACCCCTATCTCCGGGACGCGTACGCCGCGCACCCCTACCCCGAGCACGACCCGGCCGCCCAGGACCCGGTGAGCGACGCGCTCTACGACCGTGCCGCGCATCCCCCGCCGCCGCCCGGCACGTACCAGAACACCTTCCCGCTCCACCAGCAGCAGTCCGCCCCGCAGCAGGGCCCGGACCCCCTGCTGTGGGCGCCCGAGCCGCAGCAGCCCGGCGCCCCCGCGCGTCCGTACGGCGACGAGCCCACGACGCAGTTCCCGGGGATCGGCGGGCTCGCCGGGCCGGCCTCCCCCGACGACCGCCCGGAGCGGGACGCCTTCGCGCACCTGTACCGGGACCAGCAGCAGCCGTACGAGCCGCAGCGCCCGTCCGGTCAGCCGGTCCCGGCGCCCGGCCAGTACACCGCCCCGGCCCCGCAGGCCCCGGCGCCGGTGCCCGAGCCCGCGTCCGTCTCCGAGACGGAGGCCCCGTCGGCCCCGGTGAAGGGCGGCAAGGCGGCGAGCCTGCTGAAGTCGAGCGCGGTGATGGCCGCGGGCAGCTTCGTCTCCCGCATCCTGGGCTTCGCCCGCAACCTCGTGATGGCGGCGGCGCTCGGCGTCGGCACGCTCAACGACAGCTACCAGGTCGCCAACACCCTGCCGACGATGATCTACATCCTCGTCGGTGGCGGCGCGCTGAACGCCGTGTTCATCCCGCAGCTCGTGCGGTCGATGAAGAACGACGAGGACGGCGGCGAGGCGTACGCCAACCGGCTCTTCACCCTCGTCGTGGTCCTCATGGGCGCGGTCACGACCGTCTGTGTCCTGGCGGCTCCGCTGCTGGTCGGCCTGATGATGCCGGACAACGGCGACAGCCCCGGCCAGTTCGACGTCGCCGTGGCGTTCGCCCGCTACTGCCTGCCCACCATGTTCTTCATGGGCGTGCACATCGTCATGGGCCAGATCCTCAACGCCCGCGGCAAGTTCGGCGCCATGATGTGGACCCCGGTCCTCAACAACGTCGTCGTCATCGCCACCTTCGGCGCCTTCATCTGGGTCTACGGCGGCTTCCACACAAGCGGCGTCAGCGCGGCCAACATCCCCTCCGAGGGCGTGCGGCTGCTCGGCATCGGCACCCTGCTCGGCCTCGTGGTGCAGGCGCTGGCGATGTTCCCGTACCTCCGCGAGACCGGCTTCCGGCTGCGGCTGCGGTTCGACTGGCGCGGCCACGGCCTCGGCAAGGCCATGGGTCTCGCCAAGTGGACGTTCTTCTTCGTCCTCGCCAACCAGCTCGGCATGGTCGTCGTCACCCAGCTCGCCACCCGCGCGGGCGCCCTCGCCGAGAAGGCGCACCACCAGGGCACCGGCATCACGGCCTACAACTTCGCGCTCCAGCTCTGGCAGATGCCGCAGGCCATCATCACGGTCTCGGTGATGACCGCGGTCCTCCCCCGGATCTCCCGCGCCGCCCACGACGGCGACGTCGCGGCCGTCCGCGACGACCTCTCCCACGGTCTGCGCACCTCGGCCGTCGCGATCGTGCCCTGCGCCTTCGCGTTCCTCGCGCTCGGCGTGCCGATGGCCACGCTGATGTTCTCCAGCTCCGGCACCGGCGGCGCCATGAACATCGGCTTCATCCTGATGGCCTTCGGCCTCGGCCTCATCCCGTACTCCGCGCAGTACGTGATCCTGCGCGGTTTCTACGCCTACGAGGACACCCGCACCCCCTTCTACAACACCGTGATCGTCGCGGGCGTCAACGCGGTCGGTGCCGCCCTCAGCTTCGTCGTCCTGCCGGCCCGCTGGGCCGTGGCCGGCATGGCCGCCTCGTACGGCCTGGCCTACGCCGTGGGTGTCGTCGTCGCCTGGCGCCGGCTGCGTACCCGCCTCGGCGGCGACCTGGACGGCTCCCACGTCATCCGCACCTACGCCCGCCTGGCCGGCGCGTGCATCCCCGCCGCCCTCATCGGCGGGGCCGTCGCCTACGGCATCGGTGAAGTTCTCGGTCACGGATTTGCCGGTTCGCTCGCGGCTCTGATCGGCGGCGGTCTCATCCTGATCGGCGTCTTCTATATCGCCGCCAAGCGGATGCGCGTAGAGGAACTGACCGCCATGGTCGGTATGGTCCGCGGACGGCTCGGACGCTGACCGGAGCACAACCATCGCCCGCCGCCGCGTGTCGTGCATAGCGCCGGACTGTGGGCACAATTGTCTTGGCTGTGGACAGCGTGCAACGGATGGGGAGGCAGGAACGACGGTGGCGGAACGGAGCACAGCTGCCGTCGACGTGGCAGACAACAGCGGCGGCAAGCCGCTGACCGCCAAGGCGGACAAGGCCACGACCGACGGGGCGCAGGCCGCGATCAAGACCGGTACGCACAAGGACACCGCGCGCGCGGAAGCCCCGAGCACCGCGCGCGACGCCGAGAGTCCCGAACTCCACAGCGGCCACAAGCTCGCCAAGCGGTACCGCTTGGAGGAGTGCGTCACCCGTCTGGAGGGATTCAGCAGCTGGCGCGCGGTCGACGAGAAACTCCGCCGCGCCGTCGGCGTCCACATCCTCCCCGCCGAGCATCCGCGCGCCCGCCCGGTGCTCGCCGCCGCCCGCTCCGCCGCCCTGCTCGGCGACCCCCGCTTCGTCCAGGTCCTCGACGCCGTCGAGGAGAACGAGCTCGTCTACGTCGTCCACGAATGGCTGCCGGACGCCACCGAGCTCAGCTCCGTGCTGGCCTCCGGTCCCATGGAGCCGCACGACGCCTATCAGCTCGTCAGCCAGGTCTCCCAGGCCATGGCGGCGGCCCACCGCGAGGGCCTCGCCCACCTCCGGCTCCACCCCGGCTCCGTGCTGCGCACCGAGTCCGGGCAGTACCGCATCCGCGGCCTCGCCGTCATGGCCGCCCTCCGCGGCATCTCCTCCGACCACCCCCAGCGCACCGACACCGAGGCCATCGGCGCCCTGCTGTACGCCGCGCTGACCCAGCGCTGGCCCTACGAGAGCAACGCGTACGGCCTGCCGGGCCTGCCCAAGGGCACCGGCCTCATCGCCCCCGACCAGGTGCGGGCCGGGGTCCACCGGGGCCTCTCGGAGCTGGCGATGCGCGCGCTCGTCAACGACGGGGCCACCGCGTCACGACAGGAAAAGCCGTGCGCCACGCCGGAGGAGCTGGCCAAGGCTGTCGCCGCGATGCCGCGCATCCGGCCGCCGGAGCCCTCCTTCACCACGCCGTCGAGCGGCTATCCCCGCACGACGTACCAGCAAGGCACGTACGGAGGGCCGCCGGCCGGCGGCGGCCGGGCCGCGCAGCCCGCGCCGGTGCCCCCGCCGCCCCCGCTCCAGAGCCGCACGGGGAGGGCACTGAAGTGGTGCGTCTCCGCCCTGCTCATCGCGGCGCTGGGGCTGGGCAGCTGGCAGCTGGCGGACACGCTGCTCAAGGAGGGGGACTCCTCCAGCGGCGGGAACCACGCGCCGTCCGACGACAGCGAGAGCGACAAGAAGCCGGCCATAAAGAAGCTGCCCATCCAGCAGGCGACCGAGTTCTCGCCCAAGGACAGCCCCATGGCCGGAGCCAAAGCCGCCCTGGCCGTCGACGGTGACCCCAATACCGCCTGGATCACCAAGGCGTTCTACGGCCACTCGAACTTCGGGAATCTCGGCAACCGCTCGGAGGGCAGCGGCATCGTCGTCGACCTCGGCAGCGTCAAGAGTGTCACCGGCGTCGACGTGAACATGTACGCGGCGGGGCAGACCGTGGAGGTGCTCGGCGCAGACCCGTCGGCATCCGCTCCCTCGCAGCTCGACGACTTCCCGACGAAGATCATCGGTAGCGACCAGGTCGGCGGCGAGCTGAAGGCGAACGCCGGCAAGCCGGTGAAGACGCGCTACGTACTGATCCACATCACCGACCTGCCGCCGGAGCCTGGAGGCGGCGCCTACCGAGGCGGCATCAAGGAGATCAAGGTTCTCGGCAGCTAGCCACTCCGAGCCCAGGGGGGAGGGTCTCGACGTTGGACGACGTCACGCGCAACGGCACGAGCGACGCCGAACTCCTCGCCCGCCACGTGGACGGCGATCCTGACGCCTTCTCGGAAATAGTGCGGCGCCACCGGGACCGCCTCTGGGCCGTGGCGCTCCGCACACTCGGCGACCGGGAAGAGGCCGCCGACGCCGTCCAGGACGCGCTGGTCTCCGCCTACCGGGCCGCCCACACCTTCCGCGGCCAGTCCGCCGTCACCACCTGGCTGCACCGCATCACCGTCAACGCCTGTCTGGACCGGGCCCGCAAGGCCGCCTCCCGGCGCACCGCACCGCTCGCCGAGACCGAGCGGCTCGAGCAACTCCTCGAACCCCATGAGTCCGCGGCCGCGCCCGCGGAGCGCGGCGATCTGCACCGCGAGCTGCTCCAGGCACTGGCCACCCTGCCACCCGACCAACGCGCGGCCCTCGTCCTGGTCGACATGCAGGGGTATCCCGTCGCCGAAGCGGCCGAGGTGCTGGGCGTGCCCATCGGCACCGTGAAGAGCAGATGCGCGCGAGGACGGGCCAGGCTGCTGCCCATGCTCACCCATCTGCGCGCCGACGGCATGGGTAGCCCGCCCCTCGACGGGGGAAGGAACCGGTCGCAGGGGACGTCCGTCCCACCACCGGCAGGACAGAGTGACGCGGATCCAGTGAAGGGTGGAGGTGGGCGAGCGTGACTTCGACGACCGGCACGGATGAGCACCCGGAGGTCGCGGAGATCTCCGCGCTCGCCGAGGGCGCTCTGTCGCCGTCGCGGTCGGCGGACGTGCGGGAGCACTTGGCCGACTGCCCGCTGTGCGCGGATGTCCGGACCTCCCTGGACGAGATCCGCACCCTGCTGGGCACCCTTCCCGGTCCCACCCGGATGCCCGACGACATCGCCGAACGCATCGACGCGGCCCTCGCCGCGGAGGCCCTCCTCGACTCCACCGCACACACCGCGACCGTCATGGATGACGACGACGCGCTGGTTTCACGTGGAACGAGCACCCCTGAGCCCGTTTCACGTGAAACGGCGGCACGGACCTCGCGGCACGTTTCACGTGAAACCGCGGCGCCCGCTCCCGAGCGTGTTTCACGTGAAACCAGCGACCACCGCCCGGCCGCACGCCCTCGCGCCGCGACCGGGCCGGGCCGACAGGCACCTTCACCCGGCAGGCCCCGCCCGGGTCGCTCCCGACGGTGGCCCAGGGTCCTCCTCGGCACCGCGTGTGCCGCCGCCGTGCTCGGAGTGGGCAGCCTCTTCCTCCCGTCCGAGGGCAGTGAGGGCCACCACAGCCCCCAGGCGCAGGAGAGCCAGTCCCCGGCCGCCCTCGCCTCGGGTGACCTCAAGACCCGGGTGCACGACCTGCTGAAGGTGTCCTTCAAGGCCACGGAGCCCCGGGGCAAGAGCTCGGAGAACGCTCCCGAGACGATGTTGCGCGACAACGGCGCCGACGCCCCCGCCTGCGTCCAACAGGGCATCGGCCGCCCGGAACCCTCCCTCGCCGCACAGCCGGACAGCTATAAGGGCGAGAGCGCTTATCTGGTGGTCATGCCGCACCCCACCGACGCGTCGCTCGTCGATGCCTATGTCGTCGCGTCGGCCTGTGTCGGCACCACTCCCACGGCGCCCGGGAAGGTCCTGCTGAAGCAGACCTTGCCTCGCTACTGAGTGGCTCCTGAGCACTGCCGGCGCCTCTCGGGAATGCTCGCCCCGTAGGATCCGTTGGGTGGGGTGAGACCCCGCAAGGACCCGAGACAGCAGTCGGCAGACAAGGAAGACTCCCGTGAGCGACGTCCGCAACGTGATCATCATCGGTTCCGGGCCCGCGGGTTACACCGCCGCGCTCTACACCGCCCGTGCCTCCCTGAAGCCGCTGGTCTTCGAGGGCGCCGTGACCGCCGGCGGTGCGCTGATGAACACCACCGACGTGGAGAACTTCCCCGGCTTCCGCGAGGGGATCATGGGCCCGGACCTCATGGACAACATGCGGGCCCAGGCCGAGCGCTTCGGCGCCGAGCTGATCCCGGACGACGTCATCTCGGTTGACCTGAGCGACGAGATCAAGACCGTCACGGACTCCGCCGGCACCGTCCACCGCGCCAAGGCCGTCATCGTCACCACCGGCTCCCAGCACCGCAAGCTGGGCCTGCCGCGCGAGGACGAGCTCTCCGGCCGTGGCGTCTCCTGGTGCGCCACCTGCGACGGGTTCTTCTTCAAGGACCAGGACATCGCCGTGATCGGCGGCGGCGACACCGCGATGGAGGAGGCCACCTTCCTCTCGCGGTTCGCGAAGTCCGTCACCGTCGTCCACCGCCGTGACTCCCTCCGCGCCAGCAAGGCCATGCAGGAGCGTGCTTTCGCGGACCCGAAGATCTCCTTCGTGTGGGACAGCGAGGTCGCCGAGATCCACGGCGAGAACAAGCTCTCCGGTCTGACCCTGCGCAACCTCAAGACCGGTGAGACCTCCGAGCTGCCGGTGACCGGTCTGTTCATCGCGATCGGCCACGACCCGCGCACCGAGCTGTTCAAGGGCCAGCTCGACCTGGACGACGAGGGCTACCTCAAGGTCGACGCTCCCTCCACGCGCACCAACCTGACCGGCGTCTTCGCCGCGGGTGATGTCGTGGACCACACCTACCGCCAGGCGATCACCGCCGCCGGTACCGGCTGCTCCTCCGCTCTCGACGCCGAGCGCTACCTCGCGTCCCTCTCGGACAGCGAGAGCGTCCGGGAGCCCGAGAAGACCGCCTGACCCCCACCCCCCACCCGCAGAAGATGAGGAGACCTCCGTGGCTCTCAAGGCCGTAACCGACGCGTCCTTCGACGAGGACGTTCTCAAGAGCGACAAGCCCGTCCTGGTGGACTTCTGGGCCGAGTGGTGCGGCCCGTGCCGCCAGATCGCCCCGTCCCTGGAGGCGATCGCCGCCGAGCACGGCGACCAGATCGAGATCGTCAAGCTGAACATCGACCAGAACCCGACGACCGCCGCCAAGTACGGCGTCATGTCGATCCCGACGCTGAACGTCTACCAGGGTGGCGAGGTCGTCAAGACCATCGTCGGCGCCAAGCCCAAGGCCGCCCTTGAGCGCGACCTGGACCCGTTCATCGGTGCCAAGTAAGCAGCAGCTCTGTTTCACGTGAAACGGGCCCGCCCCTCGAAGGGGAGCGGGCCCGTTCGCATGTCAGCCAACTGTGACGGCTACAGCGGCCGGAGAGCGGGCTCCTTCTGCACCGCGCCGAGCAGTCGGTCCAGCGCCAGCTCGACGTCCTCCTTCCAGGAGAGCGCCGTGCGCAGTTCCAGCCGCAGCCGGGGATACCGAGGGTGCGGCCGTACGGTCTTGAAGCCCACCGCCAGCAGGTGATCCGCCGGCAGTACACACGCCGGTTCCTTCCAATGGGCGTCGCCGAACGCCTCGATCGCCTTGAAGCCGCGCCGGAGCACATCCTTGGCGACCGTCTGCACCATGGTCCGTCCCAGCCCCTGGCCCTGATAGGCCGGTGCCAGCCAGGCGGTCATCAACTGCACGGCGTCCGCGGCAACGGGGCTGGTGGAGAACGCCGCCGAGCGTGGGACATAGGCCGGCGGGGCGTAGAGCACGAAGCCAACCGGCACCTCGTCGACATAGACCACCCGGCCGCAGGACCCCCACTCCAGCAGGACGGCCGAGATCCAGGCTTCCTTCTCCAGTTCCGGGCGGCCCGCCCTCAGCGCGGCTTCGCCGCTGACGGGGTCCAACTCCCAGAAGACGCAGGAGCGACAGCGCTTGGGGAGGTCCGGGAGGTTGTCCAGCGTGAGCGGTACGAGCCGACGCCCCATGGAGCCAAATCCTCATTTCCGTCGTGGGCCACCCCCCGGGCGGCGCTCAGCGCGCTGCGCTCCCTGAAGAGGCTTCCGACGAAACCGCCGATCGCCCCCAGGCCGAGGCCCGTTGCCACCAGTCCGGTCCGGCTCACCGTTCGCATGGACCCGCCCTCCGTGAACTGTGTCCAACGTGGATGCGCCATACCCAACGCATCGTATCCGGGCGGGGATTGAGCGAAAAGCGGAGGAAGGCAAAGGGCGGGTTGTGTTCCACGTGAAACACAACCCGCCCGAAGTCACGATGCCCCGCCGGCCTACTCCGCGTCCGCCTCGTCCTGGGCCGCGAGCTTCTGCTCCAGCACCCGGCCCTCACCAGGGGCGAGCGTGCCCAGGATCCGCTCAAGGTCCTCCATCGAGGCGAACTCGACGACGATCTTGCCCTTCTTCTGCCCGAGGTCGACCTTCACCCGAGTCTCGAAGCGGTCCGACAGCCGCGTGGCCAGGCTGTTGAGCGCCGGGGAGACCCGAGCGCCGGCACGCGGCCCCTTGGGCTTCGCCGAGCTCCGGGCCTCCGACCTCATCAAGGTCACGATCTCTTCCACCGCACGCACCGACAGCCCCTGGGCGACGATACGAGTGGCGAGCTCGTCCTGCACCGCGGAGTCGTCGACGGACAGCAGGGCACGGGCATGCCCGGCGGACAGCACACCGGCCGCGACCCGACGCTGCACCGCGGGTGACAGCTTCAGCAGCCGCAGCGTGTTGGAGACCTGCGGGCGTGACCGCCCGATCCGGTCCGCCAGCTGGTCGTGGGTGCAGTTGAAGTCCTTGAGCAGCTGGTCGTAAGCGGCCGCCTCCTCAAGGGGGTTCAGCTGAGCACGGTGCAGGTTCTCCAGCAGCGCGTCGAGCAGCAGCTTCTCGTCGTCGGTCGCCCGGATGATGGCCGGGATACTCTCCAGCCCGGCCTCACGGCAGGCCCGCCAACGCCGCTCGCCCATGATGAGCTCGTAGCGCTCGGGGCCCAGCTGCCGTACGACCACCGGCTGGAGCAGTCCGACCTCACGGATGGAGGTGACCAGCTCGGCCAAGGCATCCTCGTCGAACACCTCGCGGGGCTGACGGGGGTTGGGCGTGATGGAGTCCAGCGGCAGCTCGGCGAAGTGAGCACCGGCCACGGCCCCCTCTCCCACCGACGCGGCCGCCTTGGACGGCACCGCTTCCGTTTCACGTGAAACGGCGACGTCCTCCACGGACAGGGACGCCATCCTCGACGCCGCCATGGTGCGCTCGGCCGTCAGCACCGGCACCGCGCTGGGCGACGTCGCGCCGGGCCCCACGGTCGCCCCCGCGCTGTCCGGGGTCTTCGGCGCCGCCGGAATCAGCGCACCGAGCCCCCGGCCCAGTCCTCTACGTCGCTCACTCACTGAAGCCCCTCCGACATGCTGTGCTGGTCCTGCTGTGGTTGACGGCCCACCACGTGGGCCTTACTGCCGTCGTAACGCACGCCGACCCCCCGCAGCGCGATCTCCCGGGCCGCCTCCAGATAGGACAGCGCCCCACTGGAACCCGGGTCATAGGTAAGAACGGTCTGCCCGTAACTGGGCGCCTCGGAGATACGCACCGACCGGGGGATGCTGGTGCGCAGCACCTCGTGGCCGAAGTGGGTGCGGACCTCGTCCGCCACCTGGGAGGCCAGCCGGGTACGGCCGTCGTACATCGTCAGCAGGATCGTCGACATATGGAGCTTGGGGTTGAGGTGCCCCTTCACCAGCTCGACATTGCGCAGCAGCTGGCCCAGCCCCTCCAGCGCGTAATACTCGCACTGGATCGGGATCAGCACCTCCGCGCCGGCGACGAGGGCGTTGACCGTCAGCAGGCCGAGCGAGGGCGGGCAGTCGATGAGGATGTAGTCCAGCGGCTGCTCGTACGCCTGGATCGCCCGGTCGAGGCGGCTCTCACGGGCCACCAGGGAGACCAGCTCGATCTCCGCGCCCGCCAGGTCGATGGTGGCCGGGGCGCAGAAGAGCCCTTCCACGTCGCGCACCGGCTGCACCACGTCGGAGAGCTTCCGGCTGTCGATCAGAACGTCGTAGATCGACGGCACATCGGCGTGGTGGTCGATGCCCAGCGCCGTCGAGGCGTTGCCCTGGGGGTCCAGGTCGATGACCAGCACACGGTTGCCGTGCAGCGCCAGCGATGCCGCCAGGTTCACGGTCGTGGTGGTCTTGCCCACCCCGCCCTTCTGGTTGGCGACCACCATCACCCGGGTCTGGTCCGGCCGGGGCATCGGCGGCGGTGGCGTTTCACGTGAAACGACCTCACCGGCGGCCAGGGGACCGGGGTCGATCCCTGGCTCGGTGTCGGCAGGACGGGGACCGGGGACCGGGTCGGCCATCGGCCCCGCGATATTGGCGTCGGACCGCAAGGATTCACTCTCCTCGACATCAGGCTCGCAGTAGACAGAGCCTGCCATGCTTTCGGGGTCGTGAACCAGCGAGGCCCGTTCTCCTGTGGATGAATCCACCGAGCCTGTGGATGAACCTGGGCTTCCGGACGCCGGATGGTCGCGCGGAGTGTCCTCCATGCGACCACGACCGATGATTCCCAGCAGCAAGGAGCGACGTTTCACGTGAAACACGATGCACCGGACGCTCCGCTACGGTGTCACGACACTCCGTAATGGGTAGTTTTGGCAGCTTGTATGGAGCACGGCCAGGCTGCCGGACGGCGGAACCGCGGGTCAGCGCCGTCGACGCGTGACCCGGCCGACCCGGGCCGCCTTGGCCCGCTTCGCCGCGAAGCGCACACCGCCGGGGCTCTCCCCGACCTCGACCCGGACGACGGTGGACATCGGGTCCACCACGCCCTCGCCGACCTGGAGCACCGAGGTACGCACGACGCCGAGCTTGCTCAGCGCGGCGCGGGCGCCCTTGAGCTCCTCCTCTGCCGTGTCGCCCTTGAGGGCCAGCATCTCGCCGTACGGACGCAGGAGCGGCACACCCCAGCCGGCGAGGCGGTCCAGCGGGGCCACCGCGCGGGCCGTCACCACATGGACGGGCTGCACCTTGCCGAGCATCTCCTCGGCGCGGCCGCGGACGACCGTCACATGGTCGAGACCCAGCAGTTCGACGACCTCCTGGAGGAACGTCGTGCGCCGCAGCAGCGGCTCCAGCAGGGTGATCTGGAGGTCCGGGCGCACCAGGGCCAGCGGGATGCCGGGGAGGCCGGCGCCGGAGCCCACGTCGCACACCGAGACGCCGTCGGGCACGGCCTCGGAGAGCACCGCGCAGTTCAGCAGGTGCCGCTCCCAGAGCCTCGGCACCTCACGGGGGCCGATCAGTCCGCGCCGCACGCCCGCGTCCGCGAGCAGTTCCGCGTACCGGACGGCCTCTGGCAGGCGGTCGCCGAAAACCGCCTCCGCCTCCGGGGGCGCCGGGGGGAGCTCCGCTGCCTCTTCCACGGGGAACCGTCCTTCCGTACGACGTCTCTCTGAGAGTCAGAGTCTGAATGTCAGGCTGACAAGGATCGGCCCCGCCTGCGAGCAGACGGGGCCGTACCCACCTGGAAGTGGGATGGAGAAGGGTAAAGATCAGGCCGGGAGGACGACCACGCGGCGCTGCGGCTCCTCGCCCTCGGACTCGCTGCGCAGCCCCGCGGCGGCCACCGCGTCGTGGACGACCTTGCGCTCGAAGGGCGTCATCGGGTCGAGCTTGACGGCCCCGCCGGTGCTCTTGGCCTCTTCCGCGGCCTTGGCACCCACCTGCGCCAGCTCCTCGCGCTTGCGCGCCCGGAAGCCGGCGATGTCGAGCATGAGGCGGCTGCGGTCACCGGTCTCCCGGTTCACCGCCAGCCGGGTGAGCTCCTGGAGCGCCTCCAGCACCTCGCCGTCGCGGCCGACCAGCTTCTGGAGGTCGCGGCTGGTCGAGTCGCTGATGATCGACACGGCAGCGCGGTCGGCCTCGACATCCATGTCGATGTCGCCGTCGAGGTCGGCGATGTCCAGCAGACCCTCGAGGTAGTCGGCCGCGATCTCGCCCTCCTGCTCCAGGCGGGACATGGTGTCGGTGCCCTCGGCGGCGACCTCACTGGTCTGACGCTGCGTGTCCGTCACGGTGGACTCCTTCATTACTTCTTGGACGGGTGCTTGGGGCGCTGCGGGCCCTTGCGCTGCCCGGACTTGGCGGTGCGGGAGGAGCCGCCGCCCTGCTTGGGCTTGGCGTCACCGGGCTGCTGCTTCTCCAGCGAGGGCGAGGACTTCTGCGCCTCGGCACCGGACGCCTCCTCGGCCTGCGGAGTGCTCGCGAGCTGGCGCTTGGCCTTCGGCTGCCGCTTGGGCTGCTGCCGGTTGGCGCGGGCGACCTCGGCGGCCTTCTTCGCCTCGACCTCCGCCGGGTCCTCCTTGAGCTTGCCCTTGGCCCGCAGCCGCTCCTGGCGCTGCTTGAAGGCGATGCTGCCCGGGGTCGGGTTGCGGCGGATGACGAACATCTGCTGGCCCAGGGTCCACACGTTGGTGGTCAGCCAGTAGACGAGGACACCGACCGGGAAGTTGATGCCGAAGACGGCGAACATGATCGGGAAGACGTACATCAGCATCTTCTGCTGCTGCATGAACGGCGTCTTCACCGAGAGGTCGACGTTCTTCGTCATCAGCTGGCGCTGAGTGTAGAACTGCGACAGCGACATCAGGACGATCATGATGATCGTGACGACCCGGACGTCGGTCAGCGTGGCGCCCAGTGCCTCGACCTTGGACGCGGAGTCCATGAACTTCACGGACAGCGGAGCACCGAAGATGTGCGCCTTACGCGCGCTGTTCAGCAGGTCCGTGTCGATGACACCGACGACCTTGCCCTGAGCGATGTGGTTCAGGACCTGGTACAGCGAGATGAAGAAGGGCGACTGGGCCAGAATCGGGAGACAGCTCGAGAGCGGGTTGGTGCCCGTCTCCTTGTAGAGCTTCATCATCTCTTCGGACTGGCGCTGCTTGTCGCTCTTGTAGCGCTCCTGGATCGCCTTCATCTTCGGCTGGAGCGCCTGCATGTTCCGCGTCGCCTTGATCTGCTTCACGAAGAGCGGGATCAGGCAGATACGGATCAGTACCACCAGCGAGACGATGGACAGACCCCACGCCGCGCCACTGTCCTTGTCGAAGATCAGACTGTAGAACGAGTGGAACTGGACGATGATCCAGGAAACAGCGGTATAGAGAGGACCGAGGATCGTGTCCACGAATCAGGCTCCTTGGGCGTTGGGCTGAGTCTCGGGCTGTGCGGCGGGACCCACGGCGGGATGCCCACCCAGTCGGCTCCTCAGCCGCTGGTGCCAGACCGGACGCTTCCGGGGAGGAACGTGGTCGACGCCACCGAGCGACCACGGGTTGCAGCGCAGGATGCGCCAGGCCGTCAGCGCCGTTCCTTTGACCGCGCCGTGCCGGTCAATGGCTGTATAGCCGTAATGCGAGCACGACGGGTAGTACTTGCAGACCGGGCCCAGGAGTGGGCTGATGGTCCACTGGTAGAGCTTGATCAACCACAGCAGCGGATACTTCACTGTGCGCTCCCTCCCGGGCCTCGGCCGGGGTTCCGGGGAGTCTCCCCCGGGGGACCGGAACAGCGCGGCGCCCCTCCCAGCAGCCGCTGCAGCGCGGTGTCGAGGTCGCGGGCCAGCTGATCGTGGTCCGCCTCGCCCGCTCCGGGCAGGGCCCGTACCACCACCAGGCTACCGGCGGGCAGCAGATCCAGCCGTTCACGCATGAGGTGGCGCAGCCTTCGCTTCACCAGATTGCGTACGACGGCGACACCGACGGCCTTGCTCACGACGAAACCCGCACGCGCCGGGGGAGCAGTCTCCCCAGGCGTGTGCGGGTCCGTTGTACCGGTACGTAGGTGGACGACGAGGAGCGGGCGGCCGGCCCGGCGCCCTCGGCGAACCGCGGTCGCAAAGTCCTCGCGCCGCCTCAGTCGAGACTTGGAAGGCAGCACGTCATGGACCTTGCCGTCGGGCTGGTCAGGCCGACAGCGTTGCGCGACCCTTGCCACGGCGGGACGCGAGGATCGCGCGGCCGGCACGGGTACGCATGCGCAGGCGGAAACCGTGGGTCTTCGCGCGACGACGGTTGTTCGGCTGGAAGGTGCGCTTGCTCACTCGGGGGCTCCAGAAATGAATCGTGTGATGGCGGGACATCGCCTGGCTGTCACCGTGCGCCCACGAGAAGCTCGCAATACGCCCGAGTGCACCGCTTCATGACCGCGATCCTGGTGGAACGCGGCCGTTGCCCATCGGAGGCAGGCGGCAGCAGCCATCGACAACTCGACCTGGTCACGGTACGCGCGGCTACGCCATTCGGTCAAACCGGCAGTGCACCAGGGATACACCGTAGCCTCCCACAGGCCGGGGAGGTGCCACGCCTCACGCCATGGCACATTTGTACACACCCTGTGGACAACGACTTGAACCGCAGACCTCGGCCTGACTACCGTGGCTGAACTCTGAATCCTTCCCGCCCGTCCCGAGAACCACACATTCGTGGGACTGGTGGGCGCCCCCGCTGACTGAGAGAGCGTGCCCTGTGGCTGACCTGCCTGCCGATCTTGCCGCAGTGTGGCCGCGCGTGCTCGAACAGCTCCTGGGCGAGGGCCGGGGCCCGGGCGGCCAGGGCGTCGAGGGCAAGGACGAGCACTGGATCAAGCGGTGCCAGCCGCTCGCGCTGGTCGCCGACACCGCGCTGCTCGCCGTGCCCAACGAATTCGCCAAGGGCGTACTGGAGGGCCGGCTCGCGCCGATCGTCAGCGAGACCCTGAGCCGCGAGTGCGGCCGCCCCATCCGGATCGCGATCACCGTCGACGACTCCGCCGGCGAGCCTCCCCCCGAGCGGCAGCAGGCCCCCCAGCAGTCGCGTTACGAGGAGCCCACGGGCCCGCACACCGGCGGCCAGGGCCGCGACGCGTACGAGAGCCGTGACGCGCGCGACACCTACGAGAACTACGACAGCCACAGCGGCTACGACGGCCGGGAGAGCTACGGCCGCCAGTCGCCCGCCGACGAGCTGCCGTCCGTCCGCCCCGCGTACCCCGACTACCAGCAGCCCCGCCCCGAGCCGGGCGCCTGGCCGCGCCACCAGCAGGGGCCGCCCGCGCCGGACCGCGGCGACTACGGCTGGCAGCAGCCCCGCCTCGGCGGCTTCCAGGAAGCCGAGCGCGATCCGTACGCCTCGCACAACGGGCAGCAGCACGCCCCGTACGAGCAGCAGCAGGACTACCGCTCCCAGCAGCCCGAGCGCCTTCCGTACGAGCCGCCGCAGCGGCGTGAGCCGCCCGAGAGCCACGGCCGGGGCGCCCAGGGCGGTCCGCCCGCGTCCGGTGGCACGCCCGGGGCGCTCGCGTCGAAGCCGGCGTCCTCCGCGGGCTCGGCCGAACCGACCGCCAGGCTGAACCCGAAGTACCTCTTCGACACCTTCGTCATCGGCGCGTCCAACCGCTTCGCGCACGCGGCCGCGGTGGCTGTCGCCGAGGCGCCGGCCAAGGCGTACAACCCCCTCTTCATCTACGGCGAGTCGGGGCTGGGCAAGACCCACCTGCTGCACGCCATCGGGCACTACGCGCGCAGCCTCTACCCGGGCACGCGCGTGCGCTACGTGAGCTCCGAGGAGTTCACCAACGAGTTCATCAACTCCATCCGCGACGGCAAGGCGGACGCGTTCCGCAAGCGCTACCGCGACATGGACATCCTGCTGGTCGACGACATCCAGTTCCTCGCGAGCAAGGAGTCGACGCAGGAGGAGTTCTTCCACACGTTCAACACGCTCCACAACGCGAACAAGCAGATCGTGCTGTCCTCGGACCGGCCGCCCAAGCAGCTGGTGACCCTGGAGGACCGGCTGCGGAACCGCTTCGAGTGGGGTCTGATCACGGACGTGCAGCCGCCGGAGCTGGAGACGCGCATCGCGATCCTCCGCAAGAAGGCGGTCCAGGAGCAGCTCAACGCCCCGCCGGAGGTCCTGGAGTTCATCGCCTCCCGCATCTCGCGCAACATCCGCGAGCTGGAGGGCGCGCTGATCCGGGTCACCGCCTTCGCGAGCCTGAACCGGCAGCCGGTCGACCTCGGGCTCACCGAGATCGTCCTCAAGGACCTGATCCCGGGCGGCGAGGACGCCTCGCCGGAGATCACCGCGCCCGCCATCATGGCGGCGACCGCCGACTACTTCGGGCACACGGTGGAGGACCTGTGCGGAGCCTCGCGCAGCCGGGTGCTGGTGACGGCCCGGCAGATCGCGATGTACCTCTGCCGGGAGCTCACGGACCTGTCGCTGCCGAAGATCGGCGCGCAGTTCGGCGGCCGTGACCACACGACGGTCATGCACGCGGACCGCAAGATCCGCGCGCTGATGGCCGAGCGGCGGTCGATCTACAACCAGGTGACGGAGCTGACGAACCGCATCAAGAACGGCTGACGGACCGCCGCTGCGGGCCGCTCACGCACCACTGAGGGCGTCTCGGGAGCCTCCCGGGGCGCCCTCGGACATTTCCTCAGCCGTTTCCTCAGAGCGATCCTCAGCGCCGCGCGGACGACGCGGAAACCGTCGCGAAGGCCCCTGTGGAGCGGTCCGGAAGGGCCCGGGAGCGGTCCTGGAGGAGCTCCGGAGCGGCCGCGCGTCCCCACCCTTGTTCGAATACGGAGCCTCAGGTGCCGGTTCTCCACAGATTTCCGGCCGACCGGCTGTCCACACCCTGGGGATCGCGAAGTTGTCCAGATGCTGTCCACAGAGGAGCCTGTTGATAGGCCATCAGGGGAGGTCAGCGGGGTGTGGATTTGTGGTCGACGACAATCCACACCCTGTGGACGAAGGATTCACCCACAAGGCCCCCTCGCGGTTGTCCACCGGCCGCCCACAGGGAAGTGGATGTTGTACACAGTCTTTCCACACCCCTGTCCACTGTTCGGTAACAAAACACCCCCGCTCACCGCCCCGAGTGAAAGGCGTCACACGAAGTTGCCGGGTTGGGCTGTGGGGAACGTGGGTAAAACTGGGGACAGCGCTGGGGAGAAGTACCCCCCGCCTGTGCACGGGGTGTGCAGAACTTTCCGTGGTCCACAGACCACCCCGCTTTTCCACCGTCGCCGCCCACAGGGCCGGTGGACAAAAAATCCGTGCTGACCTGGGCAAAGACGGTTTTCCACCGTTTCCACAGGCCCTACTACTACGACCACAGAGATCTAGCGGGGAACTCGTTTCGAAGTGGGGCCTGTGCACAACTCGGCCGCGGGCCGCGCCACGCCCTCCGACCTGACTTGACCCCGAGGCGCACCGACTGTCAGCGACGTGCGTCAGACTGGTCTCCGGCAAATCGGCCGACGACGTAGCCAGCAGGGCGAGCCAGCAACAAGCAGGAGGCGGTTCCGGTGAAGATCCGGGTGGAGCGCGATGTACTCGCGGAGGCAGTGGCCTGGGCGGCCCGCAGCCTCCCGGCCCGTCCGCCGGTGCCCGTCCTCGCGGGCCTGCTGCTGAAGGCGGAGGAGGGCTCCCTGAGCCTCTCCGGCTTCGACTACGAGGTCTCGGCCCGCGTCTCGGTCGACGCGGACGTGGAGGAGGACGGCACCGTCCTCGTCTCCGGCCGCCTGCTCGCCGACATCTGCCGCGCACTTCCCAACAGGCCTGTGGAGATCTCCACCGACGGTGTGCGCGTCACGGTCGTCTGCGGCTCCTCGCGATTCACACTCCACACCCTTCCTGTGGAGGAGTACCCGGCGCTGCCGCAGATGCCGACCGCCACGGGCACCGTCCCCGGTGAGGTCTTCGCCGCGGCCGCCGCCCAGGTCGCCATCGCCGCCGGCCGTGACGACACGCTGCCGGTGCTCACCGGTGTCCGGATCGAGATCGAGGGCGACACGGTCACCCTGGCCTCCACCGACCGCTACCGCTTCGCGGTCCGCGAGTTCATGTGGAAGCCCGAGACCCCGGACATCTCCGCGGTCGCCCTGGTGCCCGCCAAGACCCTGCTGGACACCGCCAAGTCGCTCAGCGGCGGCGACACGGTCTCCATCGCCCTGGCCGGTTCCGGCGCGGGCGAGGGCCTCATCGGCTTCGAGGGCGCCGGCCGCCGTACGACCACGCGGCTGCTGGAGGGCGACCTCCCGAAGTACCGCACGCTGTTCCCGACGGAGTTCAACTCCGTCGCCGTGATCGAGACCGCCCCCTTCGTGGAGGCCGTCAAGCGCGTGGCGCTCGTCGCCGAGCGGAACACCCCGGTGCGGCTGAGCTTCGAGCAGGGCGTGCTGATCCTGGAGGCCGGTTCCAGCGACGACGCACAGGCTGTGGAGCGGGTGGACGCCCAGCTCGACGGCGACGACATCTCGATCGCCTTCAACCCGGGCTTCCTGCTGGAGGGCCTCTCCGCGATCGACTCCCCGGTCGCCCAGCTCTCCTTCACGACCTCCACCAAGCCGGCGCTGCTCAGCGGCAAGCCCGCGGTGGACGCCGAGGCGGACGACGCGTACAAGTACCTGATCATGCCGGTGCGCCTGTCCGGCTGACCTGCGAAAACTCGCGGTAGGAGTGGGTCGGCCGGCCACGGCCGGCCCACTCGACTGTTGAGCGCCCGAGCCCACAGGTGTGCGCGGGCCGGCGGGCGTAGGCTCGGACCCGGACGTCACGGAAATCAAGGCATAGAGGATCACCCATGGAGCTCGGTCTCATCGGTCTCGGCAAGATGGGCGGCAACATGCGCGAGCGCATCCGCCGCGCGGGCCACACCGTCATCGGGTACGACCGCAATCCGGACCTCGGGGATGTCCACAGCCTCAAGGAGCTTGTGGATTCCCTCGAGGGTCCCCGCGTCGTCTGGGTCATGGTCCCGGCCGGCGCCGCGACCCAGTCCACCGTCGACGAGCTGGGCGAGCTGCTCTCCCCCGGCGACATCGTCGTCGACGGCGGCAACAGCCGCTGGACGGACGACGAGAAGCACGCCGAGGAGCTCGCGGCCAAGGGCATCGGCTTCGTGGACTGCGGTGTCTCCGGCGGCGTCTGGGGCCTGGAGAACGGCTACGCCCTGATGTACGGCGGCGACGCCGCCAACGTCGCACGGGTCCAGCCGATCTTCGACGCGCTCAAGCCCGAGGGCGACTTCGGCGCCGTCCACGCGGGCAAGGTCGGCGCGGGCCACTTCGCGAAGATGGTCCACAACGGCATCGAGTACGCCATGATGCAGGCGTACGCCGAGGGCTGGGAGCTGCTGGAGAAGGTCGACTCCGTCACCGACGTGCGCGAGGTCTTCCGCAGCTGGCAGGAGGGCACGGTCATCCGCTCCTGGCTGCTCGACCTCGCCGTCAACGCCCTGGACGACGACGAGCACCTGGACAAGCTGCGGGGCTACGCCGCGGACTCCGGCGAGGGCCGCTGGACGGTCGAGGCCGCGATCGACAACGCCGTGCCGCTGCCCGCGATCACCGCGTCGCTGTTCGCCCGCTTCGCGTCCCGCCAGGACGACTCCCCGCAGATGAAGATGATCGCCGCGCTGCGCAACCAGTTCGGTGGCCACGCGGTCGAGAGCAAGAAGTAAGAAGCAGCGAAGCAGCAGCCGGGAGAGGTCGGCGCCACCCCATGCACGTATCGCATCTGTCGCTGGCCGACTTCCGCTCGTACGCCCGGGTCGAGGTCCCGCTCGACCCGGGCGTCACGGCCTTCGTGGGGCCCAACGGCCAGGGCAAGACCAACCTCGTCGAGGCGGTCGGCTATCTGGCGACGCTGGGCAGCCACCGGGTCTCCTCCGACGCGCCGCTGGTGCGGATGGGCGCGGAGCGCGCGATCGTCCGGGCCGCCGTCGTGCAGGGTGAGCGGCAGCAGCTGATCGAGCTGGAGCTCAACCCCGGCCGGGCGAACCGGGCCCGGATCAACCGTTCCTCGCAGGTCCGCCCCCGCGACGTGCTCGGCATCGTGCGTACGGTGCTGTTCGCCCCCGAGGACCTGGCCCTGGTCAAGGGCGACCCGGGCGAGCGCCGCCGTTTCCTGGACGAGCTGATCACCGCGCGCTCCCCGCGCATGGCCAGTGTGCGCTCCGACTACGACCGGGTCCTCAAGCAGCGCAACACCCTGCTGAAGAGCGCGGCCATGGCCCGCCGGCATGGCGGTCGCGGTCTGGACCTCTCCACCCTCGACATCTGGGACCAGCACCTGGCCCGCGCCGGTGCCGAGCTGCTGGCCCAGCGCCTCGACCTGATCGCCACGCTCCGGCCGCTGGCGGACAAGGCGTACGAACAGCTGGCGCCCGGCGGCGGCCCGGTCGGCCTCGAATACCGCGGCCCCGCGGCCATCGAGGGCGCCCACACCCGCGACGAGCTGTACGAGGCGCTGATCACCGCGCTCGCGGACGTCCGCAAGCAGGAGATCGAGCGCGGCATGACCCTGGTCGGCCCCCACCGCGACGAACTCCTCCTCAACCTCGGCCGGCTGCCCGCCAAGGGGTACGCCAGCCACGGCGAGTCCTGGTCGTACGCGCTGGCGCTGCGCCTGGCCTCGTACGACCTGCTGCGCTCCGAGGGCAACGAGCCGGTGCTCGTGCTCGACGACGTCTTCGCCGAGCTGGACGCCCGCCGCCGCGAGCGGCTGGCGGAGCTGGTGGCTCCGGGCGAGCAGGTGCTGGTGACGGCTGCGGTGGACGACGACGTGCCGGGCGTGCTGGTGGGCGCGCGGTACGCGGTCGCGGAAGGCACGGTCGAGCGCGTATGACCACCCAGGGCCCGGAGAACCCCGAGCCGCCCAAGGCGGCCGAGCCGTCCGGCGTGGATCTCGCGCGGGTGGCGCTGCGGGCCGCGAAGGAGCAGGCGCGGGCGCGGGGCAACGCCGTGCAGCAGAAGAAGCAGGCGCGCCGCGGCGGCCTGCGCTCTGGTGCGCGGGCGGACGGCCGGGACCCGCTGCCGCTGGGCGCCGCGATCAACCGCCTGATCACCGAGCGCGGTTGGGAGGCGCCCGCCGCGGTGGGCGGGGTGATGGGCCGCTGGCCGCAGATGGTGGGGCCGGACGTCGCGCTGCACTGCGAGCCGCAGAAGTACGACGAGGACGCCCGGGTGCTGACCGTGCAGTGCGACTCGACGGCGTGGGCGACGCAGCTGCGGCTGCTGGCGCCGCAGCTGGTGGCCCGCCTGAACGCCGATCTCGGGCAGGGCACGGTGAAGGTGATCAAGGTGCTGGGGCCCGGCGGTCCCGGCCGCAGGTACGGGCCGCTGCGGGCCCCGGGGAGCACCGGGCCGGGCGACACCTACGGGTGATCCGGTGTGTCCCGCTGACGTCCGGCCGACCTCCGGCGGCACCCGGCGCGCCCACGGCGTGCGGGCGCCGCGCGCCGGCCGCGGGCCGGGACTCCGCTCACGGTAGCGGGCGGTTGACAGCCCGAAGCGCTGAGTGCCGCTGTGAGCCTCCTGAGGGCCGGGCCCACATATAGGGAGTCGGCTGATGCCGGTTCAGGGCGGCACGTGAGGACTCAGGCACCGCCAAACCCCCATTCATGTCAGTGCTACCGGTAGACTGGTGCCAATCCCGCCGGTTCGCGGGACACGTCGACCAACGCAGAACGACGCAGCCGCTCCTGCCTGCCCCGGGTGGGGTCTCCCCGCCGTAGGCAGGGGAAGGCCTGTGCTGTGCCAGAAAGGGCGCTTCGTGGCCGATTCCGGCAACCCCAACGAGAACATCCCTTCCACGAGCGAGGAGACCCCCACGGGCTCCCCCGCAGGTGAGGCGTCGTACGACGCCAGCGCGATCACCGTTCTGGAGGGTCTGGACGCGGTCCGCAAGCGACCCGGCATGTACATCGGCTCGACCGGTGAGCGTGGCCTGCACCACCTGGTGCAGGAGGTCGTGGACAACTCCGTCGACGAGGCCATGGCCGGTCACGCGGACACCATCGAGGTGACGATCCTCCCCGACGGCGGCGTCCGCGTCGTGGACAACGGCCGCGGCATCCCGGTCGGCATCGTCCCCTCCGAGGGCAAGCCCGCCGTCGAGGTCGTCCTCACCGTCCTGCACGCGGGCGGCAAGTTCGGCGGCGGCGGCTACGCCGTCTCCGGCGGTCTGCACGGCGTCGGCGTCTCGGTCGTCAACGCCCTGTCGACGCGCGTCGCGGTCGAGGTCAGGACCGACGGCTTCCGCTGGACGCAGGACTACAAGCTCGGCGTCCCCACGGCCCCCCTCCAGAAGAACGAGGCGACCGACGAGACGGGCACCTCCGTCACGTTCTGGGCCGACGGCGACATCTTCGAGACCACCGAGTACTCCTTCGAGACGCTCGCGCGGCGCTTCCAGGAGATGGCGTTCCTCAACAAGGGACTGCGCATCTCGCTGACGGACCTGCGCGCCGACCACGTCGACGAGGAGGGCAAGCCCCTCGCCGTGAGCTACCACTACGAAGGCGGCATCGTCGACTTCGTGAAGTACCTCAACGCCCGCAAGGGCGAGCTGATCCACCCGACCGTCATCGACATCGAGGCCGAGGACAAGGAGCGCATGCTCTCGGTCGAGATCGCGATGCAGTGGAACAGCCAGTACAGCGAAGGTGTCTACAGCTTCGCCAACACCATCCACACCCACGAGGGCGGCACCCACGAAGAGGGCTTCCGCGCCGCGCTCACCGGTCTGATCAACCGCTACGCCCGCGAGAAGAAGCTGCTTCGCGAGAAGGACGACAACCTCACGGGTGAGGACATCCGCGAGGGTCTGACCGCGATCATCTCGATCAAGCTCGGCGAGCCGCAGTTCGAGGGCCAGACGAAGACGAAGCTCGGCAACACCGAGGCGAAGACCTTCGTGCAGAAGGTCGCCCACGAGCACCTGACGGACTGGCTGGACCGCAACCCCAACGAGGCCGCGGACATCATCCGCAAGTCCATCCAGGCGGCGACCGCGCGCGTCGCGGCCCGCAAGGCCCGCGACCTCACCCGCCGCAAGGGCCTGCTGGAGTCGGCGTCGCTGCCGGGCAAGCTCAGCGACTGCCAGTCCAACGACCCGACCAAGTGCGAGATCTTCATCGTCGAGGGTGACTCCGCCGGCGGCTCGGCCAAGTCCGGCCGTAACCCGCAGTACCAGGCGATCCTCCCGATCCGCGGCAAGATCCTCAACGTCGAGAAGGCGCGGATCGACAAGATCCTCCAGAACACCGAGGTCCAGGCCCTCATCTCGGCCTTCGGCACCGGTGTGCACGAGGACTTCGACATCGCCAAGCTCCGCTATCACAAGATCATCCTGATGGCGGACGCCGACGTCGACGGTCAGCACATCAACACCCTGCTGCTCACCTTCCTCTTCCGCTTCATGCGGCCGCTGGTCGAGGCCGGTCACGTCTACCTCTCCCGTCCCCCGCTCTACAAGATCAAGTGGGGCCGGGACGACTTCGAGTACGCCTACTCCGACCGCGAGCGCGACGCGCTGATCCAGCTCGGCCGGGAGAACGGCAAGCGGATCAAGGACGACTCGGTCCAGCGCTTCAAGGGTCTCGGTGAGATGAACGCCGAGGAGCTGCGCGTCACCACCATGGACGTCGACCACCGCGTGCTCGGCCAGGTCACCCTGGACGACGCCGCGCAGGCGGACGACCTGTTCTCGGTGCTCATGGGCGAGGACGTCGAGGCACGGCGCTCCTTCATCCAGCGCAACGCCAAGGACGTCCGCTTCCTCGACATCTGAGCCTGTCGGCCCACGACAAACAGCCGCAGCGCGAAAGGACTTTGAACAGCAATGGCCGACGAGACCCCTGAGACTCCCACCGCCCCCGTGCCCGAAGTGACTCCCGAGGGCGCCGCCGCCCCGCTGGAGGGCGTCGGGATGCGCGTCGAGCCCGTCGGGCTCGAGACCGAGATGCAGCGCTCGTACCTCGACTACGCGATGAGCGTCATCGTCTCGCGTGCGCTCCCGGACGTGCGGGACGGCCTCAAGCCGGTGCACCGCCGCGTGCTCTACGCGATGTACGACGGCGGCTACCGCCCCGAGAAGGGCTTCTACAAGTGCGCCCGTGTCGTCGGTGACGTCATGGGTACGTACCACCCGCACGGTGACGCCTCGATCTACGACGCGCTCGTCCGCCTCGCCCAGCACTGGTCGATGCGGATGCCGCTGGTGGACTCCAACGGCAACTTCGGTTCCCCGGGCAACGACCCGGCCGCCGCCATGCGGTACACCGAGTGCAAGATGATGCCGCTGTCCATGGAGATGCTCCGGGACATCGACGAGGAGACCGTCGACTTCCAGGACAACTACGACGGCCGCAACCAGGAGCCGACGGTCCTGCCGGCCCGCTTCCCGAACCTGCTGATCAACGGTTCGGCGGGCATCGCGGTCGGCATGGCCACCAACATCCCGCCGCACAACCTCCGCGAGGTCGCCGAGGGCGCCCAGTGGTATCTGGCCAACCCCGAGGCGAGCTCCGAGGAGCTCCTCGAGGCGCTCATCGAGCGGATCAAGGGCCCCGACTTCCCGACCGGCGCCCTCGTGGTGGGCCGCAAGGGCATCGAGGAGGCGTACCGCACCGGCCGCGGTTCGATCACCATGCGCGCGGTCGTCGCGGTCGAGGAGATCCAGAACCGCCAGTGCCTGGTGGTCACCGAGCTGCCCTACCAGGTCAACCCGGACAACCTCGCGCAGAAGATCGCCGACCTCGTGAAGGACGGCAAGGTCGGCGGCATCGCCGACGTCCGCGACGAGACCTCCTCCCGCACGGGCCAGCGCCTGGTCGTCGTGCTCAAGCGGGACGCGGTCGCCAAGGTCGTCCTCAACAACCTCTACAAGCACACCGACCTCCAGACGAACTTCGGCGCGAACATGCTGGCGCTCGTCGACGGTGTGCCGCGCACGCTCTCGATCGACGCCTTCATCCGCAACTGGGTCACCCACCAGGTCGAGGTCATCGTCCGGCGCACCCGCTTCCGGCTGCGCAAGGCCGAGGAGCGCGCGCACATCCTGCGCGGCCTGCTCAAGGCGCTCAACGCCATTGACGAGGTCATCGCGCTGATCCGGCGCAGCGACACCGTCGAGATCGCGCGCGAGGGCCTGATGGGCCTGCTGGCGATCGACGAGGTCCAGGCCAACGCGATCCTGGAGATGCAGCTGCGCCGCCTGGCGGCCCTGGAGCACCGGAAGATCACCGCCGAGCACGACGAGCTCCAGGCGAAGATCAACGAGTACAACGCGATCCTCGCCTCGCCCGAGCGGCAGCGGATGATCATCAGCGAGGAACTGACCGCGATCGTCGAGAAGTTCGGCGACGACCGGCGCTCCAAGCTGATCCCCTTCGACGGCGACATGTCCATCGAGGACCTGATCGCCGAGGAGGACATCGTCGTCACCATCACCAACGGTGGTTACGTCAAGCGCACCAAGACCGAGGACTACCGCTCGCAGAAGCGCGGCGGCAAGGGCGTCCGGGGCACCAAGCTGAAGCAGGACGACATCGTCGACCACTTCTTCGTCTCGACCACCCACCACTGGCTGCTGTTCTTCACCAACAAGGGCCGGGTCTACCGCGCCAAGGCGTACGAGCTGCCGGACGCCGGCCGGGACGCCCGCGGTCAGCACGTGGCGAACCTGCTGGCCTTCCAGCCGGACGAGAAGATCGCCCAGATCCTCGCCATCCGCGACTACGAGGCGGCGCCCTATCTGGTGCTCGCCACCAAGTCCGGCCTGGTGAAGAAGACTCCGCTGAAGGACTACGACTCGCCCCGCTCGGGCGGTGTCATCGCCATCAACCTCCGTGAGACGGAGAGCGGCGCGGAGGACGAGCTGATCGGTGCCGAGCTGGTGTCCGCCGAGGACGACCTGCTGCTGGTCAGCAAGAAGGCACAGTCGATCCGGTTCACCGCAACGGATGAAGCTCTCCGCCCCATGGGCCGCGCGACCTCGGGCGTCAAGGGCATGAGCTTCCGCGAGGGCGACGAGCTGCTCTCGATGAACGTGGTCCGGGCCGGGACGTTCGTGTTCACCGCCACCGACGGCGGGTACGCGAAGCGGACGAACGTCGACGAGTACCGCGTCCAGGGCCGTGGTGGCCTCGGTATCAAGGCCGCCAAGATCGTGGAGGATCGTGGATCGCTGGTCGGCGCTCTGGTGGTCGAGGAGACCGACGAGATCCTCGCCATCACCCTCAGCGGTGGTGTGATCCGGACCCGGGTCAACGAGGTGCGGGAGACAGGCCGTGACACCATGGGCGTTCAGCTGATCAACTTGGGCAAGCGCGACGCCGTCGTGGGTATCGCGCGTAACGCCGAGGCCGGTCGCGAGGCTGAAGAGGTCGAGGAGTTGGCCGACGCAGCCGCGGGCGACGGGCCGCAGATGGCCGAGGGCGCGGAGCCCCCGGCCGAGGACACCGAGGAGTAAGTCGTGAGTCGAGCCACGGGCGCCGCGGCAAGCGGTGCGGGTGCCAAACCCACCACCGCCGCCCCTGCCGCAGAGAAGACCGGCGCTCGTGGCTCCGGCACGTCCGGGGCCGACTCCAAGGGGGGGACTGTGACGGACACCCGCGACCCGAAGCCCTATCACCCGCCGAAGGCGTACGAGCCGCCGGCGGAGGGTTCCGCTTCGGGTTCCGGTTCCACGAGCCCCAAGGGCTCGAAGGACGGGAAGGCGGCGAAGCCCGCCAAGGAGACGAAGAACCAGGCGACCGCCGAGGACGCAGGGAAGAGCGGCGACGCCTCCGCCGGGGAGCCGGCGGGGAAGGCCCCCGCGGCGGCCGCCAAGGCACCGGCGGCGGCTCAGGGCGCCCCGGCCTCCAAGGGTCCCGCCAAGGGCCGTCCGCCCGCTCAGCGGGCCGCGGAGGAGCAGCAGCCCAGGGCGCCCCGCCCGGCGGCTCCGGCGGCGGCAGCGGCCCGTCCCGCGCCGCGTACGCGCTCGGCACGGCTGCGGGTGGCCAAGGCCGACCCGTGGTCGGTGATGAAGGTCAGCTTCCTGCTGTCCATCGCGCTGGGCGTGTGCACGATCGTGGCGGCCGCGGTGCTGTGGACGGTCATGGACGCCATGGGGGTCATCTCCACCGTCGGCGGCACGATCAGTGACGCCACCACCTCCAGCGAGGGCGGCGGCTTCGACCTCCAGTCCTTCCTGTCGCTGCCGAACGTCCTCCTCTTCACGTCGGTCATCGCGGTGATCGACGTGGTGCTGGCGACCGCGCTGGCGACGCTGGGGGCCTTTGTCTACAACCTCTCGGCGGGCTTCGTCGGCGGCGTGGAGCTGACCCTCGCCGAGGACGAATAGCGCCGACCTGCACCGGGGGCCCGGACGATTTTGGGACTGGGCCCCAAGTGCGCTAATCTTTCGGTGTCGCGCGGGGCTATAGCTCAGACGGTTAGAGCGCTTCCCTGATAAGGAAGAGGCCACAGGTTCAAGTCCTGTTAGCCCCACCGCACGATCGGGCCGGACGGAGAATTCTCCGTCCGGCCCGATCTGTTTTCCGTGGTGGGGGAGTTGGGCCCGCGCCGGGTGTGGGGAGTGGACCGGGCACAGGTCACCGATCGGTATCGGTCGGTGTGTATCATCGGCCACCAGAGGTCCCCTTACGTCAAGGAAAGACGAGGTCGCGCGGTGAAGAAGCTCCTCCTGGTCGCACTGGCCGCCATCGGCGGGCTCCTCGTGTACCGCCAGATCCAGGCGGATCGCGCCGAGCAGGACCTGTGGACGGAGGCGACCGACTCCGTGCCCGCAGGTTCGGGTGTGTAAGACGACAGAGTCCTGACGCAGGGCCCCGGCCGCCGACGCGGTCGGGGCCCTGCTGTGTTTGCGGCAGTAAATAAAATGATTGCGAACGTGAATCAGCCCACGGTCAGCGCCCAGATGCCCACCGCGAGGCAGAGCAGCGCCACGATCAGCACCGGCACGGCGACTTTCGCAGGCGGCGGCCCGACCGTCCGGGACGGCGGGCGCGGGGCTCCGGCGGGCGGGCGCGCGGGCGCGTGCGAGGGGGGCCGTACGGGCACGGGAGGCGTCGGCGGGACGGCGGGGGCAGTCGGGGGCGCGGGGCGGCGCGTGGCGGCCGAGACGGGCGCGAAGGGCGGTTCAGGAGGCGTTCCAGGCGGCTGACCGGGCGGCAGCCGGGGCGTCGCGGGGGGGCCGGGTGCCTCGGGCGTCCCGCGCGGCTCGGGCCCTTCGGGGCCGAACCCCGGTGGCAGCGGCCCCAGATGGTCGAAGACCTCGATCGGTTCCTCGTCCGGCCCCGGCCCGCCCATCAGCTCCACGGCCTCGGCCAGTGCCTTCCGGGCGCCCGTGGCCGTACGGAACCGCATGCACGGGTCGGGCTGCAGCAGACTCGCGAGCACATGCCAGAGCGGTTCCGGTACGCCCTCCGGCGCGGTCGGTGTGCCGTGCTCCAGGAATCTCCGCACCAGCGCTTCCGCGTCGGGTTTGCGGCCGGTGAGGAGATAGAGGGCCATCAGTCCGACGGCGAAGAGGTCCGCGGGGAAGTCGGGCTCGTCACCCAGCATTTGCTCGGGCGCGAAATAACCGGGCGTCCCCATCACATAGTTGGTGTCCGTCAGCCTCGGCTCGCCCTTGCGCATGGCGATCCCGAAGTCGGAGAGCCGCACGTGCGGGCGGCCCGTACCGGTCGCCTCCAAAAGGACGTTGGCCGGTTTGATGTCCCGGTGCACCACCCCCTCCGTATGCACCGCCGACAGGCCGGACAGCAGCTGATCGAGCACGAGACATACGAAATACGGCGGTAACGGGCCGTAGTCACCGATGAGATGGGCCAGCGAACCGCCGCGCACCACATCCATGGTGAACAGCACCTTGTCGTCGTCCGCCGCCCAGCTCATCGGCGCCAGCACATGGGGGTGGTCGATGCGCAGACCCTGCTCGCGGACGAATCTCAGCAGGGTGTGGGCATCGCTCTGCTGAAGCACCTTCGCCGCCACATAGCGCCGCCTGCGGTGGTCCCAGGCCCGCCAGACGGCTCCCACCCCGCCCCGCCCGATCGGGTCGACCAGCTCGTACCGCCCCGCGAAGACCTCACCCATCGCGTTCGCGTCGGTCAGCTCTGGTGCGCCTCGTAGTGGGCGACCGCCTCGGCGGTGCGCCCGGCGCCGTACACCCGCAGGAACTCGGCCAGTTCGGGGTGGGTGGGGGCGAGGGTCTGCGCGGCGTCGATGATGTCGCCCGCGCCGGCCACCGAGCGCAGCAGCGACTGGATCTCGCGCACCACGCGCCGCACGGTCGGTGCGCCGCTGCTGGCCGTGGTCTGGGTGGAGTTGAGGACCGAGCCGCCCGAGCTCTTCTTGACCTCCTCCATCCGGTCGGCGGCCTCGGCGGCGCTCACGCTGCCGTCGGCGACCTGGCTGGAGAGCTCCTGGAGGGCCTGCACCCGCTGCACCACCGCGGGGTTGCCGATCTTCGCCCGCTGACCGCTCATCAGCTGCGAGAGCATGGGCGCCGACAGGCCGAGAACGGAGGCGAGACGGGCCTGGTTGAGGCCGAGATCGTCGATGAGACGGCGGAACAGCGCCCCCAGGGGCTCTCCGTACCAGCTCCGCTGGAGCTCCCGTGCGCGGGCGGTGGCTTCCTGCTGTGCTGCGTCCATCTCGCTCTCCCCTTCGCTTCGCTGCCGCGAATCTTGCGGTGCATCCTACGGAGAGTGGTGGGTCGCGGCGATACCCGGTCGGGAAAGGAGGCCGTCACCGGGTATCCTGAGCGGCGAAGGGGCCTTAGCTCAGTTGGTAGAGCGCCGTCTTTGCATGGCGGATGTCAGGAGTTCGACTCTCCTAGGCTCCACGGGAAAAAGCCGCGAGGCGGGAGACCGATCGGTCTCCCGCCTCGCGGCTTTTCGTCTGTCCTGCCGGCGCCGGCCCAGGTCAGATGCGGTCGTCGCGCTCCTCGGCGGTGTCCTCCGCGAGGTCTTCCCGGTCCTGCTTGGCCTGCACGTCGGGGTCGAGGGAGGCGGAGCTGCCGTCCACCGAGCTCAGCGGGTTCCGGTCGGAGACCTCGGTGGGGGCGGGCGGCTCGACCAGCCAGTCCGGGTTGGCCTGCTTGTCCCACCACTTCCAGGCGGCGTACGCGCCTCCCGCCAGCAGCCCCAGGAGGACGAAGCGCTTGGCGGCCCGGCCCGCTCGGCAGCGGCGGCCGCGCTTGGCCATCAGCTTCTCGATGTCGGCGGCGGACACCTGGCCGCGCAGCGCGGCCATCGCCGCGGCGCCCCGGGCGACGGCCTCGTCGCGCACCGGCTCGGCGGCGGCGCGGGCCCGGGCGGCGGCCTGGTCGACCTTCGGAGGCAGGGACTCGCGGACGTGCTCCAGGCGCGGGGCCAGGTGCGCGTGGTACTGCTCGCCCGCGCTGCTGCGGGCCTGTCGTGTGGCGGCCGAGACCTTGGGAGCGAGCCGGGTGCGGGTTTCGTGCGCGTAGTGCACGGCGGCGTCCCTGGCCGTGCCGGCGTAGGGCGCCACCACTTCCGCGGCGTGCCGCACGCTGTCCTTCGCCGTGCAGGTCGCGGCGCGCACGCTGTCTTTGCGGGTCACGAGAACCTCCTCCTCGGTGGCGTGTGTTTTGTCGCCTTTCCACCCAGTGGAAAATCATGCCTGCCGGTGGGCGGTCCGGCACCTGCGAGCGGGCATCCGGGTCATCGAGCGGGGCTCCGGCACCGGGCACACCGGTGAACGCCAGTAGGCATCAATGAGCACCGAGAGGGCATCAGCGGGTTACGAAGAGCTTCGATCGACAATGCCACGATTTCGCGCCGCGCGAGGGCGTTTGCCCGCTACTCGGCGCGAAGCCGTCCGTGCGAGGATCGGTAGCCGTCCGGCGAAGACTTACGGAAGGTAGAACGTGGCCGAGCAGCTGTACGCCACCCTGAAGACCACCCAGGGCGACATCGAGATCCGGCTGCTGCCGGACCACGCGCCCAAGACGGTGCGGAACTTCGTCGAGCTCGCCAAGGGCGAGCGGGAGTGGGTCAACCCGCAGACCGGCCAGAAGTCCACGGACAAGCTCTACGACGGCACGGTCTTCCACCGCGTCATCCAGGGCTTCATGATCCAGGGCGGCGACCCGCTGGGCAACGGCACCGGCGGCCCGGGCTACACCTTCGCGGACGAGTTCCACCCCGATCTCGCCTTCACCAGGCCCTATCTGCTGGCCATGGCCAACGCGGGCCCGGGCACCAACGGCTCGCAGTTCTTCATCACGGTGTCGCCCACCGTCTGGCTCACCGGCAAGCACACGATCTTCGGCGAGGTCAGCGGCGAGGCCGGGCGCAAGGTCGTCGACGCCATCGCCAACACCGCGACCACCGGGCGCACCGACCGCCCGGTGGAGGATGTCGTGATCGAGTCGGTCGTCGTCGAGTCCCGCAAGGCCTGACGTCACCTTCCGAGTCGTTGGCCTCACCCTTACGAGGCGTGGCTTCCGGGAACCCGGCGCCCTGCTCGTCCGTATGACGGGCGGGGCCGCGCGTCACCGACAAGGCCCGCCCGTGACAGGCACAAGGGGAACGCATGAACGACCAGGCTCTCGGCTGCTATCGGCACCCGGACCGGGAGACAGGCATCCGCTGCACCCGCTGTGAGCGGCCGATCTGCCCGCAGTGCATGGTCAGCGCATCGGTCGGTTTCCAGTGCCCGGAGTGCGTCGGCGGCCATGCCGGGAGCGCGGGCCAGGGCGCGCCGCCGTCGCGTGCCAGTGCCCCGCGCACGGTCACGGGCGCCGTCCACGCGTCCGACCCCCGCCTGGTGACCAAGATCCTCCTCGGTCTCAACGTGGCCCTGTGGATCGTGGTGATGATCGCGGGCGACCGGCTCGTGGAGGGCCTGGAGCTGTTCGGCAGAGCGCGGCTGACCTTCGGCGGTCCGGTCGAGGGCGTCGCGGAAGGCCAGTGGTACCGCCTGCTGACATCGGTGTTCCTGCACCAGGAGCCGATGCACATCGCGTTCAACATGCTCTCGCTGTGGTGGCTCGGGCCCCCGCTGGAGGCCGCGCTCGGCCGCGCCCGCTATCTGACGCTCTATCTGCTGGCCGGTCTGGGCGGCTCCGCGCTGACCTTCGTGGTCGCCGATCCGGCCCAGCCCTCGCTCGGCGCCTCCGGAGCGATCTTCGGTCTGCTGGGTGCGACGGCCGTGCTGATGCGGCGGCTGAACTACGACATGCGGCCCGTCGTCGCGCTGCTCGTGCTCAATCTGATCTTCACCTTCGCCTGGTCGAACATCGCCTGGGAGGCACACATCGGCGGCCTGGTGGTGGGCACCGCCGTGGCGTACGGCCTGGTGCACGCCCCGAGGGACAAGCGGGTGCTGGTGCAGCGGGCGACCTGCGGGCTGGCGCTGCTGGTGATCGTGGGGACCGTGGTGGTCCGGACGCTTCAGCTCACCGGGTGATCTTTTCCTCAAGAGGTCCCAGGCGCCGGTGAGCCGGGTTGTCCACAGCGCGTGCGGGATCTTGTGCATGCCGTGGGGAACAGCTGTCCGGCATCGCACAGAGCTACGTTTCCGCTGGGTGGGGCCCTGTGACCCGTGCTACACCGCGTCGGTGATCAGTCACACCGGTGTCAATGCCGGGGAAGTTATCCACAGATCTTCTGAGTTTTTCCCCACTGTGGACGAGCTTGTGGATAACTCCCCGGAAGGCCGACCGGAGGGCTTGCGCGAAGCCCGGGTGCGACCCCTACTTCCACTGCGTGGAGACCACGAACCCCGCGGCGATGAAGCCGAAGCCGACCACGATGTTCCAGTTGTGCAGCGACTCGACCGGCATATCGCCACTGGTCACGTAGAAGACGACGATCCACGCCAGCCCGATCAGGAACATCGCCAGCATCAGCGGGGCGACCCAACCGCGGCCGCTGCTCAGCTTGATGTTCTGTTGCTTCGCCTGCGGTGGCGTGAAGTCGTCCTTCTTGCGGATCCGTGACTTCGGCACGAGGAACTCTCCTGTCGATGCGCTGCGTGACCGCGCTGGGGATACAAGGGCTGGCCGCCGAGTCGGGAAGCGCCGGGAACGCTCCCTTCCCCCGGGCGTCCGTTAGCGTAGTGCTTCCGCGGCGTCGGAGAGGATAAGGGTACGTTGAGCAATTCTGCGGACTCCACCAGCACGCCTTCCCGGCGATTCCGGCCGGTGCGGCTGCTGACCGGCGGGGTCTTCGCGCTCGCCGGCCTCATCTTCTGGACGAGCTTCAACACCGCGCACGGCACCAACATCCGCACCGACGACTCGATGCTCCGGCTGTCCGACCTCATCCAGGAACGCAGCCGCAAGAACGCCGACCTGGACGACAGCGCCGCGGGCATGCGCTCGCAGGTCGACGCCCTCGCCCGGCGCGACAACGGCAACAGCGCCGCCGAGAACAAGAAGCTCGCCGACCTGGAAGCGGACGCGGGCACCAGCAAGATCCAGGGCACGGGCCTCTCGGTCACCCTCACCGACGCGCCGCCCAACGCCACCCCGCGGATCCCCGGCGTCCCCGACCCGCAGCCGAACGACCTGGTGATCCATCAGCAGGACCTCCAGGCCGTGGTCAACGCCCTGTGGCAGGGCGGTGCCAAGGGCATCCAGGTCATGGACCAGCGGCTGATCTCGACCAGCGCCGTCCGCTGCGTCGGCAACACCCTCATCCTCCAGGGCCGGGTCTACTCCCCGCCGTACAAGGTGACCGCCGTCGGCGACCGCGGCGCCCTGCGCAAGGCCCTGGACGGCTCGCCCGCGATCCAGAACTACCTGCAGTACGTGACGGCGTACGGCCTCGGCTGGAAAGTCGACCAGCACGACGCGGTGACTCTTCCCGGCTACTCGGGCACAGTGGATCTCCACTACGCCAAGCCCATGGGGTAACCCGGGAGGGGGTCGGCCGATGAGCGCGAGACTCGTCGTCCGGACACTCAGCGAGCTGTGCGTCACCATCGGCACTCTGATCGTCCTGCTGGTGGTCTACGTCCTCTACTGGACCGGCGTGCGGGCGGACAGCGCGATGGACGGCGAGCTGGACCGTCTCCACGAACGCTGGTCGACCGCCGCACCGCCGACGGAGCGGCCGACGGACGGGCCGAGCGCGCAGCCGGCGGGGCAAGCACCGGGACAGGCACCGGGGCAAGCACCGGGACCAGCGGCGGGTCAGCCGGCGGGAGGGGCGACGGAGTCGGCGGCGGCACCACCGGAGGGTGGGCGGAGCGACAGCGGTGAAACGGTTCCGCAGCGGCCCTCCGCCTACGTCCCCGGGGACGCCTTCGCCGTCATGTACATCCCCCGCCTCGGCTCCGGCTGGGCCAAGCCCGTCCTCCAGGGCACCTCCACCGCGATCCTCAAGAAGGGCCTCGGGCACTACGACCGGACCGCCGGGCTCGGCGAGACGGGCAACTTCGCGGTCGCCGGGCACCGCCGCACCTACGGGGACCCCCTCAAGGACCTCCCCGAACTGCGCTCCGGTGACGCGGTGGTGCTGACCGACGGCACGACGTGGTTCACCTACCGCGTCGACGGCGCCCCCTACAAGACCCGCCCCGACGACATCGGCGTCATCGACCCCGTGCCCGCCGAGTCCGGCTACCGCGGGCCCGGCCGCTATCTCACCCTCACCACCTGCGAACCCGAGTGGGGCCACAGCCACCGGCTGATCGTCTGGGCCCACCTGGACGCCACCCGCCCGGTCGCCGAGGGCAAGCCGAAGGCTTTGCTCAGCTGACCCACCCGGCTCTCCCGCGCCCCTTACCCTGGTGCTGCAAATCGATACTCCATCGACCTGTATCGACTACGTCATCGGCAAGTGGGGACAGCATGTACGGCTGGATCTGGCGGCATCTGCCGGGCAACGCATGGGTGCGGGCACTGATCTCGCTGCTGCTCGTGCTGGCGATCGTCTACGTCCTGTTCCAGTACGTCTTCCCCTGGGCGGAACCGCTGCTGCCGTTCAACGATGTGACGGTCGACAACGGAATGGCGGTCAACCGGTGAGTGCGCGCATCCTCGTCGTGGACAACTACGACAGCTTCGTCTTCAACCTCGTGCAGTACCTCTACCAACTCGGCGCCGAATGCGAGGTCCTGCGCAACGACGAGGTCGAACTGAGCCATGCCCAGGACGGCTTCGACGGCGTGCTCCTGTCGCCCGGTCCGGGCGCGCCCGAGCAGGCCGGCGTCTGCATCGACATGGTGCGGCACTGCGCCGCGACGGGCGTACCGGTCTTCGGCGTGTGCCTGGGCATGCAGTCGATGGCCGTCGCGTACGGCGGTGTCGTCGGCCGGGCCCCCGAGCTGCTGCACGGCAAGACCTCGCTGGTGACGCACGGCGGCTCCGGCGTCTTCCAGGGCCTGCCCTCGCCCTTCACGGCCACCCGCTACCACTCGCTCGCCGTCGAGCGCGAGAACTGGCCGGACGAGCTGGAGATCACGGCCTGGACGGAGTCGGGCATCGCGATGGGCCTGCGCCACCGTGACCTGCCGGTCGAGGGCGTCCAGTTCCACCCCGAGTCGGTGCTCACCGAGTGGGGCCACCGGATGCTCGCCAACTGGCTGGTGACGTGCGGTGACAAGGACGCGGTGGAGCGCTCCGCGGGGCTCGCCCCGGTGGTGGGCAAGGCCGGGGCGTGACCACGCTCCGCCCCGAACCGGCCCCCAGGGTCGTATCGCAGCCGCTGCCGCCCGAGGACCACGCGACCATGGAGTTGCGCAGGGTGGACGCCGTGGTTCCGGCGCAGGCGGTACGACCCGGCGGCCGGGCCGAGCGGCGGAAGGCGGCACACAAGGCTCAGAAGGCCCGTAGGACGCACAGATCACACAAGGCGCAGCGGAGCCCCCAGGCGGCGGCCGCGGCCCGGGTGGCGCCCAGGGAGAGCCTCGGCGTTCTGCTGTGCCGCCTGATGGGCGAGCTGTTCATCACCGCCGGCGCCCTGATGCTGCTGTTCGTCGCGTATCAGCTGTGGTGGACGAACGTGATAGCCCATCAGCAGGCGGGCGGCGCGGCCAAGCACCTCCAGAGGACCTGGGACAAGGGCGCCGGCGTGGACCGGGACGCGGGAGCGTTCTCGCCCGGCGAGGGCTTCGCGATCATCTACATCCCCGCGCTGGACGTGAAGGCCCCGATCGCCGAGGGCACCGGCAAGCACCAGGTCCTGGACCGGGGCATGGTCGGCCACTACGGCGAGAAGCCGCTGAAGACCGCGATGCCCTGGGACAAGCAGGGGAACTTCGCGCTGGCGGGCCATCGCAACACCCATGGCGAGCCGTTCCGGTACGTCAACCGACTGAAGCCCGGCGACAAGATCGTCGTGGAGACGCGGAGCACCTTCTACACCTATGAGATGACCAGCCGCCTGGAACAGACGTCTCCGGAGAATGTCACGGTCATCGCACCCGTACCCAAGGGTTCGGGGTTCACGGCGCCCGGCCGCTACATCACGCTCACGACCTGCACGCCGGAATTCACCAGTACGTACCGCATGATCGTCTGGGGCAAGATGGTCGACGAGCGGCCCCGGAGCAAGGGCAAGCCGGACGCCCTCGTCGAGTGAACGAGTTGACGGCACAAAGCGGCACAGCGGAACAGTGGAACGAAACGGGGTACGGCGCGGTGGCACGGAACGACGACGGTGAGCCACGGCGGCGGGTGCCCGCCCGGAGGCGGATCGCCGCCACCGTCGGAGTGATCGGCGAGCTGCTGATCACCGCGGGCGTGCTCATGGCCCTCTTCGTCGTCTACTCCCTGTGGTGGACGAACGTCCTCGCCGACCGCGAGGCGAAGCGGCAGGGCAACCACGTGCGCGACACCTGGGCCAAGCCGGGGCCGGGCGCCCTCGACACCAAGGACGGCATCGGCTTCCTGCACGTGCCGTCGATGAAGAACGGCGAGGTGCTCGTCAAGGGCGGCACCGGCACCGACGTCCTCAACGAGGGCGTCGCCGGCTTCTACCGCGACCCCGTGAAGGCCGCGATGCCCTGGGACAAGCAGGGCAACTTCACCCTGGCGGCGCACCGCGACGGGCACGGCGCGAAGTTCCACAACATCGACAAGATCAAGACCGGTGACGCGGTCGTCTTCGAGACGCGCGACGTCTGGTACGTCTACAAGGTCTACGCCGAGCTGAAGCAGACCTCGAAGTACGACGTGGACGTCCTCGACGCCGTGCCGAAGGAGTCCGGGAAGACGAAGCCGGGCCGCTATCTGACCCTGACGACCTGCACCCCGGTCTACACCTCGGACTACCGCTACATCGTCTGGGCGGAGCTCGACCATACGGAGAAGGTCGACAGCGCGCGGACGAAGCCGAAGGAACTGCGCTGACACGAACGCCGGAGGGGCTGGAAAATTCCAGCCCCACCGGCGTTTGAGAACAGCCTCTCGCAGAAGGTCAGTGGCGGCGTCCGCCGGTGAACCCGCCGATGAAGCCGGTGTCACCACCGGTGTCCCCCGGCCGACCCGTGTCACCGTTCGCCCCGCCCGGCGCTCCCGCCAGCGTGAAGAGGTTGACCGGCGTGTTCTTGTCGAGCTGGGTGCCGGCGGCCGGGGCGGACGCGATCACGGTCGCGTTGTCGTCCTGCGGGCCGGAGACGTTGCCGACCTTCAGACCCGCGTCCGTCAGCGCCTTCTTCGCGTCCTTGAGCTTCTGGTTGCTCAGCGCGGGCACGGTCGCCTTCTGGTTCGCCTTCGCCTTGGCGACGGTCAGGGTGACCGTGGAGCCGGGCTTGGCGTTGGTGTTGCCGTCGGGGCTCTGCCGGAGGACGGTGCCCGGCTGCTGGTCCGCCTCCTCCTCCTGCTTGTTCACCACGAAGCCGAGGTCCGACAGCTGCTTGCTCGCCGCGTCGAAGGCCTGGCCGACCACGGACGGCACCTGCTTTGCCTGCTGGGCCGCGGCGACCGTGAGCGTGACCTTGGAGCCCTTGTCGGCCTTGGTGAGGCCCTTGGGGTCCTGGTCCATGACGCTGCCCGCGGTGGCGCTGTCGGTGACGGTCGTCTTCACGTCGACGGTGAAGCCCTTGTCCTCCAGGATCTGGCGGGCCTTGTCGGCCTGCTTCTCCGTGACGTCCGGGACCTCGATCTGCTCGGCGCCCGAGGAGACGGTCACCTTGACCTCGCCGCCCCGGTCGACCTTGCCGCCGTCCTTGGGGTCCTGGGCACAGATCTTGCCCTTGTCCTGGTCACACGGCTTCGAATCGCTCTGGACGACCTTGAAGTCGCCGTTGACGCCCTGCTGCTGGGCGTCCTTGAGCGTCTGCCCGACGAGGTTGGGCACGCTCACCTGGGAGCTGTTGGAGTTCCCGCCGAACAGCGACTTGCCGATGAAGATCGCGCCGACGAGCACCAGGATGCCCGCGATGATCAGCAGGATCGTGGAGAGGCTGCTCTTCCTGCCGCCCCCGCCGCGCCTGCGGCCGCTGTCGTCGTACCCGCCGAAGCCCCCGTCGTCGTCGCGCACCGGCGGCAGCATGGACGTCTGTCCGGCGCCGTGGTCCTGCGGACGGAGCATGGTGGTCGGCTGGTCCTCGCCGTAGCCGGCGGGCCGGTACGCGCCCGCGGCGGCCGCCACCGGCTGGCCCTCCAGGGCGGCCTCGATGTCGGCCCGCATCTCGTCGGCCGACTGGTAGCGGTAGTCCGGGGCCTTGGCCAGCGCCTTGAGGACGATGGCGTCCATCTCGGGCGTGATCTCGGGGTCGTGGACGCTCGGCGGGTTCGGCTCTTCCCGTACGTGCTGGTAGGCGACGGCCACCGGGGAGTCGCCGATGAACGGGGGCCGCACCGCCAGCAGCTCGTAGAGCAGGCAGCCGGTGGAGTAGAGGTCGGAACGCGCGTCGACCTGCTCGCCCTTGGCCTGCTCCGGGGAGAGGTACTGGGCGGTGCCGATGACGGCCGCGGTCTGCGTCATCGTCATGCCGGAGTCACCCATGGCGCGGGCGATGCCGAAGTCCATGACCTTGACCTGGCCGGTGCGCGTCAGCATGACGTTCGCGGGCTTGATGTCGCGGTGGACGATGCCGGCCCGGTGCGAGTACTCCAGCGCCTGGAGGACGCCGATGGTCATCTCCAGTGAGCGCTCGGGCAGCAGCTTCCGGCCGGAGTGCAGCAGCTCGCGCAGGGTGGACCCGTCGACGTACTCCATGACGATGTACGGGATCGAGACCCCGTCCACGTAGTCCTCGCCGGTGTCGTAGACGGCGACGATCGACGGGTGGTTGAGCGAGGCGGCCGACTGGGCCTCACGGCGGAACCGGGCCTGGAAGGACGGATCGCGGGCGAGGTCCACCCGCAGCGTCTTCACGGCGACGGTGCGGCCGAGCCGGGTGTCGTGGGCGAGATAGACCTCGGCCATACCACCGCGGCCGAGCACCGAGCCCAGCTCGTACCGGCCGCCGAGGCGACGCGGCTCTTCCATAGCTCCAGCCCTTCCGTTTTCCTGACCGCACCGGCGTGGGTCCGGCGGTGTGCTGTCCGGGCTTACCGTACCCGGCACGCTGCGCCCCTTCCGGGCGCCACCGTCACCCGATACACGACCGGTACCGTCAGCTGCGGCGCACGGCTGGTGGGGTGAGCGGCGTCACTTCGACGTCTTGAGCACGGCCTCCATGACGTTCTTGGCGATCGGCGCGGCGAGCGCGCCACCGGCGACGTCGTCACGCGCGGTGCTGTCGTCGCCTTCGACGACCACGGCGACTGCGACGGGCGAGCCGTTGTCGGTCTTGGCGTAGGAGATGAACCAGGCGTAGGGCTTGCCGCTGTTGTCGACACCGTGCTGGGCGGTGCCGGTCTTGCCGCCGACCGTGACGCCGGAGACGTCGTCGATCTTCGCGCTGGTGCCGGTGCCGTTCTCGACCACGGTCTCCATCATCGACTGGATCTTCTGCGCGTTCGGCGCGGAGAGCGGCTGCGCCATCTCCTTGGGCTGGTGCGTCTCGATCACGTTGAGGTTCGGGGCGCGCACCTTGTCGACCATGTACGGCTCCATGAGCTTGCCGTTGTTGGCGATCGCGGAGACGACCATGGCCATCTGGAGCGGGGTGGCGCGGTTGGACGCCTGGCCGATGCCGTCCATGGCGTTCTGCGGCCGGTCGTCCTTGGGGTAGACGCTCTTCTCGGCGCGTACGGGCGTGAGGAGCTCGCTGTTGAAGCCGAACTTCTCCGCTTCCTTCTTCATCTTGTCGTTGCCGAGGTCGGCGCTCATCTTGCCGAAGACGGTGTTGCAGGAGATCCGCAGAGCCTCGCGCATGGTGGCGTTCTCACACTGGATGCTGCCTTCGTTCTTCAGCTCGGTGGCGGAGTCCGGAAGGACGTACTTGTTCGGCGTCTGGGTCTTCTGGTCCGGGTCCGAGTAGAGCCCGTTCTCCAGCGCCGCCGCCGCGGTGACGACCTTGAACGTCGAACCGGGCGGGTAGGTGGCCCGCAGCGCCCGGTTGAGCATCGGCTGGTTCTTGTCCTTCTCCAGCGCCGTCCACGCCGCGCTGTCGTTCGCGCCCGCGATCTTCGACGGGTCGTACGACGGGGTGGATGCCAGGGCCAGGATCTTGCCCGTGCGCGGGTCGAGGGCGGCGACCGCGCCGCGCTTGTCACCGAGGCCCTTGAAGGCGGCCTCCTGGGCCTTGGCGTTGAGGGTGGTGATCACGTCGCCACCCTTCTGGCCCTTGCCCGTGAGCATGTCGACGGTGCGGTTGAAGAACAGCTTGTCGTCGTCGCCGGTCAGGATCTTGTCGTAGAGCTTCTCCAGCTGGGAGCCGTCGAAGACCTGCGAGCTGTAGCCGGTGACCGGCGCCCACATCTCGCCGTTCTTGTAGGTCCGCTTGTACTTGTAGTCGATGCCGTTGGTCTCGGCCGAGCCGGTCACTTCCTGGCCGTCGACGATGATGTTGCCGCGCGGCTGGCTGTAACGGGCGATCGCGACCCGGTGGTTGTGCTTGTTGGTCTTGAGCTCGTCCGCCTGGACGAACTGGAGCCAGTTGTCGCGCAGCAGCAGGGCCAGCACGAGCAGCCCGCAGAAGATCGCGATCCGGCGCACGGGCTTGTTCACGGTCGGACCACCTGGGTCATCTCGGCGTCGGGGGAGGGAGCGGGCGCCGGCGCGGGGCGGCGCGCGGTGTCGCTGATCTTGATGAGGATGGCGATCAGGGCCCAGTTGGCGATGACGGAGGAGCCGCCGGCTGCCATGAACGGCAGGGTCATACCGGTCAGCGGGATGAGGCCCATGACGCCGCCCGCGACGACGAAGACCTGGATGCCGAAGGCCGCCGACAGGCCGCACGCGAGCAGCTTGCCGAAGGGGTCACGCGCGGCCAGGGCCGTGCGCACACCGCGTTCGACGATGACCGCGTAGATCATCAGGATCGCCATGGTGCCGGCCAGGCCGAGCTCCTCGCCGACGGTGCCGAGGATGAAGTCGGAGTTGGCGGCGAAGCCGATGAGGTCGGAGTAGCCCTGGCCCCAGCCCGAGCCGAAGACGCCACCGGAGCCGAAGGCCATCAGCGCCTGCGAGATCTGCTCGCTGGCCGCGGACTTGCCCCAGCCGCCGAACGGGTCCAGCCAGGCGTTCACACGGGCCTGGACGTGCGGCTCGAAGGTGGCGACGCCGACGGCACCGGCCGCGGACATCAGCAGGCCGAAGACGATCCAGCTGGTGCGCTCGGTCGCGACGTAGAGCATCACGACGAACATGCCGAAGAACAGCAGCGAGGTGCCGAGGTCGGTCTCGAAGACGAGGATGAGGATGCTGAACGCCCAGACGGCCAGGATCGGACCGAGGTCGCGGCCGCGCGGCAGATAGATCCCCATGAAGCGGCGGCTGGCCAGGGCCAGGGCGTCGCGCTTCACCATCAGATAGCCCGCGAAGAAGATCGCCAGGATGATCTTCGCGAACTCGCCCGGCTGGATCGAGCCCAGGCCCGGCAGGGTGATCCAGATGCGCGCGCCGAACTTCGCCGGGAAGAAGACCGGGGCGATCAGCAGGGCCAGCGCGGCCGCCATCGAGATGTAGGTGTAGCGCTGGAGGATGCGGTGGTCCTTCAGGAAGATCACCACGGCGACGAAGAGCCCGATGCCCAGCGCCGAGTACATCAGCTGGTTGGGCGCCGACGCGACGTACTTGAAGCCCTGGTTCTTGGCGAGGTTGGCCAGCCGCGGCGACTGGTCCAGCCGCCAGATCAGGACGAGGCCGAGCCCGTTGAGCAGCGTGGCCATCGGCAGCAGCAGCGGGTCCGCGTACTTGGCGAACTTGCGGATGACGAGGTGGCCGACGCCGGCGAGCAGGCCGAGGCCCAGGCCGTAGCCGAGCATGCCCGAGGGCATCTCACCGCTGAGGGCGAGGCCCACGTTGGCGTACGCGAAGCAGGGGATGATCACCGCGAAGGCGAGCAGCGCCAGTTCGGTGTTGCGTCTGCTGGGCGGGCCGACCGTGCTGATCGTGGTGGTGTTGCTGATACCCGGCATGGATGACATGGCTGACATGAGTTGGATGGCCCCCTACGGCTTCACTGCTGAGTGCTGCACTGCGGGACCAACTTCTGCTCTTCCTCGCTGAGGGTGGGGCCAGGGGCGGGCGTGGGCGACGCCGTGGGGGCGGTCCGGGAGCCCGGCTTGGCGTCGGCCTTCGGGTCCTTGGCGGTGTCGCCCACCGCGCCGCCGGCCCGCTCGCCGCTCTGCTTCTCCTTCTCCCGCGCCTGCTCCTCGGCCTTGTGCCGCTCGTCCTCCTTCTTGCACGCGCCGGCGAGCAGGCCGAGGTCCTTGACCTTCTGCACGGCCTTGTCGCGGCCGTCGAGCGCGATGGTGTCCTGGACGCGGCCACGCTGGTCGACCGGGAGGTACTTGAGTTCGATCTCGGGGTGGTCCTGATAGAGCTTGCTCAGGCTGACCCAGGCCAGCTTCTGGTTGATGCCCTGGTAGACGGCCACGTGGTCGTTGTCCTTGGCACCCACGAAGTACTGCGTCTGGGTCCAGCCGTAGCCGCCGTAGAGGCCGCCGGCGACGACGCTGAGCACCACCGCCACGATGAGGGACCGCTTGATCCACCTGCCGCGGCGGACGGGCTTGACGTACTCCTCGTCCATGAAGGCGCCGAAGGAGCCTTCGGGCGTCCCGCCCATGTCCGTGTCGCCGCTGCCGGGCGGGCCGAAGCCGCCGCCCTGCGGAGGCACGGGACGGTTGGCGCGGGCGTGCTCGGCGGCCCGGCCGGCCGGGGTGTGCAGGGCACCGTCGTCGCCCGGCTGGAGCTGGTTCTCGGCCACCGCGCCGACGATCACCGGGGTGTCGTTGAGCTGGCCGGCCATGGTGTCGCCGCCGTCGACGTCGAGGACGTCGGCGACGATGCAGGTGATGTTGTCGGGGCCGCCGCCGCGCAGCGCGAGCTGGATCAGATCCTGGATGGTCTCGTGCGGGCCCTGGTAGGTGGCGAGCGTCTCCTCCATCGTCTGGTGGCTGACGACGCCGGACAGACCGTCGGAGCAGATGAGATAGCGGTCCCCGGCCCGGACCTCCCGGACGGAGAGGTCGGGCTCCACGTGGTCGCCGCTGCCCAGCGCGCGCATCAGCAGGGAGCGCTGCGGGTGGGTGGTGGCCTCTTCCTCGGTGATCCGGCCCTCGTCGACGAGGCGCTGCACCCAGGTGTGGTCCTGGGTGATCTGGGTGAGCACGCCGTCGCGCAGGAGGTACGCGCGGGAGTCGCCGACGTGGACGAGGCCGAGCCGCTGCCCGGTCCACAGCAGGGCGGTGAGCGTGGTGCCCATGCCCTCCAGCTGCGGGTCCTCCTCGACCATGAGCCGGAGCTGGTCGTTGGCGCGCTGCACGGCCGTGCCGAGGGAGGTGAGGATGTCGGAGCCCGGGACGTCGTCGTCGAGCGTGACCAGGGTGGAGATCACCTCGGAGGAGGCGACCTCGCCGGCGGCCTGGCCGCCCATGCCGTCGGCGATGGCGAGCAGGCGGGGGCCGGCGTAACCGGAGTCCTCGTTGCCCTCCCGGATCATGCCCTTGTGCGATCCGGCGGCGAAACGCAGTGACAGACTCATGCGCACCTCGCCCGTCGGCTCCGGGTACAGCCCCTTCCCAGACACGCTGCCCACCCTCCGGTCGTCATGGTCCTACTACTTCCGCAGCTCGATGACGGTCTTGCCGATACGGATCGGCGCGCCGAGCGGGATCGGGGTCGGGGTGGTCAGTCTGGTCCGGTCGAGATAGGTGCCGTTGGTCGAACCGAGGTCCTCGACGATCCACTGGCCGTCGCGGTCCGGATAGATCCTGGCATGCCTGCTGGAGGCGTAGTCGTCGTCCAGCACGATCGTGGAGTCGTGGGCGCGGCCGAGCGAGATGGTCTGGCCCTGGAGGGCCACCGTGGTGCCGGTCAGGGAGCCTTCGGAGACCACGAGCTTGGTGGGCGCGCCGCGGCGGCCGCGGTCGGCACGCCGGCCGCCGCCCTGCTGCTGTTGGCGCTGCTGCGGCGGTGCGGTCTGCTGCTGCGCGCGCTGCGTCTGCCGCTCCGAGCCGCCGCGGCGGGAGCCGCGCTGGGTGACCCGCGTGCCGAAGAGGTCACTGCGGATGACCTGGACGGCCACGATGACGAACAGCCACAAGACGGCGAGGAAACCCAACCGCATGACCGTGAGGGTCAGCTCTGACATTGCCCCCGCTTCACCCTTCGGCTTGCCGATAAACGATGGTGGTGCTGCCCACGACGATGCGTGAGCCGTCGCGGAGCGTAGCGCGCGTGGTGTGTTGTCCGTCCACCACGATGCCGTTGGTCGACCCCAGATCCTGGATCGTCGCGGGGGTGCCGACCCGGATCTCGCAGTGCCGGCGGGAGACGCCGGGGTCGTCGATCCGTACGTCCGCTTCGGTACTGCGGCCCAGCACGAGGGTGGGGCGTGAGATCTGGTGCCGCGTGCCGTTGATCTCGATCCAGCGCCGGGTCTGGCCACCGGACGCCGGAGCGGCCGTGGGGCCGGGTCCGGCGCTGCGCGGTGCCCGTCCGGCACCGCCGGGCGGCGGGCCCGCGGGCATGGGCGGCAGCCCCGAGGGCGGCGCCGGATGGCCGGCACCGTGGGTGACGGGACCGCTGCCGCCGCCGGGGCGGGGCGCGGCCGGGCGCTGGGCCTGCGGGTCCTGCGACTCACTGGCGGCGAGGGTGCGACTGCGCACCCGGTACAGCCCGGTGTCGAGGTCGTCGGCCTTCTCCAGGTGGACCTTGATGGTCCCCATGAAGGTGTAGCGCTGCTGCTTGGCGTAGTCGCGGACCATGCCGGAGAGCTCGTCGCCCAGCTGGCCGGAGTACGGGCTGAGGCGCTCGAAGTCCGGAGCGCTCAGCTCCACGATGAAGTCGTTGGGGACGACGGTGCGGTCGCGGTTCCAGATGGTGGCGTTGTTGTCGCACTCGCGCTGGAGCGCGCCCGCGATCTCCACCGGCTGCACCTCGGACTTGAACACCTTGGCGAAGGTGCCGTTCACGAGACCCTCGAGTCGCTGCTCGAAGCGCTTCAGTACTCCCACGGGGCACCTCCTTCCCTCAGTGACGTTCCTGATGCTCAGTGTCGTTCCTGATACTGCTTACTGATCGTATCCACGCGTCGGGAAAACGGCTGGTTCCCCTTCGGCGCCAGGAGTGACGAGTGTCGCCTTCACCCGGTGTCCCGGTGCCGCCTTCACTAGGGATCGTAGAGGCGGCTGCGAGCCAGTGTCCCGCAACCGGTGGGGTGCCCGCGGTCCCGCCGGTCCGGCGGGGTCGGGATGGCCTTCCGGATGACCTTCCGGCGGGGCCGGCGGCCTCCGGTTCCGTCCCGCTGCTCCCCTCCGCGGACGCTCCGTGTCCGGGGCAGGTCACGAGGGGTCCGACACCGCTCTGCGCCGCTCCGTACCGCTCCGGGACCGCCCCGCCCGCCCACCAGGAACGAGTGTGAAGACACCCGCCACAGCGTGCTAATGTTCTCGATGTCGGAAGGCGAACGCACAAGAAGCGGACGAAAAGTCCGGGGACGGTGCGGGAGGACTGAAGACAACACCCATGCGCGGGTGGCGGAATAGGCAGACGCGCTGGATTCAGGTTCCAGTGCCCGAAAGGGCGTGGGGGTTCAACTCCCCCCTCGCGCACCATGAGGTATCGAAACGGACCTCTCCGAAGTGACGTAAGTCACACGGAGGGGTCCGTTTTGCTTTGTCCCGCTCTTGTCCAGCTCTTGTTCGAACCATGGCTGGATTTGCGGGGTCCTGAGCGAAGTCTTGGCCGGAATCGCTGCACACGGTAGCGGCGGCAGTGGGAACATCATTCCGTAATCGCGCTGGGGCTCTGTGTGAAGAGCGTCGAGTCCGGTGTCGCGGGGAGCCTCGTCTGCAACCGGAATGGGGGACGCTGTGGCGTGGGGCCAGTCGTCCGTGCTGTCGGAGTGGGTGCTGCCCGCCGTTGTCTGCGCGCCTGTGACCTGGGTGTGTCTGGTCTGGCGCTTCCGTGAGGAGGGGCGGCTGCTGGGGACCGCGCGGTCGGCCGCCGCGGCGCTCGCCGTGCTGATCTGGACCTCCGGCATGGCGGCCCTGGCCAGTGGACTGCTGCTGCCGCACGCGTCGAGCGTGCCGCCGGCGGCGGTGGGCGCCGTGGCCGGTCTGGGGCTGGTGCCCAAGCGCAAGGCGGGGGAATCCGGTGAGCACCCGCTGATGGCGATCGTGACCCTCGGGGACTCGCTGCTGCTCAACAGCCTGGCCCTGCGCCTGCGGACGGACCGCGCGGAGTGGTGTCACGCGATGGTGGCCGGCCTTCCCGACGGCTGGGACCTCGACGCCTTCGCGGACCGGGTCAGGGTGCATCTGATGACACGGGTGGACATCCCGGGGCGTACGGCCAGGGGGCGCACCCACCTCAAGCGGGAGATCTGCGAGCGCCATCGGGACGTGCGGACCGCGGCCCAGAAGTGGATCACCATCGAGACGAAGATCGAGAAGCTGTGCGAGCAGCAGGGGCGTGAACGCACGCGGGAGGAGATCCGGCAGGCGCGAAGGGCGTTCGGCGAGGCCGAGCACCTCTGCACGTATCTGCTCGATCTGGCACACGCGTACGGCAAGCGCAGCGACGACAAGCTGCTGTTCGCTCTGCGGCACGAGGTGTGCGGTTCAGTGGTGGGACGGAGTTAAGGGGCGCAGCCGGTCCGCGGTCTCCGGTCGTACGGTCTCCAGCGGCTCTCGGTGCTCGGCGGCGGGCTGCTCACAGAACGAGATCTCCACGCTCACGTCCAGGGCTTCGGCGACGGCCGCCAGTGAACGGAGCGTCAGATTCTCGTCGCCCGAGAGGATTTGGCTGACCCTGCCGGGCGAGACGCCCATCCGGTCGGCCAACTCCTTGCGGGACATGCCCCGTTCCGCGACGAGACCCGCGAGTGAGGCTGTGGCGTGCCGTGCCGCGCGGGCCCCCGCTAGATCGGCATGACGGCTGCGCTCCGTACCGTGGCGCCAGGCCATGGCTACCCCCCAGAATCGCGGCGTCGACCGTGGTGCCGACGGCCACTTCGGCCGCCGTCGGCGGCTCATGAAGTCCTCTGCAGAAGAGAATGCCACCTTTAGGCTTAGCTAAAAGCCTGGATTCGGCTAAAGATTCCGTCAGTGCGGTGGGATTCGGTCTGCCTGGTCACTCATGACCAGGCATGACGCGGCGAACGGTCGATTTCGGCCAGATGTTGTCGGGGCGGGCCGTCCGGGGGCTCCCGGCATATGCCCCGGGTGTCAGGCCGCGAAGCGCGCGGCCATCTCCTTGCCCTTGGCGGCGGCGTCCTCGTGCGCCTGGGCGCGGGAGGCGTCGGCCTTGTCGACGAGCGCGGCCATCGCGGGCACGGAGCGGGCCAGGGTCAGCTCGGGGACGATGAAGTCGACGTCCAGGCCGAGCATGTCGCCCAGGACCTTGGCCAGGTAGGTCGTCACGAACTCGGCGTCCTCGCGCGGGGTGCCCGGCGCGTAGGAACCGCCGCGGGAGGCGACGACGGTCGTCGGCGTACCGGCGGCCGAGGGCGTCTCCACGCCGGCCGTGCGGCCCATGATGATCACCTGGTCCAGCCACGCCTTGAGGCTGGAGGGGATCGAGAAGTTGTACATGGGGGCGCCGATCAGCACGGCGTCGGCGCGCTCCAGCTCCTCGGCCAGTTCGGTGCGCAGCGCGAAGGCGGCCGCCTGCTCCTCCGTGCGCGCCTCCGGGGCGGCGAAGAGGGCCTGCACGCCGTCGGCGGTGATGTGCGGCAGCGGGTTCGCGGAGAGGTCGCGGTAGATGACCGTGCCGTCGGGGTGCTGCTCCTCCCATGCCTTGCGGAAGGCGGCGGTGACATCGCGGGAGTGGGAGCCCTGCGGGAGGGCGGAGGAGTCGAGGTGCAGCAGCGTGGCCATGGGTTTCTCCTGATGACGGGCGTGACGCCGACGGGACGGGACTACGGGGGTGTAGTTCCGTATGCAACTATTAATAACACAGGGACTTACTTTTCTATAGCAGCGATGGGGAACGCAGTACCCTGGACGCATGGCGGACCGTGGTGAGCAGGCGTGCAAGAGCGTCGACGAGGGCATGACGCGGGTCTTCGAGCTGTTCGGCAAGCGCTGGACGGGGCTGATCGTCGCCACCCTCCTGCAGGGCCCGGTCCACTTCGCCGACCTGCGGCGGGCGATCCCGGGGATCAGCGAGCGCATGCTGTCGGACCGGCTCACCCAGCTCGCCGCGGCCGGGCTGCTCGTACGGGAGGTGCACGCGGGTCCGCCGCTGCGCGTCGCGTACCGGCTGACGGAGGCGGGCGCGGCGCTGGAACCCGCGCTCAAGGAGCTGGGGCGGTGGGCCGGGAAACACCTTCCGGAGAGCAGCGCGCAGTGCCCGAAGGCGTTCAGCTGAGGAACGTGCGGCCCCGGTCGGGCCCGGCCGTTGTCAGTGGGGGCCGGTAGATTCTGGGTAGTTGGGCGTCGAGGGGGAGGGGCGCGCTGTGTCGCGACTGCCGTACGTACCAGGATTCGCGGGGGCGGGCGGAGCCGGGAAGCCGGGCTCGCCGAAGGCCGAGGGCAAGGCGCTGCGGGCGCGTGTGCCCAGGTCCTCGCACGCCGGGTGGGCCGCCGAGGCGGGGCGCCCCGGGGCCGTGGAGACGGTCGAGGCGTCGAACGCCGGCCGGCTTCCCGAGCTCACGCCGATACGGGTCGGCCGGATGGCCGCCTCGCCTTTCGCCTTCCTGCGCGGCTCGGCCGGGCTGATGGGGCACGACATGGCGCGTACGTCCGTGACGGGTGTCGGCGCGCAGATCTGCGGCGACGCCCACGCGGCCAACTTCGGTCTCTACGGCGACGCGCGCGGTGGACTCGTCATCGACCTCAACGACTTCGACGAGACCCTGCACGGGCCGTGGGAGTGGGACGTCAAGCGCCTCGCCACCTCCCTGGTGCTGGCCGGGCGGGAGGCGGGCGCCGACGAGGACACCTGCCGGGCCGCCGCGCGCGACGCCGCGGGCGCCTACCGGCACACGATGCGGCTGCTCGCCAAGCTGCCCGCCGCCGACGCCTGGAACGCCATCGCCGACGAGGAGCTCGTCGCGCACGCCGACGCGCGGGCGCTGCTGGGCACGCTGGAGCGGGTCGCGGCGAAGGCCCGGCGGAACACCAGTGCCCGCTTCGCGGCGAAGTCGACCGAGAAGGCCGAGGGCGGGGGCCTGCGCTTCGTGGACGCCCCGCCCGTGCTGAGCCGGGTGCCGGCCGGTGAGGCGGCGGCGGTCGCCCTGTCGCTGGGCGACTATCTGGGCACCCTGCCGGAGGAACTGCTGCCGTTGCTCGCGCGCTACGAGGTGCAGGACGTGGCGTTCCGCGTGGTGGGCACGGGGAGCGTGGGGCTGCGCTCCTACGTGGTGCTGCTGCTCGACCACCGCGGCGAGCCGCTCGTGCTCCAGGTCAAAGAGGCACGGCCCTCGGCGCTGCTGCCGTACGCGAAGAAGGCCGGCTTCGCGCCCGGCCGTCCCCCGGCGGGGCACGAGGGCCGCCGGGTGGTGCTGGGGCAGAAGCGGATGCAGGTGGTCAGCGATGTGCTGCTCGGGTGGGCGACTGCCGACGGCAGGCCGTATCAGGTGCGGCAGTTCCGCAACCGCAAGGGCAGCGTCGACCCGGCCGCCCTCGCCCCCGGTGAGCTCGACGACTACGGCCGGATGACGGGCGCGCTCCTCGCGCGGGCCCACGCGCACACTGCGGACCCCCGGCTCATAGCGGGCTACTGCGGCAAGGCGCCCGAGCTGGACGAGGCGCTGGCCGATTTCGCGGTGGCCTACGCGGACCGCACGGAGGCGGACCACGCGGAGCTCGTGGCGGCGGTGCGGAGCGGCCGGGTGGCGGCCGAGATGGGGGTGTAGCCGCGGGGGCGTGGTGTGTGTCCGGACACGTCCGGGGTTTCGAGGGCGCGTGCGGCGGGCTTTCGCGCCCGTCCGACGGCGGTCCGAGCCCGGTCCGGCGGCTGAGGACGGAGGGGCCGGTGGGGCTCGGGGGCCCGGAGGGCGTGGGAACTCGTACGCTGGGCGGGTGATGAATCCGGAAGCCGAGAATCTCCACGCCGAGGAGCCGGGCACCCAGCGCCTGGCCCAAGCCGTCCGCGCCGCGGAACAAGCGCTGATCGAGTTCGAGATCGCGGTGGAGACCTTCCGGGTGGAAGTGGAGAACTTCTCCCGGCTGCACCACCAGCGGCTCGGCCCCGTGTATGCACAGCTCGACGAGCTGGACGCGCAGATCGCGGAGGCCCTGGCGGCCCGCAGCGGCGACGCCGAGGACCTCCGGCGGGCCCGCGAGGCACGCGCCCTCGTGCAGCCGCTGCCGGGAGTGGAGGAGCTGCTCGGCGGCTGGATGGACTCGGAGGGCCTGTCGCCCGAGGCGTCGGCGATGCTCACGGAGCGGCCCGTACGGCCTCCGGAGCGGGTGCGCCCGAGCGACGAGGCCCGGCGGGTCTTCCGCGAGCTCGTCCGCAAGGCCCACCCGGACCTGGCACAGGACGAGGCGGAGCGCGTACGGCGCGAGGCGTTCATCGTGCGGGTCAACGCCGCTTACGCGGACGGGGCCGAGGCCCTGCTGCGGGAACTGGCCGAGGAATGGGCCGCGGGCCCCGCCCCCGAGGAGCCGCGGCCGAGCCCCGCCGAGGAGCTCTACGCCCGCCTGGAGTGGCTGGCCCGGCGCAAGGAGATGCTGGCGGCGGTGGCCGCCGAGCTGGAGGGCTCCGCGATCGGCTCGATGATCAAGATGGCGGCCGACGACCCGGACCAGCTGCTGGAGGAGATCGCCGAGGGCCTCGTCGCCCAGGTCGCCGAGCGCAGGGCCCAGCTGGCCTCACTGGTCGGGTAGCGTCGGGGACATGCATTTCGGTTCTGGGGTACCCACGGTCGGCGTCGACGCTCTCGCGCCCGAAGACTTCCTGCTGGACGTCCGTGAGGACGACGAGTGGGCGGCGGGGCACGCCGAGGGCGCGCTCCACATCCCGATGAGCGACTTCGTCGCCCGCTTCGGCGAGTTGACGGAGAAGGCCCCCGACGGCGCCAGGATCAACGTCATCTGCCGCTCGGGCGGACGCTCCGCCCAGGTCACCGCCTACCTCGTCCAGCAGGGCCTGGACGCGGCGAACGTCGACGGCGGCATGCAGGTCTGGGAAGCCGCGGGCCGCCCGGTCGTCGACGGCGCCGGCGCGCCCGGCGCCGTGATCTGAGCGGGCTCGGCGAAGTCCCGTGCGGTTCGGCCGCGCCCGAAGGGCGCGGGACCGTGACGCCGCGCGGCTCCGCCGCGCGGGCGTGACCAGCCACGGTGTGCCCGCGGGCGACGCGCTCGGCTTCCGGCGGAGCGTTAGGCCGTGTCCGGCGGACCTTGTGGTCGGTGCTGCGGGTGGCGCCGTCTGCGCACCACCGCTGCGCGGCGGTGTCCTCAATCTCCCCCAGCTACCGCTGGGAGGTGCCCCCAACGGGCTGGATGTGGTTGATGTGGGCGCGCAATTCAGCCTGTCCGGCGCTTGAGGACACGCCCGAAGGGCGTTCCCGCCGCAGGCGGCAACGGGCCCGCAGACTGACAAAGATCCGCCGGACACGGCCTGGCTCCGGTCGCCCGAGGGCTCCGCTCGACGGGGCCCGGCCTAGGCCCCGGCCGTGGTCAGTCCGTCGGGCAGGTGGCCAGCAGGTCGCCGAGGGCCTCCTCGTGGGCCGCCGCGGGGCCGAGCGAGAGCTCCAACTGCTTGGCCCACGCGTGATATCGGTGCAGGGCATAGCCGGTGTCCGCGCCGAAGCCGCCGTGCAGGTGCTGTGCGGTCTGGACGACGCGGCGCACGCCCTCGGAGGCCCAGATCTTCGCGACGGCGATGTCCGCGTCGACCGGCAGTTCCCCGGCGGCTCCCGACTCCAGGCGCCAGGCCGCCTGCCAGAGGGTGGCCTCCATCGCGCGCAGGTCGATGTAGCGGTCTGCGGCCTGCACGGCGACGGCCTGGAACGTGGCGATCGGGTGGCCGAACTGCTCGCGCTTCGTGGCGTACGCACTGGTCATGCGGGCCACCGCCGTACCCACCCCGAGCGCGAGCGCACTCGTGCCGACGGTGAGCAGCCGCCGTAGCCGCTCCCACGCCCCCTCGGCGGTGATCAACTCGTCGTCACCGGCCCGCACGGAGTCGAGACCCACTTCCGCGTACCGCTCGCCGTTGGTGGAGACCTGGTCGGCCAGCGTGACCCCGGGACGGTCGGGCGGGACGAGCGCGAGCACGGTGTGCCCCTTCTCCGTACGAGCGGGCAGCAGGACGCGGTCCGCGCTCCGGGCCCAGGGCACGGCCGTCTGCGTCCCGTCGAGCACCCAGCGAGTGCCTGCTGCGCCGGAAGCGTCCACCTCGCGTGCGGTGACGGCGAGTTCGGCCGGGTCATGACCGGTGCGGCCGCTGGCCGCGGTGGTGATGACGAGCTCGCCCCGCCCCACCTGAGGCAATGACTTGCCGACGGCCGGCCCGCCATGGCTGCTCAGCACGGCGGCTGCCGCGCTGGTCTCCAGCAGTGGCACGCGGGCCAGGACCTGCCCGGCCTCGCGCAGCACCAGGCACAGCGCGAGGGGCCCGAGTCCCGCGCCGCCGTGCTCGGGAGCGATGAGCAGGCTCAGCAGGTCGGCGCCCGCGAGCGTCGCCCACAGGGGCCGGTCGAAGTCCTCGGCCACCGCGCCCCTGGTCAGGGCCGGGCTGGGCACGCCGTCGGGGGAAACCCCGGAGAAGACCGCCCTGGCCGCTTCCTCGGCGGCCTGCTGTTCCTCGGTGAAGGTGAAGTCCACTGTCCGTCCTCCCGCACACCGGCACTGCCGTTGCTGCCACTGACGCCAGGAACTGATGGAGCGTCAAGGTAGAACAGGTTGCAGGAATTGGGAACACGTGGACGTGTTCGGCGGTAGCTGTAGCGATCGCGGTCGCCGTCCGGGGCGTGGGCCCGCGTGCGCTGCGGCTGCCCGGGCGCCATCACGTCGGCACCGACCGCTCCACTCCACGCTCCCACTCAGCGGTCGAAGTCCAGCTCCACCTCCTCCGTGACCGGATGCGACTGGCAGGCCAGCACATATCCGGCCGCCAGCTCCTCCGGCTCCAGCGCGAAATTCCGGTCCATCCGCACTTCACCCCTGACCAGGAAGGCCCGGCAGGTCCCGCACACCCCGCCCTTGCAGGCGTACGGGGCGTCGGCACGGCTGCGCAGCACCGCGTCCAGCAGCGGCTCGCCCTCCCGCACCGGCCAGCTGCCACTGCGCCCGTCCAGCGTCGCGGTCACGGTGCTGTGCGCCGGGGCGGGGGCGGCGCCGGGGGAGCCGGCCGAGGCCGCGTCCGAGGCGGTGTCGACGTGGAATATCTCCTGGTGGACACGGTCACGGCCGACTCCCAGGGCGCGCAGCGCCCGCTCGGCTTCCCGCACCAGACCGTGCGGGCCGCACAGGAACCAGCCGTCCATCTCCTCCACCGGGAGCAGCGCGGGCAGCAACCGGGTCAGCCGCTCCTCGTCCAGCCGCCCGGAGGGGAGCCCCGCCTGCTGCTCCTCGCGGGAGAGGACGTGCACCAGCTGGAAGCGGTCGGGCCAGCGGTCCTTGAAGTCGGCGACCTCCTCCAGGAACATCGCGGATGCGGTGGTCCGGTCGCTGCGTATCAGGCAGAACCGGGCGTCGGGCTCCCGTGCGAGCAGGGTCGAGGCGATGGACAGGACGGGGGTGATCCCGCTGCCGCCGACGATCGCGGCGAAGTGCCCGGGGCGGGGCTCCAGCACGAACCGTCCGGCCGGTGCCATCACCTCCACCGTGTCCCCTGCGGCCAGCTCCTTCAGCGCGTACGTGGAGAACACCCCGCCGTCCACCAGCCGCACCCCGACCCGCAGTTCGGCCACCTCGCCGGTGCCCGGTGCCGGGGCGGGGCCGCAGAGGGAGTAGGTGCGCCGGGCCTCGCCGTCCTCCGTGTTCCTGCGGAGGGTGATGTGCTGACCTGCCGCGTAGCGATAGACGTCCCGCAGCTCCGGAGGCACGGCGAAGGTCAGGGCGACCGAGTCGTCCGTGAGCGGGTCGACGGCCGTCACTCGCAAGGGGTGGAAGGCGCCGTGGCGGGCCGCTGCTGGCATCTACAACTCCTTGAAGTGATCGAACGGTTCGCGACATGCCTCGCAGCGCCGCAGGGCCTTGCAGGCGGTCGACGAGAAGCGGCTCAGCAGCGTGGTGTCCGTGGACCCGCAGTGCGGGCAGCGGATGCCGAGCGTCACCGGGACCGGCCCTTCCGGGCCCGTGCTCCGCGGCGGCGCCACGCCGAACTCGGCGAGCTTGCGGCGTCCTTCGGCCGTGATGTCGTCCGTGGACCAAGCCGGTGCGAGGACCTTGCGTACCTCGACCTCGGGTATGCCCTGGTCGTGCAGCACCCGCTCTATGTCCGCGGACATCGCCTCGATCGCCGGGCAGCCGGTGTAGGTGGGCGTCAGCTCCACCTCCACCCGTCCGGGACCGGTCAGATGCAGGCCGCGCAGCACGCCCAGCTCGGCCAGCGTCAGCACGGGCAGCTCCGGATCGGGCACGGCACCGGCCAGCTCCAGGAGGTGCTGTTCCAGCGTGGTGCGGTCCGGGGCGGCGGCACCAGGGGTGGAGGCGTCCTGAGTGGCCGGATCGCGGGCGGGCGTCTTTCGCCCCGGACCTGGACCTGGACCCGGATCCGAACCTCGGCCCGGTGGACGAGGAGTCGACGAGGCCGTTGCCCGAGCGTTCAGGGGGGTCGGTACGGTCACCATGTCGCCCCCGGGTGGCTGCGGTTCAGATGCTGCATCTCCGCGAGCATCCGTCCGAACGGCTCGGTGTGGAGGCCCTGTCGGCCTGCTCCGGCCGTCCAGGCGCCGGACTGCGGGCCGGTGGGGAGTGTCAGGGTGGCCTGCCCGAGAGTCCTGGTCACCAGTGCCAGCCAGCCGTCCCGCAGGGCGGACACGTCGATGTCGAGACCGTCGAACGGGTCGAACAGCTCCCCCGTGTACCGCCACAGCGCGTCGATCGCGGCCTGCATCCGCCGGTGGCTCTCCGCTGTGCCGTCGCCGAGCCGCAGCGTCCACTGCTCGGCGTGGTCCCGGTGGTAGGCGACCTCCTTGACCGCCTTCCCCGCCAGGGGTGCGAAGGGGCTTTCCCCGGCGGTCAGTTGCCCGTACAGCAGCTCCTGGTAGGTGGAGAAGTACAGCTGGCGGGCGATGGTGTGGGCGAAGTCGCCGTTGGGCTGCTCGACCAGCTGGACATTGCGGAAGGCGCGCTCCTCCCGGAGATAGGCCAGCTCGTCCTCGTCGCCGACGAGAGAGAGGAGGAAGCGGGCCTGGCCGAGCAGGTCCAGCGCGATATTGGCGAGGGCGACCTCTTCCTCCAGGACGGGCGCGCGGCCGGCCCACTCCCCCAGCCGGTGGGACAGCACGAGGGCGTCGTCACCGAGCGCCAGCGCCGCGCCGAGGGGCACGCCGGGGTCGGCGGGGACAGGGCCGGGGGCCTGCGGGGAGGCGCCCGGGGGCGGGGGCTTCACAGGTGCCGCACCCCCTCCGGGATGTCGTAGAAGGTCGGGTGGCGGTAGGGCTTGTCCGCGGCCGGTTCGAAGAAGGGGTCCTTCTCGTCCGGCGAGGAGGCGGTGATCCCGGCGGAGGGCACGACCCAGATGGAGACGCCTTCGGAGCGCCGGGTGTAGAGATCCCGAGCATTGCGCAGCGCCATCGCCGCGTCCGGTGCGTGCAGGCTTCCGGCGTGGGTGTGCGACAGCCCGCGCCTGCTGCGCACGAACACCTCCCACAGTGGCCAGTCAGCGCTCGTCATGCCCCTGCCTCCCCTGGTGTGCCGCCGTGCTTGCGGGCATGGGCGGCGGCGGCCTCGCGCACCCACGCGCCTTCCTCGTGTGCCTGCTTGCGCCGGCTGATCCGCTGTTCGTTGCACGGGCCGTTGCCGCGCAGCACCTCGTGGAACTCGTCCCAGTCGATGGCGCCGAAGTCGTGGTGGCCACGCTCCTCGTTCCACCGCAGGTCCGGGTCGGGGAGGGCCAGGCCGAGCGATTCGGCCTGGGGGACGCAGATGTCCACGAACCGCTGGCGCAGCTCGTCGTTCGAATGGCGCTTGATCTTCCAGGCCATGGACTGGGCCGAATGGGCGGATTCGTCGTCCGGGGGGCCGAACATCATCAGGGACGGCCACCACCAGCGGGCCACCGCGTCCTGGGCCATGGCGTGCTGGGCCTCGGTGCCGCGGCTGAGGGCCAGCAGCAGCTCGTAGCCCTGGCGCTGGTGGAAGGACTCCTCCTTGCAGATGCGGACCATGGCGCGGGCGTAGGGCCCGTAGGAGCAGCGGCACAGCGGGACCTGGTTGGTGATGGCCGCGCCGTCCACGAGCCAGCCGATGGCGCCCACGTCCGCCCAGGTCAGCGTGGGGTAGTTGAAGATCGACGAATACTTCTGGCGACCGGAGTGCAGCTTGTCGAGCAGCTCGTCGCGCCCGGTGCCCAGGGTCTCGGCGGCGCTGTAGAGATAGAGGCCGTGGCCCGCCTCGTCCTGCACCTTGGCCATCAGGATGGCCTTGCGGCGCAGCGAGGGCGCGCGAGTGATCCAGTTGGCCTCGGGCTGCATGCCGATGATCTCCGAATGGGCATGCTGCGCTATCTGGCGGACGAGCGAGGCGCGATAGGCGTCGGGCATCCAGTCGCGTGGCTCGATGCGCTCGTCGGCTGCCACCGCGGCGTCGAAGACCGCCTCGTAGGTCCGTGCGTCCGGCGCCGTCGTCGTCATGGCATGCCCCCTGCCTTCCCTGAGCTCCCGACCGACCGATCGTTCGGTTCAATGGTGGGCTGCCGGATCGTGAGGTGTCAAGCCTGTGGATAACCCCTGCGCGCTGGGCCCCGTGGGACGTCCTGGGTACGGTTCGGGTGCACGAATACAGGCAGCACGCAGGATCGGGGCGGGACATGGAGACGGATGACGAGCACGACGAGCGGGCCGGCTCCGTCGCGGGGCTGTCCCTGCCCGCGCGCGTCGCCGTCGCCCTCGGCGTCGCCGTCGTGACGGTGGCCACCGCGGTGCATCTGGCGATGGTGTTCCTGCACGTGGCACCGCCGAACGCGGTCAGTAAGCAGCACGCGGCGGCCATTGGCGACTACATCTACCCGGAGTTCGAGCAGAACTGGAAGCTCTTCGCTCCCAACCCCCTCCAGCAGAACATCGCCGTCCAGGCCCGCGCCGAGCTGCGCGGCCAGGACGGCCGGTCGGTGCTCACCCCGTGGATCGACCTCTCCGCCCAGGACGGTGCCGAGATACATCACAACCTCTTCCCGAGCCACACCCAGCAGAACGAGGTGCGGCGCGCCTGGGACTTCTACGTGAGCACGCACGACGCCCGCGAGCAGCCCAACGGCCTGCGCGGAAACCTTTCCGAGCAGTACATACGGCGCATCGTCCTGCTCCGGCTCGGCAGCGAGCGCGACGGACGGCCGGTCGACCGCGTACAGGTGCGGTCCATGACCCGCGCCGTCGCGCCGCCGCCCTGGAGCGACGAGAAGGCGGAGACCAAACCCGCGTACCGCGTGCTCAGCTGGTGGCCGGTCACCACCGCCGACCTCCCGGAGGCGAAGAACCGGTGAGCGCCCCCCTCGCCCCGCTCGCCCGGGGCATCGACCGCGTCACCCGCTCCGCGCTCGGCCGCCATCAGACGGCCGTGATCCGGATCGGCATCTCCTTCGCCTGGCTGTGTTTCCTGCTCCGCGAGTGGCCCAACCGCCATGAGATGTACGGGCCCGACGGCCCGTGGAGCTGGGACATGGCCCGTCGGCTCACTGCCGACAACCACGCCTTCACCGCGCTCGTCTGGTCCGACGGCACCCTGTGGTTCGAGACCGTCTACGCCCTCGCCATCGTGTCCAGCGCCCTGCTGATGCTCGGGTGGCGGACGCGGACCATGTCCGTGCTGTTCATGATCGGTGTGCTGTCGCTCCAGAACCGCAGCGTCTTCCTCGGCGACGGCGGCGACAACGTCATTCACCTGCTGGCCCTCTACACCGTCCTCACCCGCTGCGGACTGGTGTGGTCCCTCGACGCCCGGCGCGCCCGCCGCCGGACCGGAGCGGCTGACGACACGGGACAGTCCGGCGGAACGCGTCCAGGTGCCGACCTGGACGTCACCGGCATCCTGCTGTGGGCCGTCTGCGGCCTCGCGCTGGCCGTCACGCAGGCCCTCGGCCCCAGCCGGATGTCCTGGACGGCCGACGGCCCGCTTCCCGGCCTCGGCTGGGCCGCCGTCTTCTGGGGGCTCTGGCTCGTACAGGGCCTGTGGTGGTGCGTCCGGCGCTACGCCCCCGGGGAGCCGCGCACGGTCCTGGACACGTTCGCCAACCTGGCGCACAACGCGGCGCTGCTGGTCATCATGGCGGAGGTCTGCCTGATCTACTCCACGGCCGGCTGGTACAAGATCCAGGGGTCACGCTGGCAGGACGGCACGGCGCTCTACTACCCGCTGCACCTCGACTACTTCTCGCCCTGGCCCGAGCTTTCCGACGTCCTCGGCGGCAACAGCGTCATCGTGCTGCTGCTCAGCTACGGCACGGTGGCGGTGCAGGTCGCGTTCCCGTTCACCCTGCTGAACCGGCGGGCCAAGAACGTCCTGCTGGCCGTGATGATGTGCGAGCACCTCGGCATCGCCGTCACCCTCGGACTGCCCTTCTTCTCGCTGGCGATGATCGTGGCGGACGCCGTCTTCCTGCCCACCTCCTTCCTTCGGCGCGTCGGCGCCCTCGCCGGGCGGGCCCGCGACCGGCTGCTGCCCGCGCACGCGGCCTCGATCCCGTCGCAGCGGGAGGACGAGGAGAGCCCGCGCAGCCTCGTCGGCTGAGCGGGGGCGGCCCGCCCGGGGCGGGACCGTAGGCTGAGTACATGACCGAGGACGAAGCCGTGGCCGCCGTACGACAGTGGGGCGAGCTCGCCCCTGACGCCGTACTGCTCGACGGCTTCCACGCCTTGAAACACGCGCTCCGCTTCGGTGCGGACGTGCGGCTGGCCGTCTGCGCCGACAGGGAAGCCACGCTGGCGCTCGCCGCCGAGCTGGCCGACGATCTCACCGAGGAGCTCGCCGAGCGGCTCGTCGCGATCCCCGCGCGGAGCTTGCGGGAGCTGCTGCCCCGGGTCCACCCCACGGGTGTGGCGGCGCTGGCGGTCAGGCCGGGCCGCCGGAAGAACCTCGACATCCTGTCGGGGGCACCGCGCCTCGCACCCGTCGTCGTGCTGGACAACCCCCGCAACCTCGGGAACGTCGGTGCCGTCATCCGCCTCGCCGCGGGCTTCGGCGCGACGGGTGTGGTCACGACCGGTGACATGGACCCGTGGCACCCCAACGCCGTACGGGCCGGCGCGGGCCTGCACTACGCGACCGCGGTCGAGCGGCTGCCGCTGCCCGAACTGCCGCCCGGCCCGATCTTCGCGCTGGATCCGGAAGGCGACGACATCCGGTCCGTCGACTTCCCGGACGAGGCGCTCATCGCCTTCGGCTCCGAGCGGCACGGCATCTCGCCCGACCTGCGGGAGAGGGCGACCCGGCTGGTCGCCCTTCCCATGCGGCCGCAGGTCTCCAGCTACAACCTCGCGACGAGCGTCGCCATGGCCCTCTTCCACTGGGGCGGGCCGGGCACGGACCGGCCTCTGGGCTGAGGCCCGCCCACCGCTCGCGGCGGGATCCGCCCCCCCGCCCGCACGGCCTGGACAGCGGTGCTGACCGGCACCCTGCGTGGCGGCCAGAACTGCCCCGCCCGCACGGCCTAGACCGGACGCCGCACCTCCACCGTGCGGAAGCGGCTGGCGACGAACGCGCTGTCGCACAGCACCGCGTTGGCCGCCGGATTGCCGCCGGAACCGTGGAAGTCGGAGAAGGCGGCGGTCTGGTTGACGTACACCCCACCGGTGAGATTGAGGGAGAGCTGGGCGCACTCCTCCAGGCAGGCCGTCTCCACCAGCCGCTCGACCTCCGGCGAGGTGGTGTACGCGCCGACGGTCATCGCGCCCTTCTCCCGCACCGTGCGCCGCAGCAGCTCGACGGCGTCCGCCGCCGAGTCCACCGCCACTGCGAAGGACACCGGGCCGAAGCACTCCGACAGATAGGCCGCCTCGGAATCCGGCTTGGCGCCGTCCAGCTTGACGATCACAGGCGTGCGCACCGTGGCGTCGGGGAAATCGGGATTGGTCACCGCCCGTGAGGCGAGGGCGACTTCGCCGAGCTGCGCGGCGGCGGCGAGGCGCTCCTTGACCTGGTCGTTGACGATCGCGCCCAGCAGGGCGTTCGCCCTGGCGTCGTCACCCAGCAGGCCGTCCACGGCGGCGGCGAGGTCGGCCACCACCTCGTCGTAGGACTTGGGCCCCGCGTCCGTGGTGATCCCGTCGCGCGGGATGAGGAAGTTCTGCGGGGTGGTGCACATCTGGCCGCTGTAGAGGGACAGCGAGAAGGCGAGGTTGCTCAGCAGGCCCTTGTAGTCGTCGGTGGAGTCGATGACGACCGTGTTCACCCCGGCCTTCTCCGTGAAGACCTGCGCCTGGCGGGCGTTGGCCTCCAGCCAGTCGCCGAAGGCGGTGGAGCCGGTGTAGTCGATGATGCGGATCTCCGGGCGCACGGCCAGGGACTTGGCGATGCCCTCGCCGTCGCGCTCGGCGGCCAGCGCGACCAGGTCGGGGGAGAAGCCCGCGTCGCGGAGCGCCTCCCGCGCGACGCGCACCGTCAGGGCCAGCGGCAGCACGGCGCGCGGATGCGGCTTGACCAGGACGGCGTTGCCCGTGGCCAGGGAGGCGAACAGGCCGGGGTAGCCGTTCCACGTCGGGAAGGTGTTGCAGCCGATCAGCAGCGAGATGCCGCGCGGCACGGCGGTGAACCCCTTCCGCAGCTCCAGCGGTGGGCGCTTGCCCTGCGGCTTGGACCAGTCGGCCGACCCCGGGGTGCGGACCTGCTCGGCGAAGGCGTAGGCGACGGCCTCCAGACCGCGGTCCTGAGCGTGCGGTCCACCGGCCTGGAAGGCCATCATGAACGCCTGACCACTGGTGTGCATGACCGCGTGGGTGAACTCGTGCGTACGGGCGTTGATCCGGGCGAGGATCTCCAGACAGACCGCGGCCCGCGCCTGGGGACCCGCCTCGCGCCACTGCGGCATCGCCGCGCGCATGGCCGGGAGCAGTGCCTCGACGCCGGGGTGGGGATACTCGATGCCCAGCTCCGGTCCGTACGGGGAGACTTCGGAGCCCGCCCAGCCGTCCGAGCCCGGCTGGTCCAGCTCGAAGCGCTTGCCGCGCAGCGCCTCGAAGGCGGCCTGGCCCTCGGCGGCGCCCAGGCTGCCGGGCACGGCGCCCTCCGGGCCGTACGCCTTCGGGTGCTCGGGGAAGGGGGACCAGTAGACGCGCGTGCGGATGGCGTCCAGGGCCTGGTCGAGCGTCGGGAGGTGCTTCTCGATCAACTGGGCGGTGCTGGGTCCGGCGGTCACGGCTGACCAACTCCTCGTCGAGCTGGGCTCGGATGGGGCGACAGGCTACGGGCGACAGAGCGCGGGCGGGACGCTTCGGGAGGCCGGGAACTCCCCCCGGTAGATACAGTAACCGAACGATCGGTCGGGACAAGGGGGCCCGGCGAACCTGTGGACAACTCATCGGGGAGGATCACCGGCATGACCGCAATCGAGCCGAACGCGACCGTCGCAGTCGTCGGAACCGGCACCATGGGCCAGGGAATCGCCCAGGTCGCCCTGGTGGCGGGCCATGGTGTGCGGTTGTACGACACGGTGGAGGGGCGGGCCGTCGAGGCCGCCCGGGCCATCGGTGCCCGCCTCGACCGCCTCGTGGAGAAGGGCAGGCTCACGGCCGCCGGCCGCGACACGGCGCTGGCCCGTCTGTGTCCCGCCGCGCGACTGGACGACCTCGCCGACTCGGCGCTCGTCATCGAGGCGATTCTGGAACAACTGCCCGCCAAACAGAAGCTGTTCGCGGAGCTGGAATCGGTCGTTCCTGACGACTGCCTGCTGGCCACCAACACCTCGTCCCTGTCGGTGACCGCCGTCGCGGGTGCCCTCAGGCTGCCCGGCCGTCTCGTCGGCCTGCACTTCTTCAACCCCGCACCGCTGCTGCCGCTCGTGGAGGTCGTCCGGGGCTTCGCCACCGACGCGGCATCGGCGGAGCGGGCGTACGACACCGTGGCAGCCTGGGGAAAGAAGCCTGTGCGCTGTGCCGACGCCCCGGGCTTCATCGTCAACCGCATCGCCAGGCCCTTCTACGCCGAGGCGTTCCGCCTCCACGAGGAGCGGGCCGCCGACCCCGCGACCCTCGACGCCGTGCTGCGCGAGAGCGGCGGCTTCCCCATGGGCCCCTTCGAACTCACCGACCTCATCGGTCAGGATGTGAACGAAGCCGTCACCCGTTCGGTCCATGAGGCGTTCTTCCACGATCCGAAGTTCAGGCCCTCACTCGCGCAGCGCCGGCTCGTGGAGGCCGGGCTGCTCGGCCGCAAGAGCGGCCACGGCTGGTACGACCACACGCCCGGAGCCGAGCGGCCGCTGCCGCGCACCGAGGAGGCGTGCGAAGCGCCCGCTGAGATCACTGTCCACGGACGGCTTCCCGGTGCCTGCGCGGCACTGGCCGACCTCATCCGGGAAGCGGGCATCACGGTCACCGAGGTCCCCGGGCCCGGCACCGAGGGATATCTCGTTCTCCCCGGCGGCACGGAACTCTCCCTCACCCAGGGCCGCCCGGCCACCACGGAGCTCGCCGGCGCCCGGATCCACTTCGACCTGGCCCTCGACTACCGCACCTGCGCCCGCGTCGCCCTCGCGCCCTCCGTGACCGCCTCCCCGGCGGACGTACGGGCGGCGACCGGCCTGTTCCAGGCGCTCGGCAAGCAGGTCAGCGTCATCGGTGACGCACCGGGCATGATCGTGGCCCGTACGGTCGCCATGCTCGTCGACTTCGCCGAGGACGCCGTCGGCCGGGGCGTCGCGAGCCCGGAGGACGTCGAGGTCGCCATGCGGCTCGGCGTGAACCACCCGCGCGGCCCGCTGGAGTGGGGCCGGATCCTCGGCCCGGCGCGAGTGAGCCGGATGCTGCGGAACCTGCACTCCGCGTACCCCGACGGCCGCTACGCGCCGTCCCAGCCGCTGCTCCGCCGTGCAGCCGTCGAAGAGAGCCTGCTGTAATCATGACCATGGCCAAGCGCGACACCTACACGCCCGAATCGCTGCTCGCGGTCGCCGTCGGGGTGTTCAACGAGCGGGGCTACGACGGCACGTCCATGGAGCACCTCTCCAAGGCGGCCGGAATCTCCAAGTCCTCCATCTATCACCATGTGAAGAGCAAGGAGGAGCTGCTCCGGCTCGCGATAAGCCGCGCCCTGGACGGGCTCTTCGCCGTCCTGGAGGAGCCGCGCGCCGTCGAGGGGCGGGCGATCGAGCGGCTGGAGTACGTCACCCGGAGGACCGTCGAAGTCCTGATGGACGAGTTGCCCTACGTGACGCTGCTGCTGCGGGTGCGGGGCAACACGGACACCGAGCGCTGGGCCATGGAGCGGCGCCGCGAGTTCGACCACCAGGTCGTCGAGCTGCTGAAGCGGGCCGCTGCCGACGGTGACCTGCGGGCCGACGTCGACGTCCGGCTGGCGACCCGGCTGCTCTTCGGGATGATCAATTCCGTGGTGGAGTGGTACCGCCCGGAGCGAGGCGGAGCCACGAGCGACGAGGTGGCCGACGCGGTGGTCCGCACGGCCTTCGCCGGGCTGCGCACCACCGGCTGACCTGTCAGGACTCCCCCGGCACCCGCCCCTCCTCCAGGTCCGTCTCCTCGAAGACCAGGAGGGTGCGGGTGCTGAGCACCTCGTCCATGGCCTGGATGCGGGTGAGCACCAGCTCCCGCAGCGCGTGGTTGTCCTTGGTGTGGACGAGCAGCAGGACATCGAAATCCCCGCTGACCAGGGCGATATGGGCGGCCCCGGGCAGCGCCCGGAGCTTTTCGCGGACGGTGCGCCAGGAGTTCTGCACGATCTTCAGCGTGATGTACGCCGAGGCGCTCTGCCCCGCGCGCTCCTGGTCGATCCGGGCGCTGAAGCCGCGTATCACCCCGTCGTCTATGAGGCGGTTGATCCGGGCGTAGGCGTTGGCGCGCGAGACGTGCACCCGCTCCGATACGGACCGTATCGAGGCGCGGCCGTCGGAGCGGAGCATCCGCAGGATCGCGCGGTCGATCTCGTCGAGCGGCCGGGCGGGTGGCTTGCCGCCCGAGAAGGCCATCTGTTCGTCCGGCATACCGCCCCGCCTCCCCTTCGTGGACGTCCTGTCCATATCTCAGGTTGTGGAGAACCGTTTGTCCACAGGGTCGGGCCGCCTGTAGCCAAAATGTGCCGACGACCGAACAATCGGTAGGGAGGGCGTGCGGCGCGCTGAGCCGTGCGGCCGGTCAAGCCCGCCCAAAAGGAGGTGCTCGTCATGACGGTTCTGGAGCAGCCCGGCTCGTACCGGCCCGTCCCGCCCCCTGCCTGGCAGCCCCGCACCGACCCCGCGCCGCTGCTGCCCGACACGGAGCCGTACCGCCTGCTGGGCACCGACGCGGCCGCCGGGCTGGATCCCGGGCTGCTGAAGCGGCTCTACGGCCAGCTGGTGCGCGGCCGGCGGTACAACGGCCAGGCCACCGCCCTCACCCGCCAGGGCCGGCTGGCGGTCTATCCCTCCTCCACCGGGCAGGAGGCGTGCCAGGTCGCCGCCGGGCTCGTCCTGGAGGAGCGGGACTGGCTGTTTCCCAGCTATCGCGACACCCTCGCGGCCGTGGTCCGCGGGATCGACCCCGTGCAGGCGCTGACGCTGCTGCGCGGTGACTGGCACACCGGATACGACCCGCACGAGCACAGGGTGGCGCCCCTGTGCACCCCGCTGGCCACCCAGCTGCCGCACGCGGTCGGGCTCGCGCACGCCGCGCGGCTCAAGGGGGACGACGTCGTCGCGCTCGCCATGGTCGGTGACGGCGGCACCAGCGAGGGCGACTTCCACGAAGCGCTCAACTTCGCCGCCGTCTGGAAGGCCCCGGTCGTCTTCTTCGTGCAGAACAACGGCTTCGCGATCTCGGTGCCCCTGGCGAAGCAGACCGCCGCGCCCTCCTTCGCGCACAAGGCCGTCGGTTACGGCATGCCCGGCCGGCTGGTCGACGGCAACGACGTCGCGGCCGTCCACGAGGTCCTCGCCGAGGCCGTCCGCCGCGCCCGCGGCGGCGCGGGCCCCACTCTGGTCGAGGCTGTCACCTATCGCGTCGACGCCCATACGAACGCGGACGACGCCACGCGCTACCGCTCCGACTCCGAGGTCGAGACCTGGCGCGCGCACGACCCGATCGACCTGCTGGAACGGGAGTTGACCAGCAGGAAGCTGATCGACGCGGCCGTGATCGAGGCCGAACGGGAGGCCGCTGAACGGCTGGCCGCCGATCTGCGCGACCGGATGAACCAGGACCCCGTCCTGGACCCTTTGGAGCTCTTCACCCATGTCTACGCCGAGCAGACCGCCCAACTGCGCGAGCAGGCCGACCGGTTGCGGGCCGAGCTCGCCGCCGCCGGGGAGTCCGGCGCTCAGGAAGGGGCGCAGTGATGACCACGGCGGCTGTCAGGGCCGGCCACAAGCCCGCCACCATGGCACAGGCGCTCGGCCGGGCGCTGCGTGACGCCATGGCCGACGATCCGTCCGTCCACGTCCTCGGCGAGGACGTGGGCACCTTGGGAGGCGTCTTCCGGGTCACCGACGGGCTGGCCAAGGAATTCGGCGAGGACCGCTGCACGGACACACCGCTGGCCGAGGCGGGCATCCTCGGGGCGGCGGTCGGGATGGCCATGTACGGGCTGCGGCCGGTGGTGGAGATGCAGTTCGACGCCTTCGCCTATCCCGCGTTCGAGCAACTGATCAGCCATGTCTCCCGGATGCGCAACCGCACGCGCGGGGCCGTACCGATGCCGCTCACGGTGCGGGTGCCGTACGGCGGCGGGATCGGCGGGGTCGAGCACCACAGCGACTCCTCCGAGGCGTATTACATGGCGACACCGGGCCTCCATGTGGTCGCCCCGGCGACCGTCGCCGACGCCTACGGACTGCTGCGCGCCGCGATCGCCTCCGACGACCCGGTGATCTTCCTGGAGCCCAAGCGGCTCTACTGGGCGAAGGACCACTGGGACGCCGCGCACCCGGAGACGGTGCCCGGCATCGGACGCGCGGTCGTCCGGCGCCCGGGTTCGTCCGCGACGCTCATCACCTACGGGCCGTCCCTGCCGGTCTGCGTGGAGGCGGCCGAGGCGGCGCTCGCGGAGGGGTGGGACCTCGAGGTCGTCGACCTGAGGTCCCTGGTGCCGTTCGACGAGGAGACCGTCTGCGCGTCCGTACGGCGCACCGGCAGGGCCGTCGTCGTGCATGAGTCGGCCGGTTTCGGCGGCCCTGGAGGGGAGATCGCCGCACGGGTCACGGAGCGGTGCTTCCACCACCTGGAGGCCCCGGTGCTGCGCGTCGCCGGGTTCGACATCCCCTACCCGCCGCCGATGCTGGAGCAGCACCATCTGCCCGGCGTGGACCGGGTGCTGGACGCCGTCGCGCGCTTGCAATGGGAATCGGAATGGACGTCCACAGGGCGCGAGAGGGGTGGGCGCTGATGGCCGTGGTGCGCGAATTCAGGCTGCCGGACCTGGGCGAGGGGCTCACCGAGGCGGAGGTCGTCCGCTGGCTGGTGAAGGTGGGCGACGTGGTCGCCGTCGATCAGCCCGTGGTGGAGGTCGAGACGGCCAAGGCCATGGTCGAGGTGCCGTGCCCCTACGGCGGCGTGGTGACGGCCCGGTTCGGGGAGGAGGGGGCCGAGCTCCCGGTGGGGGCACCGCTGTTGACCGTGGCGGTGGGTGACCCTGCGCCGGTGGGGCCGGAGGGTGACGGACATGCCGGGGGAGCCGGGAGCAGCACGCCGGAAGGCTCGGGGAACGTCCTGGTCGGCTATGGCACCCAGGCTCCCGCGGCCCGGCGGCGCCGGCTCCGCACGCCGGTCGGCGACCGGCGGAGGCCGGCAGGAGACATGGCACCCGAGGTGCCCGGGACGACCGCTCCGGTGGCCAGGCCGGTGATCTCCCCGCTCGTCCGGAGGATCGCGCGGGAGCGTGGGCTCGACCTCGCCCAGGTGCGTGGCAGCGGCCCCGACGGCCTGATCCTGCGAGCCGACGTCGAACGGGCGGCGGCGGAGCGGCGGGAAGGGCGGGAGACGGGCCTCCGGAGCGTCGCCACGGCAGGGAGGCACCTGGAGTCCGAGGCGCTGCGGATACCGCTGCGCGGAGTGCGCGGCGCGGTCGCGGAGAAGCTCGGCAGGAGCCGCCGGGAGATCCCGGACGCCACCTGCTGGGTGGACGCCGACGCCACCGAACTGCTGGCCGCCCGCCGGACGATGAACTCGGGCGGCGCGCCCAAGGTCTCGCTGCTCGCCCTGCTGGCCCGGATCTGCACCTCGGCTCTGGCGGAGTTCCCCGAGCTGAACGCCACCGTGGACACCGAGGCCCAAGAGATCGTGCGGCTGCCGGGCGTGCACCTGGGCTTCGCCGCGCAGACGGAGCGCGGGCTCGTCGTCCCCGTCGTGCGGGAGGCCCACACCCGTAACGTCGTCGCGCTGTCGGCGGAGATGGCCCGGCTCACCGAGGCGGCGCGGACGGGCACGCTCAGCCCGGCCGAGCTGACCGGAGGCACGTTCACGCTGAACAACTACGGGGTGTTCGGGGTCGACGGCTCCACGCCGATCATCAACTACCCGGAGGCGGCGATGCTCGGTGTGGGCCGGATAGCGCCGAAGCCCTGGGTGCGGGAAGGAGAGCTGGCGGTCCGGCAGGTGGTGCAGCTGTCCCTCACCTTCGACCACCGGGTCTGCGACGGGGGCACGGCGGGCGGGTTCCTGCGCTACGTGGCCGACTGCATCGAGCGCCCGGCGGTGCTGCTGCGCTCCCTGTGAAGGGATGACAGCAGCGGACGGCGGTGCGCGAGCGGCCATACTCGACGGGTGACTGCTTATGACGCCGTAGTGCTTGCCGGAGGTGCGGCCGGCCGACTGGGCGGCGCGGACAAGCCCGCCCTGAGTGTGGGCGGTCGCACGCTGCTCGACCGGGTCCTGGGCGCGTGCGCCGATGCCGGTGACACCGTCGTCGTCGGGCCGCGCCGTCCGACCGTACGGGCCGTGCGGTGGGCGCGCGAGCAGCCTCCCGGCGGCGGGCCGCTCGCCGCGCTCGACGCGGGGCTCCGGCACACGGCCGCCGCCACCACGCTCGTGCTCTCCGCCGACCTGCCGTTCCTGCGCGCCGAGACCGTACGGGCCCTGCTCCGCGAGGTCGCCCGCAGGGGCTCCGCGGTGGAAGGTGTCCTGCTTGCCGACCCCGGCGGCCGCGACCAGCCGCTGGTCGCGGCCTACCGGACGGAGTCGCTCCGCCGTGAACTGGCGCTGCTCGCCGCCGAGTACGGCTCGCTGTCCGGGCTCCCGCTGCGGCTGCTCACGGCCGAGCTGTCGCTCGGCCGCCTTCCGCACCCGGACGCCTCGTTCGACTGTGACACCTGGGAGGACGTCGCCGCCGCCCGCGCGCGCATCAGGGACGATGGGAGGGTGCTGGATGAATGGATCACCGCTGCCAAGGCCGAGCTCGGCATCGATCTCGATGTCGACACGGCCGCCCTTCTGGATCTCGCGCGCGACGCCGCGCACGGTGTGGCCCGCCCCGCCGCGCCCCTGACGACCTTCCTGGTCGGTTACGCGGCCGCGCAGCGGGGCGGAGGCCCCGAGGCCGTCGCAGAGCTCACGCGCAAGGCGGTCGCACTGGCCCAGCGCTGGGCCGCCGAGGAGGCGGAGGGCCCTGGAGGGGCCGCGCCGGCCGGGCGGCCCGCGACGACGGCACCGGGCAGGCCGGCCGGCGGTCAGGGACACCGGCCCGGCGACAAGGACCCTCGGTCCGACGACGAGGCCGAAGAGTCGGAATGACCGACAAGGACGCGGATTCCGCGCTCGACCGGGCCGCCGCGGAGGCGCTGGCACTGTTCGCCCGTGACCGACGGACCGACGGTCACGACAACGGCCCTGCCGCGCCACCGGCCGCGACATTCCATGACGATGAAACCCCCACCGCATATTTCCCCTTCGGCGAGATGCCGATAGGAAGCAGCGTGGTCGGCGGCGGTCGTGTCGGCACTTCGACGGACGGGATCCGCGGCAACGGTTCCCCGGCACGCGATTACGAGTTTCTCTTCGCCGACGACCCCTTCGGTGAATCCGCCTCCTCCGCTTCCTGCCCTCCCGCTTCTTGCTCTCCCGGCCCTTCCGCTTCCGCCGCCTCCCCTGAGCCCGCTTCCCGAGCCGTGCCCGTCTCGGAGCACGACTCCTCCTCCGAGCCCGGGTCCTTCGGCGAGCCGGCCCACCCGTCACCCCACCCGTCACCCCACCCGTCACCCCACCCGTCACCCCACTCCCCGTCCGGCACCCCCATGACTGAGCACCTCTCGCCGCGGCCCCACTCCGCCACGCCCTGGCCGCGCGCCCACCTGACCGCCGCCCGTGCGGCCGAGGCGCTGCCCGCCGAGGAACGGCCACTCGGCGAAGCCCTGGGGCAGGTGCTGGCGGAGCCCCTGGAGGCCCTCACCGACCTCCCCTCCTTCGACACCTCGGCCATGGACGGCTGGGCGGTCTCCGGCCCCGGCCCCTGGCGGCTGCCACCACCCCAGGGCGACAGCGACGTCCTGGCCGGAGCCGACCATTCCGGTGCCGCACCGCTCCGCGACGGGCACGCCGTCCGCATCGCCACCGGCGCCCGCGTCCCCCCGGGCGCCACCGCCGTCCTGCGCAGCGAGCACGGCAAGGCGACGGACCAGGGAGAGCTGCACGCCACCCGCCGCGTCACCCACGGACAGGACATCCGCCCCCGCGGCCAGGAGTGCCGCCACGGCGACCACCTGCTGCCCGAGGGCACCACCGTCAGCCCGGCCGTGGCGGGCCTGGCCGCCGCCGCGGGTTACGACCGGCTGCGCGTCATCCGGCGGCCCCGCGTCGAGGTCCTCGTGCTCGGCGACGAGTTGCTCCGGGAGGGCCTGCCCCAGGGCGGCCGGATCCGGGACGCCCTGGGGCCCATGCTCGGCCCCTGGCTCGCCGTGCTCGGCACCGAGGTGATCGCGACCCGGCGCCTCGGCGACGACGCGGACGTCCTGCACGAGGCCGTCACCTCATCGGACGCCGACCTGGTGCTCACCACGGGCGGCACGGCCTCCGGCCCCGTCGACCACGTGCACCCCACCCTGCGCCGCGTCGGCGCCGAGCTCTTGGTCGATGGTGTCGCCGTACGGCCCGGCCACCCCATGCTGCTGGCCCGGCTCGCGCCCGGCCGGCACCTGGTCGGTCTCCCCGGCAACCCGCTGGCCGCCGTCGCGGGCCTGCTGACCCTCGCGGAGCCGCTGCTGCGGACGCTCTCCGGCCGCCCCGCCCCGACCCGCACGCGGGCGACTCTCGCCGAGGCCGCACAGGGGCACCCCATGGACACCCGCCTGATGCCCGTGCTGCGGCTGCCCGGTGACCGCGTACGGCCTCTGGCCTTCCACGGTCCCGCCATGCTGCGCGGTCTCGCCGCGGCGGACGCGCTGGCCGTCGTCCCGCCCGGTGGCGCGGCACCGGGCGACACGGTGGGCCTGCTGAGCCTCCCCTGGGAGGCACCTGCGGCGGTCTGACGGGGGCTCAGCCCGCCTCGCCCACGCCCGCCGTCTGGATGGTGATCACCCGGTCGGCGAGGTGGAGCGTCGCCGCTTCCGGATCGGTGAAGTGCAGGAGCCGGTGGCCGCGTACGACCGCCACCACCAGGTCCTCGCAGTCCCGCGGTGAGCGGCCCGCCTCGCGTTTGGTGACCGGGCGTTCGACGACGTCCAGGCCGTTGCCGTACGTCAGCAGGTCCTCCAGGACCGTGCCGACGTGCGGGCTCACCATCGACATGCCGAGCAGCCGGCCCGCCGAGCTGGAACTCGTCACAACTGTGTTGGCGCCGCTCTGCCGCAGCAGCGGCACGTTCTCGTCCTCCCGGACGGCCACCACGATCGTGGCCTGCTTGTTGAGCTGGCGCGCCGTCAGGGTCACCAGGGCCGCCGTGTCGTCCCGCTCGGTGCAGATCACGACCTGCGAGGCCCGCGGCAGCTCGGCGCGCTGCAGGGTGTCGGAACGGGTCGCGTCGCCCAGGACGCCCACCAGGCCGTCGCTGGACGCCGCGTCCACGACCTTCTTCTGCGGGTCGACCACCACGATCTTGTCCTTGGGCTTGCCCTGCCCGATCAGGGTCTCGATCGCGTGGCGGCCCTTGGTGCCGTATCCGACGACGACGGTGTGATCTCGCATCCGCGACCTCCAGCGGTGAATGCGCACTTGCTGGCGCGTCCGTTCGGTCAAGACTTCCAGGGTCGTACCGACCAGAATGATCAGGAACAACACGCGCAACGGCGTGACCACGAAGATATTCGTCAGCCGCGCCCCGTCGCTCACGGGTGTGATGTCGCCGTAGCCCGTCGTCGAGAGGGTGACGGTCGCGTAGTAGGCGGAGTCCAGGAAGCCGACCGCGCCGTCCGCGTTGTCGTGGTAGCCCTCGCGGTCGGCGTAGACCAGCAGTGTCGTGACACCGAGCACCAGCAGCGCCATGATCAGCCGACGCAGCACCTGCCGCAGCGGGGCCGCCACGTTCTGGACGGGCATCACGATGGAACGCCCGGCCTCCGCGTCGTCCTCGGCCTCGCCGCGGGTGCGGTGCCAGAGCGAGCGGAAGAGCGAGAGCCAGGTGGGCGCCTTCCGGGCGTCCGGGCGTTGCGGGTTTGTTGCCATGCGCCCCATGTTCCGGGATCGGCGGGGGGACCCGGGAGTAGCCTCGCGAGCATGCATGCGATCACCATCCCCCAGCCCGGCGGGCCGGAGGCCCTCGTCTGGGCCGAGGTCCCCGATCCCGTCCCCGGCAGTGGAGAGGTCCTGGTCGATGTCGTGGCCAGCGCCGTCAACCGCGCCGACGTCGTGCAGCGACAGGGTTTCTACGACCCGCCGCCCGGCGCCTCCCCCTACCCCGGCCTGGAGTGCTCCGGCCGGATCGCCGAGCTCGGCCCCGGCGTGAGCGGATGGGCGGTCGGCGACGAGGTCTGCGCGCTGCTGGCGGGCGGCGGGTACGCCGAGAAGGTCTGTGTGCCGGTCGGTCAGTTGCTGCCCGTGCCCGAGGGCATGGACCTGGTCACCGCGGCCGGTCTGCCCGAAGTGACGGCCACTGTCTGGTCCAACGTCTTCATGGTCGCGCACCTGCGCCCCGGTGAGACCCTGCTCGTCCACGGCGGCGGCAGCGGCATCGGGACGATGGCCGTGCAGCTGGCGAAGGCCGTCGGCGCGCGCGTCGCCGTCACGGCGGGCAGCCGGGACAAGCTGGAACGCTGCCGGGAGCTGGGCGCGGACATCCTCATCGACTACCGCGAGCAGGACTTCGTCGAGGAACTCGCCAAGGTCACCGGAGGCGTCGGCGCGGACGTCATCCTCGACATCGTCGGCGCGAAGTACCTCGCGCGCAATGTGGACGCCCTCGCCGTCAACGGCCGGCTCGTCATCATCGGCCTCCAGGGCGGCCGCAAGGCCGAGTTGGACATCGGCGCGCTGCTCACCAAGCGGGCCGCCGTGATGGGCACCTCGCTGCGGGGCCGCCCGCTCGCGGAGAAGGCGACGATCGTGGCGGCCGTACGCGAACACGTCTGGCCACTGATCGCCGGAGGACGTGTACGGCCCGTGGTCGACCGCACGCTGCCGCTCCGGGAAGCCGCGGAGGCCCATCGCGTCCTGGAGGAGAGCACGCACGTCGGGAAGGTGCTGCTGACCACCTGACCTGACGCGTGGGCCGTCGGCATCAAGCGTCGGCATTAAGCGCGAGAGTGCCGGTAAACATGCCGATCGCGCATGGCCGCGGCCGCCCGCCTTCCCCGGCCGCCTTCCCTCGCCCGTCACCCGCTTGGCCGCTCGCACGCGCCGGACGGCGGAGTGCGTGTGAGGGTGAGGCTGTTGGCGTGGGGGCGGCGGCTCGGGCGGAGGGCGGCGGCGTGAACGGTGGAATACGGGCGGCCTCCCGCGCCGCCTCGACGGCGGCGGTCATGGCAGCGCTCATAGCGACCGCGCCCGGCGCGCAGTGTGCCGGGCGCCCCGCCCCGTCACCACCCGTACGCCCCTTCGCCCCACCCACGGCTCTTCCCTCTGTCTCACCCGCCGCGGTTCCCTCCCTGTCGCCCGCAGCGTCGCCCGTGCTGCCGGCCAACGGACGCGCACCGCGCGGCGTGGCCAAGGCATCGCCGCCCAAGGCGCCCGCGAACGCGCCGCACGGCAGGGCGAACCTCGCGCCCGCACCGCCGTTCGTCTATCCCTCCGAACCCCCGCCCGCCCCTCCGGGCGGTGACGGCCGGCTCGCGGGCACCGCCGCCGGTGAGGGGCGTACGCACCCGGGGCGGGCCACCGACCCGGTCCCCTCGGAGGAGCCCTCGGACGACTCGGAGTCCGAGGCGGACGACGAGACGGCGTCCGGTGAGCCCGTGCCCGGCGCGTCCCCGTCCGCGACACAGCGGACGCGCGGACGGGCGGACGCGGCGCGGCCACGGCACCCGGGTACGCGTCCGGTGCCGGACGACGGGCGGGGCTCCGGAGCGGACGGTCGAGGCGGCGGGCAGGCCGCGTACGGGGACCGCGTCATGCGCGTACTGCCGCTGGGGACGGGGATGATGCTCACCGGCCTGGGGCTGGGCTTCATCGCGCTGAGGCTGCGGCGGGCCGGGTGAGGGTGTGGCCTGGGCGGAGGGCGGGCCGCGCGGCTCCTTCTGACCGCGCTCGTGCCGGTCCGTCCGGCGCGGAGCGGAAGCCCGAACGGCGCGCGGAGTGAAAAAGCGGAGTGAAAAAGGGGCGCGCGGCGGGGCGTGTGGCACGGTGGATCAGGCGTGTACGGGGGCATCAACAGGGGGAAATCACCTGTGCGAGAGAATGGCGGCATGGATATGCCGAGGAACGAACGGTCGCAAGAGAGCCCGCAGGTCCTGGTGGTAGGCCCGGACGGCATGGCTCTCGGCAGCGCCAGCCCCGGCGGCGGGGAGGGTGACGACGAGTCGCGCGAGGTCCCGGTGACGGAGATGGTCGAACAGCCCGCCAAGGTCATGCGCATCGGCAGCATGATCAAGCAATTGCTGGAGGAGGTACGGGCCGCTCCTCTGGACGAGGCGAGCCGTGTGCGCCTCAAGGAGATCCACCACAGCTCCGTCAAGGAGTTGGAGGACGGCCTCGCGCCCGAGCTGGTGGAGGAGCTGGAGCGCCTGTCGCTCCCCTTCACCGACGAGACGATCCCCACCGAGGCCGAACTGCGGATCGCGCAGGCACAGTTGGTCGGCTGGCTGGAGGGGCTCTTCCACGGCATCCAGACCACGCTGTTCGCCCAGCAGATGGCGGCACGGGCGCAGTTGGAGCAGATGCGCAGGGCACTCCCGCCCGGCGTCCTGGGGGACGACGAGGAGGGCGGCGGCCACCAGCACGGCGGCGCGCGCTCCGGCCCGTATCTCTAGTCCGTCGGCGGCACGGATGCGCGTGTGCCCGGTACGTCCACCAAGGACGTACCGGGCACACGCGCATCCGCCGCGGTCGGGCCGCTACGAGGCCGGGTCACCCGTCGACACGGTCAGCACGAACTCGTCGCTCGGCGACTTCGGGTCGAAGGGGTCGCCCTCCTTGGGGGTCTGGCTGAGCACCGTCCCCTTGCCCCAGGTGTTCTCGGGCTGCACGTCGACGCGGTACTTCCAGCCCGCTGCCTGCAGGCACGCCTTGACCGAATCGATGTAGAAGTAGCTGAAGTTGGGCGCCGACTTCTTCGTCTTGTCGTTGTAGTAGTCGTAGGCGTTGGTGCACTTCTGCTTGTCGATGGTCTTCGTCTTGTCGCCCTCTTTGTGCTGCGCCTGTGTGCCACCGGTGCCGCCGGTGCCGCCGCCCGAGGTGGACCCCCCGGCGGACCCGCCGCCGGAACCGGCCACCGGTGCCGCCGACCGGGACTCCTTCGCCTGGTTGCCGGAGTCACCGCCGCCGCCGTTCAGCGAGATCGCCGCGATCACACCGATGACGGCGAGCACCGCGACCACGGCGGAGCCGATCAGCACCGGCTTGTTGCTCCTGCCGCCGCCGTTGCCCGGCATCGGAGCGGGCGTCGCGTACGGCGGAGGGGTCCCGGGGCCGCTCGGGCCGCCCTGGAAGGACTGGGCGGGGGCCGGGTAGCCCGGGCCCGGCGGGGGCGTGGAAGGGCCGTAGCCGCCGTTGTACGGGCTCTGGGCGGGCGGCTGGTACGGCATCTGGACGCCCTGCGGGCCCGGCGCCTGCGCCTGCTGGTCGACCGGCGGGAAGACCGCGGAGCCCACGCCCGCGCCGCTGCGGGGCGGAGCGCCGCCCGCGACGATCATCGGCGAGGCCGCGGACTGGGCGGTGCCCACCACGCGCGCGCACTCGTCGCGCATGGACTCGGCGCTCGGGAAGCGCTCGTTCGGGTTCTTCTTCAGCGCCCGGGCGACGAGCGCGTCGACGGCCGGCGGGATCGAGCGGTTGATCGTGGACGGCGCGACCGGTTCCTCCTGGACGTGCGCGTACGCGATGGCCAGCGGGGAGTCCGCGTCGAAGGGCAGCCGCCCGGTCAGCAGCTCGAAGAGCATGATGCCGACCGAATAGAGGTCGGAGCGGGCGTCCACGCCGCGGCCGAGCGCCTGCTCGGGCGAGAGGTACTGCGGAGTGCCCACGACCATGCCGGTCTGCGTCATGGAGGTGACGCCGGACTGCATGGCCCGCGCGATGCCGAAGTCCATGACCTTGACCACGTTGCGCTTGGTCATCATCACGTTGCCGGGCTTGATGTCGCGGTGGACCAGGCCCATCTCGTGGCTGACCTCGAGGGCGGCCAGCACATCGGCGGTGATCTTCAGCGCCTTCTCGGTGGGCATCGCGCCGTGCTGCCGGACGTCGGTGTCGAGCACGGAGCGCAGCGGCTGGCCCTCGACGTACTCCATGACGATGTACGGCATGGTCGACCCGTCCAGGTCGTCCTCGCCCGTGTCGAACACCGAGACGATGTTGGTGTGTGTGAGCTTGGCGACGGCCTGGGCCTCGCGCCGGAAGCGCTCGCGGAAGGACGCCTCGCGCCCGAGCTCCGTGTGCAGGGTCTTGATGGCGACCTGGCGGTCCAGCACGCTGTCGTAGGCCAGGTGCACGGAGGCCATGCCGCCCTCGCCGAGGAGGTCGCGCAGCTGATACCGGCCACCGCCGACCGACCGGCCCGCATAGCGGCCTTGTGCGCCGTCCTGGCTCATCGTTCCACTTCCCCCTTGGGCGCACTGCCTGCTGTACTGGTCCGGATCGGGCCGGGCCGTCGATATATCTCGGCCAAGTCTGCCCGAGGGCGCGGGCACGTCAAGCCGCGTGCCCGTTCCGTGACGGGATGAGCGACAAGCCGTCACGAGATTTGCCTTGCTCAGGCCCGTACAGGTTTGATAGCGCGTCCATCCCGGACCGGCGCGCGGCCTGGAGCCTGTAGCGTGCCTTAGCGGAAGACCGTTTTCCCCGCGCAGCGCCTTCTATCGCGCAGCGGCCAGACACGACGGCGAGGACTGATGGCACAGACGCAGAGCGCCCAGGGTCCATCCGACCCTGACGCCAACGGGGGCGGTATGCCCGATGTGCCTGAAATGTGGGGTAACGGCGGACTGGTCGGCGACGGCCGCTACCGCCTGACCCACCGGCTCGGGCGCGGTGGCATGGCAGAGGTGTTCGCCGCCGAGGACGTACGTCTCGGCCGCACGGTCGCGGTGAAGCTGCTCCGCGCCGACCTCGCCGAGGACCCGGTCTCGAAGGCGCGCTTCACCCGCGAGGCACAGTCCGTGGCCGGGCTCAACCACCACGCGGTGGTCGCGGTCTACGACTCCGGCGAGGACGCCGTCGGCCGCAACGTCGTGCCGTACATCGTCATGGAGTTGGTTGAAGGCCGCACTATCCGCGACCTGTTGCTGAACGCCGATGCCCCGCCGCCGGAGCAGGCGCTGATCATCGTCTCGGGCGTGCTGGAGGCGCTGGCCTACAGCCACCAGCACGGCATCGTGCACCGTGACATCAAGCCCGCCAACGTGATCATCACCAACAACGGCGCCGTCAAGGTCATGGACTTCGGCATCGCCCGCGCCCTGCACGGCGCGGCGTCCACCATGACGCAGACCGGCATGGTCATGGGCACCCCGCAGTACCTCTCGCCCGAGCAGGCGCTCGGCAAGACGGTCGACGCGCGCTCGGACCTCTACGCCACCGGCTGCCTGCTGTACGAACTGCTGGCGCTCCGCCCGCCGTTCACCGGCGAGACCCCGCTTTCGGTGGTCTACCAGCACGTCCAGGACACCCCCGTGGCACCCTCGCAGGTGCTCGGCAGCGTGCCGCCGGAGCTCGACGGCCTGGTCATGCGCTCCCTCGCGAAGGACCCGGACGACCGGTTCCAGAGTGCGGAGGAGATGCGCGGGCTGGTGCAGTACGCGCTCCAGATGCTGCACGACGCGGGTGCCCACACGGGCTCCTGGGACACCGGCCCGGTCGCGCACGCCACCGCCGCCACCCAGGCCCTCGGCATGGGGGGCGGTATGGGCGGCGGCATGGCCGGCACCACCGCCATGCCGCACCCGCTGCACGGCGACACCTCGCAGCAGCCGCTCATCCCGTCCCGCCACGGTGACGACGGCGGCTTCGACGGCTACAACGGCGGCCACGGCGGCCGGGGCCGCGGCAACGGCGGCGGTGGCAGGGGCAAGATGGTGCTGGTCGCCGTGCTCGCGGTGCTCGCCATCGCGGTGGGCGTGGTCTACGCGCTGAACCAGACCAAGTCGACCGGCAGCAACGACACCAAGCAGACCGACAAGACGCCCACCGGCCCGTCCGCGCCCGGCACGCCCTCCGACGGCGCCACCCCGAGCCAGCGGAGCTCCCGTGGCGCCCAGCCCGGCGGGGACACCACCGGCGGTCACGACCGGACCTCCGACTCGACGGGCGGCGGCAACGACGAGCCGACCGACCAGCCGACCCGGAACCACCACACGAAGAACCCGACGACCGACCCGACGACCGGTCCCACGACCGGCCCGTCGGGGGACACCAACCCGACGAAGAACCCGACCGACGACCCGAAGCCGCCGACGCACGACCCGACGCCGCCGGGTACGACCGCCGGCAACACCCTCCAGGGCAGCCTGGGCGGCGGCTGACCGCACGACGCACGGCCCTGAGCCCGTCTCCCTCACCGGGAGGCGGGCTCAGTCCGTGAAGGCGTCGCGCACGGAGCCGTACGCCCGCGTCCACCACACGGCCAGCGCCGCGGACGCGGGGAAGCCGGGATCGGCGCGGTGGTCGCCCAGCTGATAGCGCCAGCGCAGCATCCAGAAGTCGTTGAGCCGCTCCCACCACACGCGGTGCACGGCCGCGGCCAGTTCGGCCGTACCGGCGCCGCACGCGCGCCGGTACGCGCGTGCGTAGGGGCGTATTTTCGCCAGGTCCAGCGTGCCGTCGGGCCGCAGGAAGAAGATCACCGCGGCCCGTACGGCTTCCTCGGCGCGGGGCTGGACGCCCAGCCGGTCCCAGTCGACGATCGCCGCGGGCTCGCCGCCCCGGTAGAGGAGGTTGAGCGGGTGGAAGTCGCCGTGCACCCACCCGCGGGCGGGGGCGGCGGCGGGGCGGCGGTGCGCGTGCCGCTCCAGCAGGGCGCGGCGCTCGACGAGCCGGTGCTCCGCGAGCTCGTCGAAGGAGTCGCGGGGGCGGCGCCGTACGAGCGCGAGGAGCTCCTCGATGAGGGCGTAGGTGTCCTGGGGGTCCGCCGCGGCGTCCTGACCCGCCCCCTGCGGCCCCTCGGAGGCCGGTGGGGCTCCAGGATCCCGCCCCGGCCCTCCCGGGCCCGCAGAAGGCCCTCCAGGGCCCTTCCCGGGGCCGCCCGGCGGGTCGGGGGGCTCCTGTGGACAGACCTTCGCCAGGCAGGTGTGCACCTGGCCCAGGAGCGTGCCGAGGCTTCGGGACTGGGCGTGGGTCAGCTCGCCGCCGTCGTGGTGGCGGCCCTCGACCCAGGGGTGCAGGGCGTAGCAGCGGCCGTCGAGGACGGTCACGGTGGAGCCGTCGGCGTCGGCGACCGGCGGGGCGACGGGCAGGCCCAGGGCGGCCAGCCGCAGGGTGACGCTGTGCTGGCGGGCGATGGCCGCGTGGTCGCCGTCGAGGTGGTGCTTGAGGAAGAAGGCGCCGCGCGTGGTGGTGAGGCGGTAACCGCGGTTGAGCAGGCCCTCGGTCAGCGGGACGCAGGTCAGGGGCGTGCCGGCGTTGCCGTACCGCCGCAGCAGGGCGTGCAGCGTGCCGTTGCCCGGTGCCTGAAGTCCGCCGTCCCCGCCGGTTCCGCTGTGAACAGTGGTGGCGACGAGCGGGGAGACAAGTGAGCGCGGCACGCTCCAAATGTTAGATCAGGCGAAGTGCGCGACCTGTCGCGCGGGGACGCCTTCGAGGCGATGCAGCGTGATGAACTGCGGTTCGATGCACAGGTATTCGGGGACGAAGGGTGCGTCGTCCGCGGTGCGCGGCGCCCGGCCGAAGAGCTCCAGCTCGGCGGGCGACGGCGTGAAGAGCCGTGCGGTGCCCACGAATTGCACGGTCCGGACGTCCTCGTCGCCCTCGCGGCGGTTGCTGAGGTTGTCGGCACCGTACGCGACGACATTGCCGTCGCAGGCCTGCGCGTAGCCGTAGCCCGCGTGCATCCGCAGCACGACCGAGCGGCCGGACACGATGTGCCGGGCCACGGTGACGAAGGGCAGCGCGCGCATGCTCACGGACAGCCTGCCGTAGGGCATGCCGGCGAGCAGTTCGAGCGCGCGGTATTCGTCGTAGTCGTCGTTGGGCCCGGTGGGCGGGGTGAGCATGGCACCACTGTGCCCGGTGGTGTCACTCGCCCCTAGGGGCACCCGGCCCTGGGGGCAGGGACGTTGGTCCCGAAAGGGGGAAACCGGCGGTTTCAGCGCTTCTGGGCCTGCATGCGGGCCACGTAGGCGGCCGCCTGGGAACGCCGCTCCATGCCCAGCTTGGACAGCAGGCTGGAGACGTAGTTCTTGATGGTCTTCTCGGCGAGGTGCAGCCGCTCGCCGATGGCGCGGTTGGTCATGCCCTCGCCGATCAGGTCGAGGATGCGGCGCTCCTGGTCGGTCAGGTTCGCCATCCGGTCGTCGCCCTTGGGGTCCTTGCCGTCGCGCAGCCGCTCCAGCACCCGCGCGGTCGCCACCGGGTCGAGCAGGGATTTCCCGGCCGCCACGTCCCGTACGGCCGAGAGCAGCTCATTGCCACGGATCGCTTTCAGTACGTAACCGGACGCGCCCGCCATGATGGCGTCGAAGAGTGCCTCGTCATCCGCGAAGGAGGTGAGCATCAGGCATTTGATGTTCTGGTCCTGAGAACGGATTTCCCGGCAGACTTCCACTCCGCTGCCATCCGGAAGGCGAACGTCCAGAACGGCGACATCCGGCCGGGTCGCGGGAATGCGCACCAAGGCGTCCGCGGCCGTACCGGCCTCGCCCACGACCTCGATGTCCTCCTCCACGGAGAGCATCTCGTGCACCCCGCGGCGGACCACTTCATGGTCATCGAGCAGAAATACCGTGATTTTTCGTTGTTCGGGCACAGTCACAGTCTCACACACCAACTCTTCCCCTGCTCTTGTCCTCCGAGATAACGTGCGGTCGTTCCGGCAGTCCGCAGGGCTGTGCTCACAAGGACGTGACCAGGAGCGTTGTCCCGCTTTCTCGATTTACTTGGAAATCCAAGCAAAATTGCAGGTCAGGCGGGGTTTCGCAGGAATGCGGCCTTCTGGGTAACGTGCTTATTGCAGGCCATTCGCCGGGGCGCCTGTCACGCCCGGTTCCGGCCTCGGCACACCCACCCCGTGTGCCGTCGGGGACCGGGCGAGCATTTCCCTGCCTCACGGCGGGGGGACCCCTTCCGGCCACCGGCGACCCCGGGGGCCGGACAGACGGAGGAGCACACGTGACTGTGGACAGCACTGCCGCGCGCAAGCCGCGCCGGGGCAGCAGCAAGCGCGCCGGCGCCAAGGCGGGCGCGGCACGGGCCGGCGAGCCCGAGCTCGTACAGCTGCTGACGCCGGAGGGCGAGCGGGTCGAGCACCCCGACTACTCCATCGACCTGACGCCCGAGGAACTGCGCGGCCTGTACCGGGACATGGTGCTGACCCGCCGGTTCGACGCCGAGGCGACCACCCTCCAGCGCCAGGGCGAACTGGGCCTGTGGGCCTCGCTGCTCGGCCAGGAGGCCGCCCAGATCGGTTCCGGCCGGGCCACCCGCTCGGACGACTACGTCTTCCCGACCTATCGCGAGCACGGCGTCGCCTGGTGCCGCGGGGTCGACCCCACGAACCTGCTCGGCATGTTCCGCGGTGTGAACCACGGTGGCTGGGACCCCAACGAGAACAACTTCCACCTCTACACGATCGTCATCGGCTCGCAGGCACTGCACGCGACCGGTTACGCCATGGGGGTGGCCAAAGACGGCGTGGACTCCGCCGTGATCGCCTACTTCGGCGACGGCGCGTCCAGCCAGGGCGACGTGGCGGAGGCGTTCACCTTCTCGGCCGTCTACAACGCCCCGGTCGTCTTCTTCTGCCAGAACAACCAGTGGGCCATCTCCGAGCCCACCGAGAAGCAGACCCGCGTCCCGCTCTACCAGCGCGCACAGGGCTACGGCTTCCCGGGCGTGCGGGTCGACGGCAACGACGTCCTCGCCGTCCTCGCCGTCACCAAGGCCGCCCTGGAGCGCGCCCGCACGGGCCAGGGGCCCACGCTGGTCGAGGCGTTCACGTACCGCATGGGCGCCCACACCACCTCCGACGACCCGACGAAGTACCGCCGGGACGAGGAGCGCGAGCTGTGGGAGGCGAAGGACCCGATCCTGCGCCTGCGGACGTACCTGGACCGCGAGGGCCACGCCGACGAGGCGTTCTTCGCCGCCCTGGAGACCGAGTCCGACGCGCTCGCCAAGCGGGTGCGCGACGTCGTCCGGACGATGCCGGACCCCGACAACATGGCGATCTTCGAGAACATCTACGCCGACGGCCACGCGCTGGTCGACGAGGAGCGCGCTCAGTTCGCCGCCTACCAGGCTTCGTTCGCCGAGGAGAGCCACTGATGTCCGCCGAGAAGCTCTCCATCGTCAAGGCGATCAACGCCTCCCTGCGCACCGCCCTGGAGTCCGACCCCAAGGTCCTGGTCATGGGCGAGGACGTCGGCAAGCTCGGCGGCGTCTTCCGCGTCACCGACGGCCTGCAGAAGGACTTCGGCGAGGACCGGGTCATCGACACCCCGCTCGCCGAGTCCGGCATCGTGGGCACCGCGATCGGCCTGGCCCTGCGCGGCTACCGCCCGGTCGTGGAGATCCAGTTCGACGGTTTCGTCTTCCCCGCGTACGACCAGATCGTCACCCAGCTCGCCAAGATGCACGCCCGCGCGCTCGGCAAGATCAAGCTGCCGGTCGTCATCCGCATCCCCTACGGCGGTGCGATCGGCGCGGTGGAGCACCACAGCGAGTCGCCGGAGGCGCTCTTCGCGCACGTGGCGGGCCTGAAGGTGGTCTCCCCGTCGAACGCCTCCGACGCGTACTGGATGCTCCAGCAGGCCATCCAGAGCGACGACCCGGTCATCTACTTCGAGCCCAAGCGCCGCTACCACGACAAGTCCGAGGTCGACACCGAGGCGATCCCCGGGCCGCTGCACACCGCGCGCACCGTGCGCTCCGGCACGGACCTCACCCTCGCCGCCTACGGCCCGATGGTGAAGACCTGTCTGGAGGCCGCTTCGGCGGCCGCCGAGGAGGGCAAGTCCCTGGAGGTCCTGGACCTCCGGTCGATGTCGCCCATCGACTTCGACGGGATCCAGGCGTCCGTCGAGAGGACCCGCCGGCTGGTCGTCGTGCACGAGGCCCCGGTCTTCCTGGGCACGGGCGCGGAGATCGCCGCGCGGATCACCGAGCGCTGCTTCTACCACCTGGAGGCACCGGTGCTCCGGGTCGGCGGGTATCACGCGCCGTACCCGCCGTCCCGGCTGGAGGACGAGTACCTTCCGGGACTGGACCGGGTGCTCGACGCCGTCGACCGCGCGCTGGCGTACTGAGGGGTTCGAGGAGAGTCGTGACGATGACTGCAAGCACCGCCAATGGCCGGCGTTTCCGCGAGTTCAAGATGCCCGACGTGGGCGAGGGACTCACGGAGGCCGAGATCCTCAAGTGGTACGTGAACGTCGGGGACACCGTCTCCGACGGCCAGGTGGTCTGTGAGGTGGAGACCGCCAAGGCCGCTGTCGAACTGCCCATCCCCTTCGACGGCGTGGTGCACGAGCTGCGTTTCCCCGAAGGTACGACCGTCGACGTCGGGCAGGTGATCATCGCCGTCGACACCGCTCCGGGCTCCGGGCCGGTGGCCGGGGAGCCCGCCGCGCCCGCCGCCGTTCCCGCCGAGCCGGAGGCCCCGGCCGCGCCGGAGCGCCAGGCGGTGCTCGTGGGGTACGGCGCCGCGCCGTCGTCCACCAAGCGCCGGCCGCGCAAGGCCGCCGCGCAGCCGTTCTCGGTGACGGCCGCCGTGCAGGCGGAGTTGAACGGCCACACGGCCGCTGCTCCGGCCCCGGCCGCGGTGCCCACGGTCCCCGCGCCCATAGCGCCCGAGCCGGCCGCCCAGGCCGCCTCCGGGGGCCGCCCGCTGGCCAAGCCGCCGGTGCGCAAGCTCGCCAAGGACCTCGGCGTCGATCTGGCGGCCGTCGTCCCGACCGGGACCGACGGCGTCGTCACCCGGGAAGACGTGCACGCCGCCGCCACCGCGCGCACCGCGCCCGCCCCGGCCGCGGAGGAGCCGGCGGCGGTCGCGGCGGTCGCGGAGGCCCCGGCCGCCGGTGCCCGCGAGACGCGGATCCCGGTCAAGGGCGTCCGCAAGGCCACCGCTCAGGCGATGGTCGCGAGCGCCTTCACCGCGCCGCACGTCACGGAGTTCGTCACCGTCGACGTGACCCGCACGATGAAGCTCGTGCAGAAGCTCAAGGACGACCCGGACATGGCCGGGCTGCGGGTCAACCCGCTGCTGCTGGTCGCCAAGGCGCTGCTCGTGGCGATCAAGCGGAACCCGGACGTCAACGCGGCCTGGGACGAGGACAACCAGGAGATCGTCCGCAAGCACTACGTGAACCTCGGCATCGCGGCCGCCACGCCGCGCGGCCTGATCGTGCCGAACATCAAGGACGCGGACGCCAAGACCCTGCCCGAGCTGTCGGCGGCCCTGAGCGAGCTCGTCACCACGGCGCGGGAGGGCAAGACCGGTCCGGCGGCGATGTCCGGCGGCACGGTCACCATCACCAACGTCGGCGTCTTCGGCATCGACACCGGCACGCCCATCCTCAACCCGGGCGAGGCCGCGATCCTGGCCTTCGGTGCCGTCAAGCTCCAGCCGTGGGTCCACAAGGGCAAGGTCAAGCCGCGTCATGTGACGACCCTGGCGCTGTCCTTCGACCACCGCCTGGTCGACGGCGAGCTCGGCTCGAAGGTGCTCGCCGACATCGCGGCCGTGCTGGAGAACCCGCAGCGCCTCATCACCTGGGGCTGATTCCCGGCCGGGCGGCCCACGGAGAACACGGGTCGCCCACTGGCAAAGAGCCGTTGACGCCGACAAAAGCGGTTGAAAAGAAAACCGTTGAAAAGCGGAAAGACGGAGGGCCCGGCGCTCTCTCCTCACCCCCCTCCAGTGAGGAGAGAGCAGCGTCCGGGCCCTCCGTCGTGCTGCGGAGCGGCCTCGGGCCACCACCCTGGCAGGGGGTGGAATAGCCCGTGCCGGGCAAATTACCTAACATTGACCAACACTTGCAGTGTCGGATTTGGAGGGCGCGTGGAAGGCGTCGACCGGGTGGACGACCGGGTGGACGGGGAGTCCATCAGCCGGCTCCTCCGGGCCTGGCGGGCACGCGTCGACGCCCGCACCGTCGGCGAGCTCCGCGGCACCTTCCCGCCCCCCGGCAGGCGCCTCTCCCAGGCGCATGTGGCCAGGCTGACCGGGGTGAGCGAGGGGTGGTACCGCGCGCTGGAGGCCGGGCGCCGCCAGGACTTCTCGGAGAGCTTCCTGCTGCGCGTGGCCCAGGCCCTGCGGCTGAGCGACGCGGAGACCCTGACCCTCTTCCTCGCCGTCTGCGGCCGCCGCCCGCCCGAACTCTCCCGTGCTCAGCGAGAATTGCCCAACGGCGTCAAAGCGCTGCTGGAACAGCAGGTTTCGTATCCCGCATATCTCTCCGATGTCGCCTGGAATGTCGTCGCCACGAATTCCCTCATGGGCGAGTGGTTTCCCTGGGCCCTGCGTCCCGGGGCGAATCTCATGCGGTGGGCCCTGCTGGCCCCCGAGGCGCGCGAGCAGATGCTCGACTGGGAGGACAGCTGCGCGCGCACCTATCTCGCGATGCTGCGCGTCGCCGCGAACAGCGATCCGGCGGACGCGGAACTGCGGGGGCTGGTCGAGGACATCCTCGACGCGGACGCGGACTGCCGGCGGATCTGGGCCGAGGAGCACGACGTCGTGGAGCACCGCGACGGACACGTCTTCCGGCTCCGGCTGCCGTACCACGGGAACGCCGAAGTCCGCGTGACGACGCATGTGCTGCTGCCGATACAGCGCCCGGATCTCCGCTTCGTCTTCATCACGCCACTGGACGGCTGGCCGGGCGTCTAGGACCCCGCGCACCCCGACTGTCCCCGTTCGCCCCTGTACGGCCCTGTCGCCTGGACACCCGTAGACACCCTCCTCGTCCGGATCGCGGACACCCCCTCCTCGTGCATACGTGTTGTATCTAAGCTGTGCGCATGCCGACCGCTCCCGCCGCCGACCTGCCCCTCCCCACCAAGCAGCCCCCAGCCGCCGACCGCGTCTACGCCCACATCAAAGAAGCCGTACTCCACCGCCGCTACGAAGGCGGGACGCTGCTGACCGAAGGAGACCTGGCCGAGGCGGTCGGGGTGTCCCGGACGCCCGTGCGGGAAGCGCTGCTGCGGCTGGAGGCGGAAGGGCTGATCAAGCTCTATCCGAAGAAGGGCGCGCTGGTCCTCGCCGTGTCCGCGCAGGAGATCGCGGACGTCGTCGAGACCCGCCTGCTCGTCGAGAAGCACGCCGCGGCCAAGGCCGTCCCCGCCCCCGGGCACCTCATCGCGCGCTTGGAGGAACTCCTCGACGACATGCGGCGGCAGGCGGACGCGGGCGACCTGGCCGCCGTCTCCGTCAGCGACCGCGCCTTCCACGCCGAGATCGTCCGCAACGCGGGCAACCAGATCCTCTCCCGCCTCTACGACCAGCTCCGCGACCGGCAGTTGCGGATGGGCGTGGCCGTCATGCACGCCCACCCCGACCGCATCGCCAAGAACCACGCCGAGCACAGCGAGATCCTCGAAGCCCTGCGCGCGGGGGACGCCCGTGCCGCCGTCGACGTCGTCGACCAGCACGTCAGCTGGGTGCGGAACCTCGCGCAGGGAGATATCCGATGAGCCAGCCGGCCGCGGCGCTGCCCGGCGACCCGCCCGGCGGCAGGCGGGCCGTCGCGGTCTGGGGCCTCGGCGTCGGCGTCTACTTCGTCGCGATCATCTTCCGCACCAGCCTCGGCGTGGCCGGGATCGACGCCGCCGAGCGCTTCCACATCAACGCCTCCGCGCTGTCCACCTTCTCCATACTCCAACTGCTCGTCTACGCGGGCATGCAGATACCCGTCGGCCTGATGGTCGACCGGCTGGGCACGAAGAAGGTCCTCGGCCTCGGCGTCGTCCTCTTCACCGCCGGACAGCTCGCCTTCGCGCTCTCCCACTCCTACGGCACGGCCCTGGCCAGCCGCGCCCTGCTCGGCTGCGGTGACGCCATGACGTTCATCAGCGTGCTGCGGCTCGGCGCCCGCTGGTTCCCCGCCCGCCGCGGCCCGATGGTCGCCCAGATCGCCGCGCTGTTCGGGATGGCGGGCAACCTCGTCTCCACCGTCGTCCTCGCCCGCCTGCTGCACAGCGAGGGCTGGACGCGGACCTTCGCGGGCAGCGCGTCCGCCGGAGTGCTCGTCCTCGTCCTGCTGCTGGCCTTCCTCAAGGACCACCCCGAGGGCCACGAACCGGTCGCCGCCCCGCACGCGGGCAAGGGATTCGTACGACAGCAGATCCAGCGCGCCTGGCGCGAACCCGGCACCCGGCTGGGCATGTGGGTGCACTTCACCACGCAGTTCCCCGCGATGGTCTTCCTGCTGCTGTGGGGCATGCCGTTCCTGGTCGAGGCGCAGGGCCTGTCCCGCGGCACCGCCGGACTGCTGCTCACCCTCGTCGTGCTGTCGAACATGGCCGTCGGGCTGGTCTACGGGCAGGTCATCGGCCGCCACCACGCCGCCCGGCTGCCGCTCGCCCTCGGCACGGTCGCGGCGACCGCGCTGCTCTGGGCGACGGTCGTCGTCTGGCCCGGGCACGCGCCCATGTGGCTGCTGGTCGTGGAGTGCGTCGTCCTCGGCGCCTGCGGCCCCGCCTCGATGATCGGCTTCGACTTCGCGCGCCCGGCGAACCCGCCCGAGCGCCAGGGCACCGCGTCCGGCATCGTCAACATGGGCGGCTTCGTCGCCTCGATCACCACCCTGCTGGCCGTCGGTCTCCTGCTGGACGCCACCGGTCAGAACTACCGCGTCGCGTTCTGCTCCGTCTTCGTCCTGGAGGCGCTGGGGCTCTCCCAGATCCTGCGCCTGCGGACGCGCGCGCAACGCCGCGAGGAGGAGCGGATCGTGGCGTCGAGGGTGGAGACGGTGCACGTCCCGGTGAGGTCGCCCGGCGTCACGGGGTGACCGCCGTGGTCACGGTGCGATCGTCGGGGGTGACGGCGTGATCGTCGGGGTCACGGCGTGATCGAGAACTCCCGAAGGATCGTCCGGGCCAGCCGCGGGTCGCCCTCGACCTTGACGAGGTCCCGCGCCGCGTCCGGCCTCAGACGCCCGCACGCCAGCCGGGCGTACGTCTCCCAGTCCATGCCCAGGGTCACCGTCGGGCCGAGCGACACACTGCTGTCGATCTTCCCCCGGCCCTGGGCGTCGACCCGCACGGTCCGCAGGAACTCCAGCGGGCCGTGCACGTCGAAGACCACCGCCGCGCCCGGCGGGGCGGCGGCGTCCTTGGCGACGACCTTCGGCAGCGCGGCCAGCAGGAAGTCACGGCTGATGGCCGCGGCCGGGGAATCGAGGTTGCCGGGCATCCCGAGCGCGCGCCGCAGGTCCTGCTCATGCGTCCACACGTCGAAGGCCCGTACGGTCATGGCGCGTTCGAGAGGCTGGTCGTTGCCCGAACCCAGCGGCCAGCGGACCGGCGTCTGCGGGCCCCGGTGCTCGTTCCGCAGCTGCCGGCAGCGCCGGAGGATGACGAGGTCCAGCTCGGAGGTCATCTCCAGCGCGGTGTGGCAGCGCCGCACGTCCACCTGCACCTCGATGTAGCGCGAGAACTCGTCGGTGACGTGGTAGAGATCGCGCGGCAGCGTGTGGATCGGCCGTGGTTCGCCCAGGAATTCGGTTTCCACGCCGATGACGTGGGAGACCACGTCGCGAACCGACCACCCGGGGCACTCGGTGGGCCTGTTCCAGTCGCTCTCGGCAAGCGGTCTCACCAACTCGTGGATCGCTTCGATGGAGTGGGTCCAGGCGTCGATGACGGGCTGAAGACTGGGGTGGACGGTCACGGAATCCCTCGGGCGGTGCGTGCGCGGATTGGCTGCTCGTGCTGCGTCGGCTGCGGGGCAAGTGCTCTTCGGGTGTTCAGCAGTTAAGTTACGCTGCGCACGGGCAGGCTGGCAGTGGTTTCGGACGCTGAGATTGGTGGTACCGTGCGCGTCTCGTTGATCCAGGTGGACGTCTCCGACGCGGAGCCGACCGGCGCGCGGCGGTCGCGCGTGGCGGGGCTCGTACGCGAACAGCGGGGCAGTGACCTCGTGGTGCTGCCCGAACTGTGGCACGTCGGCGCCTTCGCCTACGAGTCCTTCGCCACCGGCGCGGAGGCCCTGGACGGACCCACCGCGGGTGCGATGGCCGACGCCGCGCGCGATGCGCGTGTCTGGCTGCACGCAGGTTCGATCGCCGAACTGACGCCGTCCGGCACGGTCTTCAACACCTCCCTGGTCTTCTCGCCCGAGGGCGAGCTCGTCCGCACCTACCGCAAGATCCACCGCTTCGGCTTCGACCAGGGCGAGGCCGTCCTGATGGGCGCCGGCACGGAGGTCGTCACCGTCCCCCTCCCGGACACCACGCTGGGCCTGGCCACCTGCTACGACCTCCGCTTCCCCGAGCTCTTCCGCGCCCTGGTCGACGCCGGTGCCCAGACCCTCGTCGTCCCGGCCGGCTGGCCGGAGCGCCGCCGCGACCACTGGACGCTGCTGGCCCGCGCCAGGGCGGTGGAGAACCAGTCGTACGTCCTCGCCTGCGGCACGGCGGGCACCCACGCGGGCGTCCCCCAGGCCGGCCACAGCCTGATCGTCGACCCCTGGGGCGAGACGCTGGCCCAGGCGGGCCCGGCCGAGGAAGTCCTCACGGCGGACCTGGACATGGCGAAGGTCGCGAAGACGCGGGAGTCCTTCCCGGCGCTGAAGGACCGCGTGCTCGGCCGCTGAGCGCTCCGCTGGAAGTCCGGTGAGTTGGCTGCGGGTGCGCCGTGGCTGGTCGCGCGGTTCCCCGCGCCCCTTCGCAGCGCTACCGAACCGCGCCGGACTTCGCCGAGCCCGCTTGGAGCCGCTCCGGCGGGCGCTCCGGGTGCAGCAGCCTCTTGGCCACTTCGTCGTTGTGCCGCGAGACCCAGGCCCACGTCTTCCCGGCCACCGCCTCCGGTGAGTGCGCGTCCTGGTGCCGGCGCAGGAATTCCCGGTAGTCGCTGCTGTGCGCGTGCATCGTGTGCTCCAGGGCGACGTCACCGGCGGTGGCGACGGCGCGCACCGCGTCGGTCCGCTGGAGCCGGCGCGTGCAGCGGATCTCCGCCCGGAGCGGGAGGCTCGCGCCGAACCGGTGACCGAAGGGGGTGACCAGGGCCAACTCCAGTGCGGCGAAGACGAACTCGGGGCGGATGTCCTCCTTGATGCACCAGGCGAGGACGGCGGACGAGGCGAGGTCCAGCACGAAGATCGTGTAGAGCGTCCCGGAGGGGCTGCCGGCCCTCGGTGTGTCCAGAAGCGTGTAGTCGACGGCCAGCGTCCTGAAAGAGCCGGCCGGGCGTACGGACTCCGCCGGCGGACGTTTCCTCCTCGCCGCGCGCCGGGCGCTGTGCGCGTAGTAGGTGGACGGGGCGATCCCCAGGGTGCGGCAGATCGGCTCGACCCCGAACTCCTCCCGGCGGTGGTCGACGAACGCGGTCAGCGTCCCGCGCGCGGGTCGAGCGCCCGGGCGATAAAACCCCCCGCCTCCAGCAGGATCTTGTTGGCCCGCCGCACCTCGGCGAGCTCCTTCTCCAGCGCCGTGATCCGCTGGGCGTGCGGGGTGGACCTGCCCGGCCGGATCCCGGAGTCGACCTCCCCCTGGCGTATCCACGCGCGGAGCGTCTCGCGGCCGACGCCGAGCTCCCGGGAGACCTTCGAGACCGAGCCGTAGGGCGTGCCGTTGCGGCGGCGCAGGTCGTGGACCATGCGCATGGCCTCCTGTTTCAGCTCGGGCGGGTATTTCCTGCGGGCGGGCATGACCGAACCCCATTCCAGGCTTGGGAGTCTCCAGGGAGTCTCATTCCAATCTGCAATCCCTACGAAAAACCAGTCTGCCCCGGTCAGTTGGGCGGCGGGTACCTTGCGACCCCTGGCGAAACCCTGGCGAACTTCTGGATGTGACCTGTGCCCCCGGACCGCCTGCGTAGGGTTCCAGCGCGGAGTTGTCGAGGTCCGCGGAACATGCGCTGTCCACCCGTGCCGTATCCATCAGTTCGCACGCACGGAGGTGACATGCATGGCAGCTGATCGACGGCAACCATGCGGATGGCGAAAGACCCCGGTCGGGATCCTTCTCGCCGTGGTGTCGTTCCTGACCAACATCGCTCGACTGGTCCTCGAGCTGGTCGGACACCACAGCGGATCCTGACGGGGGTCTCCTCGCGAGAATCCCGGGGAGTCGTACGTACCGTGCGGCTCCCCGGCCCTGTCCTGGAGCCGGGCTCCGGACACGTCAACTCTAGGTGCTCAGGCAGGCCCGCGGAGCGGAAAACAGGGCAACGGACCGGACTGTCCGTGCGGTGTCCCCTTACCGTCCGCCAGGCCAAGCGCTTGTGATCGCGCGTTCACACCAGGATGGCACCCTTGAACCATGAACACTGCTTCGCCCGCTCCCCGCAGCGCCCGGCTCCGCGCCCCCGAACTCATCGGAAAGGGCGGCTGGCTGAACACCGGCGGAACCGCACTGTCCCTCGCCGACCTGCGAGGACGCATCGCGATCATCGACTTCTGGACGTTCTGCTGTGTGAACTGCCTGCACGTCCTCGACGAGCTGCGCGAGCTGGAGGAGAAGCACCGCGACACCGTGGTGATCATCGGCGTGCACTCGCCGAAGTTCGTGCACGAGGCCGAGCACCAGGCCGTGGTCGACGCCGTCGAGCGGTACGAGGTGCACCACCCCGTCCTGGACGACCCCGAGCTCGCGACGTGGAAGCAGTACGCCGTGCGCGCCTGGCCCACGCTCGTCGTGATCGACCCGGAGGGCTACATCGTCGCCCAGCACGCCGGCGAGGGGCACGCGCACGCCCTTGAGGCACTGGTGGGCGAGCTGGAGGCGGAGCACGCGGCCAAGGGGACGCTGCGGCGCGGTGAGGGGCCGTACGTCGCGCCCGAGCCCGTCGCCACCGACCTCCGCTTCCCCGGCAAGGCCGTGCGGCTGCCCGGCGGCACCTTCCTCGTCTCGGACTCCACCCGCCACCAGCTCGTGGAGCTCGCGGCCGACGCCGAGACCGTCGTCCGCCGCGTCGGCACCGGCGAGCGCGGCTTCGGCCCCGAGAGCCTCAGCGAGCCCCAGGGCCTCGCGCTGCTGCCCGACGGCAGGGTCGTCGTCGCCGACACCGTGAACCACGCGCTGCGGGCGTACGACCCGGAGACCGGCGCGCTCACCACCCTCGCCGGGACGGGCAGGCAGTGGATGCAGGGGCAGCCCACCTCGGGCCCCGCGACGGAGACCAGCCTCTCCTCGCCCTGGGACGTGGCCTGGTTCGCCGGCCGCGTCTGGATCGCCATGGCGGGCGTCCACCAGCTGTGGACGTACGACCCGGAGACCGGGACCGTCGAGGTCGCGGCGGGCACGACCAACGAGGGCCTGGTCGACGGGCCGGCGGCCGAGGCGTGGTTCGCGCAGCCGTCCGGGCTCGCCGCGACCGAGGACCGGCTGTGGGTGGCCGACTCCGAGACCTCCGCCCTGCGCTGGGTCGAGCGGGACGGCGACGGCTTCGCCGTCCGCACCGCCGTCGGCACCGGCCTCTTCGACTTCGGGCACCGCGACGGCGACGCCGCGCAGGCGCTCCTCCAGCACCCCCTGGGTGTGACCGCGCTCCCCGACGGCTCCGTCGCCGTCTGCGACACCTACAACCACGCGCTGCGCCGCTTCGACCCGGCCACGGGCGAGGTGACGACGCTCGCGACCGACCTGCGCGAGCCGTCCGACGCCGTGCTCGCCGGTGACGACATCGTGGTCGTGGAGTCCGCCCGGCACCGCCTGACGCGGCTGCGGCTGCCCGAGGAGGCCGTACGGGTCGAGGCCGTCGCCCACCGCACGCAGCGCGCCGCCACGGAGATCGCCCCCGGGCGGCTGCGGCTCGACGTCGTCTTCCAGGCCCCCGCCGGCCAGAAGCTCGACACCCGCTACGGCCCCTCCACACGCCTGCTCGTCAGCTCCACCCCGCCGGAGCTCCTGGCGGAGGGCGCGGGCGCGGGCACCGACCTGGGCCGCGACCTCGTCCTGGCGGACGGCGTGACCGAGGGCGTCCTGCACGTGTCGGCGATGGCCGCCTCGTGCGACGACGACCCGGACAACGAGTACCCGGCGTGCCACATGCACCAGCAGGACTGGGGCGTGCCCGTACGCGTGGCGCCCGGCGGGGCCGCGCGGCTGCCCCTGGTGCTGGCCGGGCTGGACGGCTGACGGAGCGGGCTCAGGCGCGGGCCCGGGCTACCACTTCAGCGCCGCGGGCGCCCCGCTCTGCCAGTACGTGACGCGCGCCGAGTCGTCGACGTGGACCTTGCCTCCGGGCAGGTCCACCGACGCCTGGTCGCCGACGCTGCCGTTGCCGTCCGAGCCCTGGAAGGAGACGCCCAGCTTCTTCGCGTCCCGGCCGGCACCGCCCGAGCCGTCCGCGGCCGAGGTGATGACGCCCGCGTAGGCCGACTTGCCCGGCGCCAGCGTGATGACGGCCTGCGGGCGGCTCTCCTCCACGACGCCCGCGGTCGCCTGGTCGGCGTCGAAGCGGACGAACGGGAAGTTGTACGCGTGGCAGGGGCTCTTCGAGGTGTTGGTGGCCACCAGGAGCAGGTGGTTGACGGGCGTCTGGACGGCCTTCGCCTCCACCTTGACGTCCGCGGCCGTGCAAGTGCCCTTGGCTGCGTTCTTGGCGTCCTTGCCGTCCTTGCCGTCCTTCGAGGCCGTGGCCGCCTGCGCCGTGTCCGCCTGGCCCGAGTCGTCCGCCGGCTGACCCTGGTCCTGCCCGTCGGCCGCCGAGGTGTCGGCCTTCCCGCTGGTCTTGGTGCCCGAACCGTCGCTGCCGCCGCAGGCGGTGAGGGTGAGGGCCGCCGCCGCGGTGAGGGCGGCCGCGGCGAGGCGCAGGGAGCGGGTACGAGTCATGGTGGATCCCCCGATGGGATGTCGGCCGGTCGGTACGGCATGGATCATTCCGCAGCGCATTGGCGAACGGCTAACGCTCCGCTAACGTTTCGGCATTCGGTGCCCCGAATGTGTGGTCTTGACCCCGGCTTGCCCGTGCTCTGTTCGAGCCCGCGACCGGATCAGTCGCGCGGCTCCTGTGGCGGAGGCCGCTGCGCGAAGAGCTTGACCAGGTCGCTCATGACGTACCGGCCCGTCGCCTCCTCGTCCACCAGGTGCATCTCCGCCAGCCGGTCCAGGCCGTAGCGCGTCACGTCGGGGTCGGCGCCCGCGAGCTCGGCGACGGCGGAGGCGTCCACGACGCGCGTGAAGCCCGTGCCCAGCGCGCTCAGCAGCCGGGCGTCGTCCTCCGACAGACGGGCCGCGGAGGCGCGCAGGGCCGCCGCCACGCCCGTGTCCTCGGCGGACAGCAGGGCCAGCCGCTGGCGCTCGTCCCGCAGTGCCGCGGCGAGCCTGCCCAGCCGCCAGCGCGGGCGGGCTGTCAGCTGGGCGGCCGCGGCCCGCAGCGCGAGCGGCAGGCCGTCGCAGAGCGCGACCAGCTCGGCCGCCGCGTCCGGGTCCTCGGCGACCCGGTCGGGCCCGAGGACCGTGCCCAGCAGGGCCACCCCGTCCTCCGTACCGAGCGAGCGCAGCCGCAGCGGCCGCGCCGAGTCCGTCGCCACCAGGCCGTCGAGCCGGCTGCGGCTGGTGACGATCGTCGCGCACCGCGCACCGGCGGGCAGCAACGGCCGCACCTGGGCGGAGCTGCGCGCGTTGTCGAGGACGACGAGCACCTGACGCCCGGCCACCAGCGAGCGGTAGAGCGCGGACGCGGCCTGCGGCGAGGCGGGTATGCGGTCACCCGGCGTGCCGAGCGCCAGCAGGAACTCCCGCAGCACCTCGCAGGGCTGCGCCTCCTCGCCGCCGCTGAACCCCCGCAGATCGGCGTAGAGCCGGCCGCCGGGGAACGCGTCGCCGTGGACGTGCGCCCAGTGCGCGGCGAACGCGCTCTTCCCGACCCCCGCGGGCCCGGTGACGAGCGCGACCTCACCGGCCGCGGGCACGGGCGCCGCGCCTGGGCCGCCCAGGAGCCGCGTCAGCCCGGCGAGTTCGCGGTCCCGGCCGAGGAACCCCGCGGGCCGCCGGGGCAGCAGCTGCGGAGTGGCCCAGGGCCCCGTCAGCGACGCGCGCGGCCTGTCGGCGCCGTCGGCCGCCCACCGCGGGCCGCGCGCGTCCCCGCTCGGACCAGGAGCGCCGCCCGGAGCGGGCGTGAGCATGTGCGCGTAGGCCGTGCGCAGCGCCTCGCCCGGACCCACGCCCAGGTCGTCCGCGAGCAGGCGCCGCGTGCGGTGGAACCACTCGATCGCCTCGGACTGCCGGCCCGCGCCGTACAGCGCGAGCATCAGCGTGGCCACGAGGGACTCGCGCAGGGGATGGCCGACGGCCTCCGGCAGCAGCACCGCGGCCGCGTGGTCGTGCGCGCCCAGCGCGCCGTACGCGCGCGCGAGCGCCTCGACGGCGGTGAGCCGCCGCTCGTCCAGGGCGTGCGCGGCGGCGGCCAGCGACGGCGTGAGGACCGTGCCGGTGAGCGCCGGACCGTGCCACAGCCCCAGCGCCTCACGGAGCAGCCCCACCGCCTCCGACGGCGCCTCCTCCGGGCGTGCGCGGGCGACGAGTTCGCCGAAGCGGTACGTGTCGACGGCCCGCTCCGGCAGCCGCAGCAGATACGCCGAACCGTGCGTGGCCAGCGACACCCCGTACGCGTCGGCGCCCGCCTCGGCCAGTGTCGCCCGGAGCCGCGAGACGTGGCCCTGGACGACCGTGCGGGCGTGGGCGGGCGGTGCGTCCTCCCAGACCGAGTCGATCAACTGCGCCACGGAGACCGTCGTGTTGGGCTGCAACAGCAGCATGGCGAGCACGCTGCGCCGTTTGGCGGGGCCCAGCGGGAGCTCACCGGAGGCGGCGGTGGCGGTGACCGGACCCAGCAGGGAGAACTCCAAATCAGCCCTCCAGGAAGGCCGTCAGCGCGGCGGCCAGCAGGTGCGGGTCGTCCGCGCCGCACAGCTCGCGCGCGGAGTGCATGGACAGGCAGGCGATGCCGATGTCGACGGTGGAGATGCCGTGGCGGGCGGCGGTGATGGGGCCGATGGTCGTGCCGCAGGGCATGGAGTTGTTGGAGACGAAGTGCTGCCACGGCACGCCGGCCCGCTCGCACGCGGCGGCGAAGACCGCCCGGCCGCCGCCGTCGGTCGCGTACCGCTGATTGACGTTGGTCTTCAGGATCGGCCCGCCGTTGGGCACCGGGTGGTGGCCCGGGTCGTGGTGCTCCGCGTAGTTGGGGTGCACCGCGTGGCCGGTGTCGGAGGACAGGCAGACGGTCCCGGCGAAGGCGCGCGCCTTGTCCTCGTACGAGCCGCCGCGGGCGAAGACGGACCGCTCCAGCACCGTGCCCAGCAGCGGGCCGTCGGCGCCGGTGTCGGACTGACTGCCGTTCTCCTCGTGGTCGAAGGCGGCCAGGACCGGGATGTACGACAGGTGGTCGCCGGCGGCGGTGGCCAGCGCGGCCGCGCCCGCGTGCACGGACAGCAGGTTGTCCAGGCGCGGCGCGGCGAGCAGTTCGCGGTCGCGGCCGAGGTAGGCCGGCGGCTCCACGCTGTGGACCATCAGGTCCCAGCCGGCGATCTCGTCGGCGGCCAGGTCGGCCTCCCCGGCGACGAAGCGGACGAGGTCGCCCTCGCGCGGCTCGCCCAGGCCCCAGATCGGCGTCATGTGCCGCTGCCTGTCGAGCTTGAGGCCGTCGTTGACACCCCGGTCGAGGTGGATGGCGAGCTGCGGCACGCGCAGCAGCGGGCGGTCCACGTTGACGAGGTGGTGGCTGCCGTCGCGCAGGGTCACCCGGCCGGAGAGGCCGAGGTCGCGGTCGAGCCAGGTGTTGAGCAGGGTGCCGCCGTAGATCTCGACGGCGACCTGGCGCCAGCCGTGCGCACCGGTGTCGGGCAGCGGCTTGACGCGGAGGTTGGGCGAGTCGGTGTGCGCGCCGACGATGCGGAAGGGGGTGGCCGCTGTCGCACTCTCAGGGACGTACCAGGCGATGAGGGCGCCGCCGCGCAGCACGAACTTCCCACCCGCCGACGCGTCCCACGCGTCGGTCTCCGCGATCTGGCGGAAGCCCGCCTTCTCCAGTCGTGCGGCCGTGTTGGCCACCGCGTGGTACGGGGAGGGGCTGGCGGCGAGGAAGGAGATCAGGTCGTCGGTGTGGCCGCGGTCGAAGCGGTGCGCAGGGCTCATGGCCTCAGGATAAGGACTACGGGCCCGCTGTTCCCGGGTGGGAGAGCGGGCCCGTGGCCGATGTGCGGGACGAGGGAGGAGACGGCGTCACCGGAACCTCACGGTCCGGCGGTGCGCCTCGCGGTGGTGCCTCAGAAGGCGGACTCGTCCAGCTCCATCAGGGAGTTGTCGATGGACTCGGCGAGGCCGCGCTCCAGGGAGACGCCCGGCAGGATGTTGTGGGCGAAGAACTTCGCCGCCGCGATCTTGCCCTCGTAGAACGCCTTGTCCTTGGAGGAGGCGGTCGGCAGCTTCTCGGCGGCCACGGCCGCGCCCCGGAGCAGGAGGTAGCCGACGACGACGTCGCCGGAGGCCATCAGCAGGCGGGTGGTGTTGAGGCCGACCTTGTAGATGTTCTTGACGTCCTCGCCGGTGGCGGTGAGGTCGGTGATCATCTTGCCGACGATCGCCTCCAGGTCCACCGCGGCCTTGGCGAGCGAGCCGCGCGCGGCGGCCAGCTCCTCGCCGCCGGCCTCGGAGGCCAGGAACTTCTTGATCTCCTCGGCCAGGGTGTTCAGGGACTGGCCCTGGTCGCGGACGATCTTCCGGAAGAAGAAGTCCTGGCCCTGGATGGCGGTCGTGCCCTCGTAGAGCGTGTCGATCTTCGCGTCGCGGATGTACTGCTCGATCGGGTACTCCTGGAGGTACCCGGAGCCGCCGAAGGTCTGGAGCGACTGGGCGAGCTGCTCGTAGGACTTCTCCGAGCCGTAGCCCTTGACGATCGGCAGCAGCAGGTCGTTGAGGCCGTGCAGGGCCTTGGCGTCCTCGCCCGCGGCCTCCTTGACCATGATGTCGTCCTGCACCGCGGCGGTGTGGAGGACGAGGGCGCGCATGCCCTCCGCGTACGCCTTCTGCGTCATCAGGGCGCGGCGCACGTCGGGGTGGTGGGTGATGGTGACCTTGGGCGCGGCCTTGTCCATGAAGTTGGCCAGGTCCGGGCCCTGCACGCGCTCCTTGGCGTACTCCAGCGCGTTGAGGTAGCCGGTGGAGAGGGTGGCGATGGCCTTCGTGCCGACCATCATGCGGGCGAACTCGATGATCATGAACATCTGGCGGATGCCGTCGTGCTTCTCGCCGACGAGCCAGCCCTTGGCGGGGTGCTTGTCGCCGAAGGTCATCTCGCAGGTGTTGGACGCCTTGAGGCCCATCTTGTGCTCGACGTTGGTGGCGTAGACGCCGTTGCGCTCGCCCAGCTCGCCGGTCTCGAAGTCGAACTCGTACTTCGGGACGAGGAAGAGCGACAGGCCCTTGGTGCCCGGGCCGTGGCCCTCGGGGCGGGCGAGGACGTAGTGGAGGATGTTGTCCGCCATGTCGTGCTCACCGGAGGTGATGAAGCGCTTCACACCCTCGATGTGCCAGGAGCCGTCCTCCTGCTTGACCGCCTTGGTGCGGCCGGCGCCCACGTCCGAGCCGGCGTCCGGCTCGGTCAGCACCATGGTGGAGCCCCACTGCTTCTCCACCGCGATCTTCGCGATGTGCTTCTGCTGCTCGGTGCCCTCCTCGAAGAGGATGCCCGCGAAGGCGGGGCCCGAGGAGTACATCCAGATCGCGGGGTTGGAGCCCAGGATGGACTCGGCGTAGGCCCAGATCAGCGAGCGCGGTGCGGTGGTGCCGCCGATCTCCTCCGGGATGCCGAGGCGCCACCACTCGGCGTCCATGTACGCCTGGTAGCTCTTCTTGAAGGTGTCCGGAACCGGGGCGGTGTTGGTCTCCGGGTCGAACACCGGCGGGTTGCGGTCGGTGTCGGCGAAGGACTCGGCCAGCTCGTTCTCGGAGAGGCGCGTGATCTCCGAGAGGATGTCCTTGGCGGTCTCGATGTCCATCTCCGCGAACGGGCCGGAGCCGTACAGCTTGTCGCGGCCGAGCACCTCGAAGAGGTTGAACTCGATGTCGCGGAGATTCGACTTGTAGTGGCCCATGACAACGGCTCCGTAAGGCTGGGAGGTAGACCTCAAATACGTACCGGGCAGTAATTTCCATGATGCTACCCACCGGTAATAAGACGCAACCCCTGATCGTCCAACTGTGACTGAGTACGCTTTGGCGCATGTACGGCTACGACCAGAACGCGGGAACGCAGGGTTACGCACCGCCGCAGCAGCCCGGGGGCTACGGCGAGCAGCCGCTCTACCCCGAGCCGTCCCCGCCGTCGCTCGCCGACGCGGTCCGGGCCTTCACCACGGGGTCGATGTCCGCGGAGGACTTCCAGGTCGTCTTCTCGAGCTCGAAGGTCTACTGCCCGCGCGGTGACAACCCCGGCTTCCTCGCCCTGCACAACACCCAGCAGCCGGTGATCCCGATGTTCACCTCGCTCAAGGAGCTGCGGCGGTACGCGGGCAAGGAGTCCAAGTACTTCGTGATCACCGGTGCCGAGGTCATAGATCTCCTGCCGACCGGCTACGGCTTCGTCCTCGACATGGAGGGCGACCACCGCATGGTCTTCGACGCGAAGGCAGTCGAGCAGATGGTCGACTTCGCGATGCGCCGCATGTACGGCTAGGTGTACTGACCGGCCGCATCGGCAACGCTGTGCATAAATGCGGTCAGGCTGTGGCCCGTCGGTAGAGCGCCGCCACATCGTCGCCGAAGTACGAGCTGTACGACGTCTCGTCGTCGCCGCCCTCCTGATAGCCGCCCACGACGCCGTTGACCGTGCCCAGGCCCGTCGCGGGGTCGACATCGGTGAGTATCGGGCCGCCGCTCGTGCCGTTCGTCAGGCCGCGGCAGTCGAAGCGGAGCTGGGTAGGGCTGTAGCTGTCGGTCGCGTTCTGGCAGGCGACTGGGGTCTCCTGCTCCGCCGGGTAGCCGATCAGCCGTGCCGCCCGCCGCGCGGCCGGCTTCAGGCCGAGCTTCTCCGCGCCGGTGACGCGCTCGATCGGCGTCCGGTCGCCGACCTTGCGGACCCGCAGGAAGGCGACGTCGTGGTCCGGGTCGCGGTCCGCCGCCCACTCCGGGTCGATGTCGATGGAGGTGGGCACCCACACGCCGTACGGCGCGACCCCGTCGTGATAGCCCGGGGCGAACGCGATGTCCGTACGGAAGCCGTCCTGGTGGACGCAGTGCGCGGCGGTGAGTACGAGATCGCCCTTGGGGCTGTGCACGACGCTCGCGGTGCAGCCGTGGCCCGGCGTTCCCTCACCGGTGTAGAAGAGCGGCCCGACCGCGGGTGACGGCTTGATCCCGGACGCCTCCAGCGGTTCCGAGGCGGGCAGCGGGTCCGGGCGGTCCGCGAGCACGGCGTCCGGGTGCGCGGGGGCGGCAGGCTCGGTGCGCACCGTCGCGAGCAGCGCCTTCGACGCGGCGTCGCCCGCCTCCTCCGGCTGCGCGTAGTGGCCCGCGGCGTCACCCTGCGCGACGGGCGCGTCCGTGGCGATCCCGTGCTTGGCCATGACCAGCGCGATGGCGCCCAGGGCGAGGACGGCGGCGATCAGGGCGGAGAGGGCGGCCGGGCCGGGTCCACGGACGTTCAGGCGCATTGATCCAGTGTCCATGGTCGGCGGCGACGTCCGGCGCGTGGGAATGCGGCTGGGAATGCGGCGACCCTTGCGGGTTGTTCACTCTTCAACTAACTTGGGGGCAGAACAACCGAGGAGGCTGCCATGCCGGCTGTGACCGTCGAGAACCCGCTGACCCTGCCGCGCGTCACCGCTCCGGCCGACGCGAAGCAGCGGCCGGTGCTGCACGTCGCGACCGCGCCGTCGGGCTTCGAGGGAGAGGGATTCCCCGTCCGCAGGGCCTTCGCGGGGATCAACTACAAGTTCCTCGACCCGTTCATCATGATGGACCAGATGGGCGAGGTGGAGTACGCCCCGGGCGAGCCCAAGGGCACCCCCTGGCACCCGCACCGCGGCTTCGAGACCGTCACGTACATCATCGACGGCACCATGAACCACCGGGACTCGCACGGCGGCGGTGGCACCATCGCCGACGGCGACACCCAGTGGATGACCGCAGGCTCCGGCATCCTCCACATCGAGGCGCCGCCGGAGCAGCTGGTGATGACCGGTGGGCTGTTCCACGGCCTCCAGCTGTGGGTCAACCTTCCGAAGAGCGACAAGATGATGTCCCCGCGCTACCAGGACATCGGGAGCGGCCAGGTCAGGCTGCTGACGTCGTCGGACGGCGGTGCGCTGCTGCGGCTGATCGCGGGTGACATCGACGGGCACGAGGGTCCGGGCATCACCCACACGCCCATCACGATGCTGCACGTGTCCCTGAACCCGGGGGCCGAGCTGACCCTCCCGTGGCGGGCCGACTTCAACGCGCTGGCGTACGCGCTGGCCGGGCGCGGCACGGCGGGCGAGGACAAGCGGCCCTTCCGTACGGGCCAGTCCGTCGTCTTCGGCAACGGCGACTCGGTCACCCTCCGGGCCGACGAGTCGCAGGAGTCCCGGAGCCCGAACTTCGAGGTCGTCCTCCTCGGCGGGCGGCCGATCCGGGAGCCGATGATGCACTACGGGCCGTTCGTGATGAACACCCACGCCGAGCTCGCGCAGGCGTTTGAGGACTACCAGTCCGGCAGGCTCGGCGTGATCCCGGCCGACGCCTGATCCAGCGTGCCGGCGCCGTCCGTCTCGTAGAGCTCGAACCAGATGTTCTTGCCCTCGCCGCGGGGGTCCACCCCCCAGGCGCCGGCGAGCAGTTCCATCAGCACCAGGCCGCGCCCCGAGGAGGCCATCTCCCCGGGGTGCCGCCGGTGCGGGAGTTCGTCGCTGCCGTCCGCCACGTCCACGCGCACGCAGCGCGAGCCGTGTTCGCCGGAGATCTGGGCGCTGAGCAGCGCGTCCCCGTCCGTGTGCACGAGGACGTTGGTGACCATCTCGGAGACCATCAGGACGGCCGAGTCGACCTGGTCCGGGTCCGGCCAGTCGTGCAGCAGGAGGCGCAGCTGCCGCCGGGCCTCGGCGATGCGCTCCGGTTCGGCCTGGGCGATGGTCAGGACGGTGCGGCGCGGGGCGGGGGCACCGGTGCGGGCCGCGCCCTCGCGGGCGAGCAGGAGGACGGCGATGTCGTCCTCGCGCCGGTCGGCGAGCGGGCCGGTCGTGTAGTGGGAGGACGGCCCGTGCACGCCCTGCACGAGCGCGTCGGCGAGCGCCTCCAGGCACTCGGTGGCCCGGACGCCCTCCTCGTCGCAGGTGTGCCCCTCGATGATCCCGCGCAGCCGTTCCCAGCCGGTCTCCAGGTCGTGGCCGCCGGTCTCGATGAGGCCGTCGGTGCACACGAGCATCGTCTCGCCGGGTTCGAGGACGAGCCGGGTGGTGGGGTAGTCGGTGTCGGGGTCGATGCCGAGCGGCAGGCCGCCGGCCGTGGGCCGCAGGAGCATCGTGCCGTCGGTGAGCCGGATCGCCGGGTCGGGGTGCCCGGCGCGGGCGATGGTGAGCCGCCCGGTGGCGGGGTCGACCTCGGTGTAGAGGCAGGTGGCGAAGCGCGGTTCGATGTCGTCGCCCTCGGTCTCGCTGGCGTTGATCCCCGCGAGGAAGCGCGAGGCCCGGGAGAGGACCGCGTCGGGGTGGTGTCCCTCGGAGGCGTACGCGCGCAGGGCGATCCGCAGCTGTCCCATCAGCCCCGCGGCCCGGACGTCGTGCCCCTGCACGTCCCCGATGACCAGGGCGATCTTGCCGTTGGGCAGCGGGATCATGTCGTACCAGTCGCCGCCGACGTCCAGCCCGCCGCCGGTCGGGACGTACCGCGCGGCCACCGACATCCCCGGGATGTCCGGCTGGAGCGTGGGCATCATCGAGCGTTGGAGGCCCACGGTCAGCTCGCGCTCGGACTCGTGGACACTGGCCCGGCTGAGCGCCTGCGCGAGCATCCGGGCCACGGTGGTGAGCACGGACCGCTCGTCGGGGGTGAAGGCCACCGGCACGCTGAAGCCCGCCATCCAGGCGCCGATGATCTGTCCCGCGTTGATCAGCGGCAGGAAGGCCCACGCCTTGCGGCCGAAGTGCGCCACGTCCTTCCAGGCGTCGGGGAAGCGGCGCTCGTAGTCCTCGGGGGAGGGGAAATAGATCGCGCGGCCGGTGCGGATGACCTCCGCGGCCGGATAGCCGGCGGTGAGCGGCAGGTCGAGGAAGGGCGCCGCCTCGCCCGGGCCGTAGCCCTGGTGGCCGATGACCTTGACCCGGGACGCCTCCGCGCTGAAGACGGCCAGGCCCGACGGCACGAAGCCGGGCATCGAAAGGCCCGCCGCCACGCGCAGCACCTCGGCCGTCGAGCGGGCCTCCGCGAGGGCCCGCCCGGCGTCCAGCAGAAACGCTTCTCTGTTGCGGCGCCAGTCGCCCGTGACCGACGTGCGCACCGCCGAGGTGCCCTGGATCGGCTGGGGGACCTCCTCCAGCGTCCCCACCAGGACGTGCTCGCCGTCGCGGGTGAGGGGCCGGGCGCGGCTGCGCAGCGTCCGCAGCACCCGCCCCTCCTCGTCGACCACCCGGAGCCGGGCCTCGGCGAGGGTGCCCTCGGCCACCGCTAGGCTGATGATCCCCTGGACCTCCACCCAGTCGACGGCGTGGAAGCGGCCGCGGGTCTCGGACTCCGTCAGCTCCACGCGCGCGGCGGGGAGGCCCACGAGGCGGGCCGCCTCGGCATCGAAGGTGACGACGCGTGTGGCGTTGTCCCACTGCCACAGGCCGGTCGCTACAGCGGCCAGTACGTCCTCGGTGCGCATTGCCCCACTTTATGCGGGTATCGGCGCCGGACACCACCGAGGCCGCTCGCAGCAGTAGGTAGGCTTGCACAGGGGCTGCTACGTCGTTCGACCCGGCGCCCCGCCCGATCAACGACCTCGATCAAGGCCCTCGATCGACGACCTCGATCACACCTCGACCAACGACTTGGATGAACGATGCATCGGTACCGGTCCCACACCTGCGGCGAGCTCCGTGCGGCTGACGTCGACACCGACGTGCGACTGAGTGGCTGGCTGCACAATCGGCGCGACCTGGGCGGCATCCTCTTCATCGACCTCCGCGACCACCACGGTCTGGTCCAGCTCGTCGCCCGCCCCGGCACCGCCGCGAACGAGGCCCTGAGCCACCTGACCAAGGAGACCGTCGTCCGCGTGGACGGCAAGGTCATGAGCCGCGGCGCGGACAACGTCAACCCCGAGCTGCCCACCGGTGAGATCGAGATCGAGGTCACCGAGGTCGAGGTGCTCGGCACCGCCGAGCAGATCCCCTTCACCATCAACGCCGACGACGGCGTGAACGAGGAGCGGCGCCTGGAGTACCGCTTCCTCGACCTCCGCCGCGAGCGCATGCACCGCAACATCATGCTGCGCTCGGCGGTCATCTCCGCCATCCGGCAGAAGATGGTCGCGCAGGGCTTCAACGAGCTGGCCACCCCGATCCTGTCCGCCACCTCCCCCGAGGGCGCGCGCGACTTCCTGGTGCCCTCCCGCCTGCACGCCGGCAAGTTCTACGCGCTGCCGCAGGCCCCCCAGCAGTTCAAGCAGCTGCTGATGATCGCGGGCTTCGACCGCTACTTCCAGATCGCGCCCTGCTTCCGCGACGAGGACGCCCGCGCGGACCGCTCGCCGGGCGAGTTCTACCAGCTCGACATGGAGATGTCCTTCGTCGAGCAGGAGGACGTCTTCCAGGTCATCGAGAAGGTCATGACCGAGCTCTTCGAGGAGTTCGGCAACGGCCGCCACGTCACCTCGCCGTTCCCGCGGATCCCCTTCCGCGAGGCGATGCTGAAGTACGGCTCCGACAAGCCGGACCTCCGCGCCAAGCTGGAGCTGGTCGACGTCTCCGGCGTCTTCGCCGACAGCGGCTTCAAGGCGTTCGCCGGCAAGCACGTCCGCGCGCTGGCCGTGCCGGACACCGCCGGCCAGAGCCGCAAGTTCTTCGACGGCCTCGGCGAGTACGCGGTCGAGCAGGGCGCGAAGGGCCTGGCCTGGGTCCGCGTGGGCGAGGGCGGCGAGCTGGCCGGCCCGATCGCGAAGTTCCTCACCGAGGAGGACGTCAAGGCCCTGACCGAGGCCCTCGGCCTGGTCCCCGGCCACGCCGTCTTCTTCGGCGCCGGTGAGTTCGACGAGGTCTCCAAGATCATGGGCGCGGTCCGCGTCGAGGCCGCGAAGCGCGCCGGCCACTTCGAGGAGAACGTCTTCCGCTTCTGCTGGATCGTCGACTTCCCGATGTTCGAGAAGGACGAGGAGACCGGCAAGATCGAGTTCTCGCACAACCCCTTCTCCATGCCGCAGGGCGGCCTGGAGGCGCTGAACACGATGGACCCGCTGGACATCCTGGCCTGGCAGTACGACATCGTCTGCAACGGCACCGAGCTGTCCTCCGGCGCCATCCGCAACCACGAGCCCGAGGTCATGTACCGCGCGTTCGAGATCGCCGGTTACTCGAACGAGGACGTGGAGCGCGAGTTCGGCGGCATGCTGCGCGCGTTCAAGTTCGGCGCCCCGCCGCACGGCGGCATCGCGCCGGGTGTCGACCGCATCGTGATGCTGCTGGCGGACGAGCCGAACATCCGCGAGACGATCGCGTTCCCGCTGAACGGCAACGCGCAGGATCTGCTGATGGGGGCTCCGAGCGAGGTGGACGAGTCGCGGCTCAAGGAGCTTCACCTTCAGCTTCGCAAGCCGCAGCCGGCGAAGCCGGCCAAGTAGCGGGCGGTTGTTCGGGCGCCGGGTGGGATTTTGGTCCTGCCCGGCGTTTGCCGTATCCGGGGGGCGGTGGTTCTTTCCCCAGCCCCGCCCCTTCCCGAAACTGGGGGCAAGCCCCCAGACCCCCAGCAACACGGCTTCGCCGCGTTGTCCTCAAACGCCGGACGGGCTGAATATCAGCCTGGCGTTCGAGGGCGGTCACACCAGCGCCGTCACCAGCGGAGCCCTCGTGCAGCAGCCCACCGCCGTGTGGACCGCGCGGATCAGGCGCCACGCCGTGAGGCGGCTCAGGCAGAGGACCGACCGCACCCCGTATTCCGCCACCGCCATGAGCTCCGTCTCGCCGAGTTCCTCGGCCACGAGGACGACGCGCTCGTCGCTGTCCCGGGCCCGGCGGCGCAGTTCCGCCGCGGCCGGGGCGTCGTCCGCGCCCATGAGGACGAAGGACACGTCCCCGTCCTCGCGGACCACGCGCACCTCGGGCAGCTCCCGCAGCCGGCGGACGAATCTCGCCCGGTTGAGCTCGTCGGTCGCGTGCACGGTCACGGTGATGCGTTTGTCGGACACTTCTTTTCCTCGTCTTCGACTTCCCCCATGTATCTGCGCGTCCCACCTTGCAAGGCCGCTGTCAACGAACGATTGCCGATCGATCAATACGGAAAAGGCCGGGCCCGGAACCGTCATGGTTCCGGGCCCGGCCGGGCGGGGGAAGGGCGCGATTACGCCTCTTCGCCGCCGCCGAAGCGCTCGCGGTACGCCGCCAGGTCGTCCTCGGTGATCTTCGCGAAGAGCACCGGCGGCACGGTGAAGGCCGTGCCCGCGGGGACGAAGGACAGGGACCTGGCCTCGTCCGGCGTGATCCACGTGGCGTTGTCGTCGGTCAGCGCGAACGCGGACCGCATCGCGGCGGCGGACGCCGGGATGAAGGGCTCGGAGACCACGGCGTAGAGGTGGATGAGGTTCATCGCCGTGCGCAGGGTGAGCGCCGCGGCCTCGGGGTCGGTCTTGATCTCCAGCCAGGGGGCCTTGGTCTCCAGGTAGGAGTTGCCCGCGCTCCACAGCGCGCGCAGCGCCTGCGCGGCCTTGCGGAACTGGAGCTCCTCCATGTGCCGCTCGTACTCCGCGAGGAGCTCCGCGACCTCGCGGCCGAGCGCCGCCTCCGCCTCGCCCGCCTCGCTGCCCGCGGGGACCTCGTCACCGAAGCGCTTCCTGGAGAACGAGAGCACGCGGTTGACGAAGTTGCCGAGGACGTCGGCGAGGTCCTTGTTCACCGTGGCGGAGAACAGCTCCCATGTGAAGGACGTGTCGTCCGACTCGGGGGCGTTGGCCATCATGAAATAGCGCCAGTAGTCGGCGGGCAGCAGCTCCAGGGCGTCGCGCGTGAAGACGCCGCGCTTCTGGGAGGTGGAGAACTTGCCGCCGTAGTAGTTGAGCCAGTTGAAGGCCTTGACGTAGTCGACCTTCTTCCACGGCTCACGGGTGCCGAGCTGCGTGGCCGGGAACATCACCGTGTGGAAGGGGACGTTGTCCTTGCCCATGAACTGGGTGTAGCGGACGTCCTCGGCCTCGTACCACCACGACTTCCAGTCGCGGTTCCCCGGGTCCTGGTCCGCCCACTCCTTGGTGGCGCCGATGTATTCGACGGGCGCGTCGAACCAGACGTAGAAGACCTTGCCCTCGGCCGCCAGCTCCGGCCAGGTGTCGGCCGGGACGGGCACGCCCCATTCCAGGTCACGGGTGATGGCGCGGTCGTTGAGGCCCTCGGTCAGCCACTTGCGGGCGATGGAGGAGGCCAGCACCGGCCAGTCCTTGCCGTGCTCGTCGATCCACGCCTCGACCTCGCCCTGGAGCTTCGACTGGAGCAGGAAGAGGTGCTTGGTCTCGCGCACCTCGAGGTCGCTGCTGCCGCTGATCGCCGAGCGGGCGTCGATCAGGTCCGTCGGGTCGAGCACGCGGGTGCAGTTCTCGCACTGGTCGCCGCGCGCCTTGTCGTAGCCGCAGTGCGGGCAGGTGCCGACGATGTAGCGGTCCGGCAGGAAGCGGTCGTCGGTGATCGAGAAGACCTGGCGGATCGCCCGCTCCTCGATGAAGCCGTTCTCCTTGAGCCGCCGCGCGAAGTGCTGGGTGATCTCGCGGTTCTCGGGGGAGGAACTGCGGCCGAAGTAGTCGAAGGACAGCCCGAAGCCGTCGTAGACGGCCTTCTGCGCGTCGTGCTGCTGGGCGCAGAACTCGGCGACGGGCAGACCGAGCTCCTTCGCGCCGAGCTCGGCGGGCGTGCCGTGCTCGTCGGTGGCGCAGATGTAGAGCGTCTCGCGGCCGGTCTGGCGGAGGAAGCGCGCGTAGACGTCCGCCGGGAGCATGGACCCCACCATGTTGCCCAGGTGCTTGATCCCGTTGATGTACGGAAGGGCGCTGGTGATGAGGTGTCGAGCCATTTCCGGCTGCTCCCTGGTCGCGGTTTACAGAGACCTTTAGCGTATCCGAGGGCCGAGGGGTGCCCGCGCGGCGATTTCGGCGTCCGCCGCGGGGGGTCACCCCGCCGCTCGCGGCCCGCCGGTCTCAGGCCCCGCCCGCGGCCGGCGGCGGTTCGGCCATCCACGCCCGCCACGGCCTGGTGATCACCTCCCGGTAGGTGTGGTGGGACGGGTGGTGCCCCGCGTGCCGGAACGTCCAGCCCTGGGCGTCCGCGACGTCCTCGACGGCGTCCGAGCACTCCTCGCACACCGCGCACTGCATCGCGTACGTGATCGGCTCCGCGTCCGGCTCCAGGTCGGGCTGGAGCGTCCAGTTCCCGAACAGGAAGACGGTGCGCGCGGTCAAAGCCCCCACCTGCTCTCGGCATTCAGCCGTGCCACACGGGCGCGCAGCGCCTCCGCCTCGGAGGCGGGCCGGGCGTACTCGGGCGGGCAGTCCCATTCGACGCCGCCCTGCGGAGGGCGTAGCTGTACGTATCCGGCGTGCCGGTCCATGACTTGGCCGAGGCGATTGGTGCGGGTGTCCACGGCATAGCTCACGGACGCGGGAGGAGGGGGAGTGGGGGCAGGGAGCGAGGGGGGATTTTCATTGCTCACGCATGGAGGATGCCCACTGAGGCGTAAGCCTGATCAGGCCACTTGAACGAGCCTTGGTCCACAGCCGTGCGGATGGCCGGGTTTCCTGTCGCACCCCCTCCCGCGCGCTCCTAACGTGGGGCGCCGGAGCAAGGCAGCGATTCCGGCCGTTCACAGGAGGGTCCATGAGCGTCAGCGCCAAGACCACGTACCTGATCAGGAACGACGAGACCGGGCTGTATCTGACGGCGAAGGGCGCGGCGGTGGTGCAGGAGCGGCTGCGCGAGTGGCCGGCGCGGGCCGGGCAGGCGTGGCGGCTGGAGGCCGGGCAAGGGGGCAGGGACACCTACCGGGTGCGGAATCTGCGCAGCGGCCGCTATCTCCGGGTCCGCCGGTACGGCAAGGGTGCCGCCGTCGAGCAGACGCGTCTGGAGGAGAGCGCGCCCGCGTACCGGAGCCAGACCTGGCGGATCACGGACGACGACGTCAACGGCTCGCCCGTCGTCAACGTCGGCAGTGGCCTGCGGCTGACCGTGCGCGGTGGTTCCGCCGCCGAGGGCGCGGTGATCGAGCAGACGGCGGAGAGCGCGATCGCCCCTGCCGGGGACCGGCGGTGGCACTTCGAGGCCGTCGAACCGGCCGGTGAGAAACGGGCGTTCGACGCGCTGGCCGGTCTGGTCGTGGAGCCCGGCGCCGGGGGCGTCGTCGCCACGGCCTCCAGCGTGCTCAAGACGACGCTGGAGGCGACCGGCGGCGTCTTCGGCACGGTCTCCAAGTGGGTGCCGGGGGCCGACCGGACGCCGTACATCCGCTTCGCCGGGTTCCGGGGCGACGAGGTCGTGCGGTTCTCCCGGCGGAACCGGGTGGAGGCCGGGCGGATGAAGATCAGCGAGGCGTTCCCGCACCTGGCCAAGGAGTTCCACGGCGGCTTCGACTTCGTGACGCGCACCCCGCGCGGCCACCGGCACCCGTACCTCGGCGTCAAGGGCGACCTCGCCGTCGAATTCTCCGACCACGAGGGCGAGGACCTGCTGCCCGCCGACGAGTACTTCCCCGCCCAGGAGCTCCAGCCGCGGGTCGGCCGGCGCTTCAAGGCGGTGTCCGCGGCGCCGGACGGCTCGTCCTATCTGGTGTTCGGGGAGCGCGGGATCGTGGTCGTCGACCGGCCGGGGACCGCGTACGAGCGCGAGGTGCACGACGTCGAACTGGGGCATCTGCCGAAGGCGTTCACGGGTGTGCCGGACGCGGTGACGTCGGCGGGCGTGGGGGAGGAGACGCACTTCTTCGCGACGAAGGGCGAGCAGTACGTCGTCTTCACGCTGCGCGAGGTGGTCCGGGGCCCGTCGGAGATCCTCGACGCGTACCCCTTCCTGCTGGGGGCCTGGCTGTAGGGCGGCCGGGGAGACGTCTGCCCGGGTGGCGGGAGGTGCGACCCTCTCCCGCCACCCGAGCTCCCCTCCCCCTCTCATCGGCTCTCATCGGCCTCGAGACTCGGTCGTGCCCCGCTCGCGCCGCCGCGCGGAGCCCGTTGGACGGCTGATGAATGACTGATAGATCCGAAGAGTGATCCTACGACTACCTAGGGTAGTCACTCGATCGCACCGGCGTCACCACCGTGAAGGGGCGCCCGGAGGTGATCGAGGGGGCGCGCGAGGCATGCGGTCCGGAGCCGCACGCTCCGGCCCGTCGCGGAGGCGGCCGCCGCGAACGGGCGCGCGGCAGGGGCGCGAGGTGGGAGCGCCGGCGACGGAGACATCCGCGAAACATCCCGTGCGGTAGACCCGCAGGCATGCTGGAAGGGGGGTGAATGCCGACAAGGATGGACAACGTCATGCGGGTGCTGGTCGCCGAGGACGAGGAAATGCTGGCCGAGCTGGTCGCCACCGGCCTGCGCCGGGCCGGGTTCGCCGTGGACACGGTCTACAGCGGCGACGCCGCGATCGCCTATCTGGACCTGCACGACTACGACGTCGTCGTCCTCGACCGCGACCTGCCACGCGTGCACGGCGACGACGTCACCCGCCGCCTCGTCGCGTCCGGCTCCCGCACCCGCGTCCTGATGCTCACCGCGGCCGGCAGCATGGAGGACCGCGTCGCCGGGCTGGACCTGGGGGCCGACGACTATCTCCCCAAGCCGTTCGAGTTTCCCGAGCTCGTCTCGCGCGTACGGGCGCTGCGCCGCCGCAGCGCCCGTCCCGCGCCGCCGGTGCTGGAGCGGTCCGGGCTGCGGCTGGACACCGTGCGCCGCACGGCGTCCCGCGACGAGCGGGACCTCGACCTCTCCCCCAAGGAATTCGCCCTGCTCCAGATCCTGCTGGAGGCGGAGGGCGCGGTCGTCAGCGCGGAGGAACTGCTGGAGCGCGCCTGGGACGCGCACGCCGACCCCTTCACCGGGGCCGTCCGCGTGGCGATGAGCAAGCTGCGCGGCAAGCTCGGCGAGCCGCCGCTGATCCGCACGGTCCAGGGCGTGGGGTACGCGCTGTGAGGTTCCGCGTTCCCGGACCCGCGCTCACCGCCCGTACGCGCATCGCCGCCGCCTACGGCGCGGTCTTCCTCGTGCTCGGCGCGCTGCTGCTGGCCACGGTCAACGTCCTCTCCCGCGCCGGTACGCGCGAGCAGGCCACCGTCATCGCCCGCACCGCCCTGCCGGCGGAGACGCTGCGGCCGGACGCGACGGCCGTCCCCTTCCGGGGGCCGGAGGCCACGAGGCTCGCCCCGTCCACGATCTACCAGGTCACCGGGGACGTCAGCGCGGCCGCCTCCCACCAGCTCGTCCTGTGGTCCGCGCTCGCCCTCCTGCTCACCGCGCTGCTGGCGGTGGGCGTCGGCTGGTGGACGGCGGGGCGCGTGCTGCGGCCCGTCCACACCATGACCGCCACCGCCCGCCGTATCTCCGAGCGCAATCTCCACGAGCGCATCGGACAGCGCGGCCCGGACGACGAGCTGAAGGAGCTGGCCGACACCATCGACGCGCTCCTCGGCCGGCTGGAGGGCGCCTTCGACAGCCAGCGCCGCTTCGTCTCCAACGCCTCCCACGAACTGCGCACCCCGCTCGCCACCCAGCGGGCCGCCATCCAGGTCGGCCTGGACGCCGGGATGCCGCCCGAGGAACTGGCGCGCACGAAGGAGCTGTTGCTGGAGACCAACCGGCGCTCGGAGCACCTGATCGACGGCCTGCTCGTGCTGGCCCGCAGCGAGCGCGGCCTGGAGCGCCGGGAGCCGCTCGACCTCGCGGAGGTCGTGGCGGAGGAGACCGCGGCCGTCGCGGACCGCGCGGCACGGGAGGGCGTACGCGTCGAGACGCGCGCCGTGCCCTCCCCGCTCACCGGGAACCGCGTCCTGCTCGCGCAGCTGACCGGCAATCTGCTGCGCAACGCGGTGGGCTACAACCACCCGGGAGGGAGCGTGGAAGTGCGCGTACGGCCGGGTGCGTTGACGGTGACGAACACCGGCCCCGAGGTCGCCGCGGAGGAGGTCGACGGCCTCTTCGAGCCCTTCCGGCGGGGCACCGGGCGGGAACGGCTCGGGGGCGGCACGGGCCTGGGCCTGTCGATCGTCCGCTCCATCGCGCGGGCGCACGGCGGCACGGTGGACGCGGTCCCGCGACGGGGCGGCGGGCTGCGGGTGACCGTGCGGTTCCCCGCGGGTGGCGGTGCGGGGGCCGTGGCGGGCTGATCCTGTGCCTCGGCCGCGGGCCGTCCCGTGCGCACCACCGCTGCGCGGCGGTGTCCTCAAACGCCGGACGGGCTTGATGTGGTCGATGTGGTCGCGATCCCCTTGCGCGCTCGAAGCCGCGGTCCGCATCACCAAGCCCGTCCGGCGGCGGAGTTACTTCACGATGCCCGCCGCGCGCGCCTCCGCCAGCCACTCGGGGAATTCGACCATCAGCTCTTCGTAGAGGCGCGCGTCCGTCAGCGCGCGCGGGTCGCGGCCCGCGTGGAAGAAGCCCGCGTTGTCGACGACGCGCTTCTCCGGTACGGCGAGGTTGTCCAGCTTGCGCAGGAAGTCGAAGCCCTTGCTCTCCGGGTCGCCGAAGCCCACGAACTGCCAGAAGATGGGGAGCTTCGCCGCCTCGCACAGGGCGCGTTCCGCGGCCGGCTTGCTGTAGGGGCCGCCGTCGGTCTGGAAGATGACGAACGCCGGGTCCGTGGCGCCCGACTTCCGGTAGTGCTCGATCACCGCTTCCATGGCCCAGTGGTAGTTGGTGCGGCCCATGTGGCCCATGGAGCTGTGGAGTTCCTCGATCCGGCCCTCGTAGTCGCCGAGGTCCAGCTCGGCCGTGCCGTCGACGTCGGTGGAGAAGAAGACGACCGGGACGGTGCCGTCGTCGTCGAGGTGGGCGGAGAGGCCCAGCGCCTGCTCGGCGAGGTGCTGGACGGTGCCGTTCTTGTAGAACTCGCGCATCGAGCCCGAGCGGTCGAGGACCAGATAGACGGCCGCCCGCTGTCCCGTGAGCCCCTGCTTCCGCAGTGAGACCGCCGCGCTCTTGTAGAGGCTGACCAGCGCGGGCGCGGTCCGCTCCACCTTCTCCAGGCTGACGGCGCTCCCGGCCTCCGCGTCGCGGGGCGGCATCGCGGGCTGGGGCTCGGGCGACGGGCCCGGGGCGGGCTCGGGCTTGGGGACCGGGCGCGGCGTCGGCTCGGGCTCCACCGGCGGGGAGGGGAGCGGCGTGGGCACCGGGTCCGGCTCCGGGATGGGCTTGGGGGAGGGCATCGGCGTCGGCCCGGGCTCCGGCTGGGGCAGCGGGTCCGGCTTGGGACCGGGCGTGGGTCCCAGCGGCCCGGGGTCGGGCACGCGCTCCGTGGTCGGCTGCGTGGGCAGCGGCGCACGGAGGGACTCGGCCGGGGCGGGCTCCGAGGCGGGCGCCGGCACGGACGCGGCGGCGGGCGCGGGTTCCGACGCGGGGGCCGGGACGGACGCGGCGGCGGGCGCGGGTTCCGACGCGGGGGCCGGGACGGAAGCCGACGCGGTGTCAGGGCTCGGCGCGGGCACGGTCATCGGCTCCGCCGACGGCCCCGGGACGACCACCGCGGGCTCCTTCTCCGGGGCGGGGGCCGCACCGGCGGCCGGCTCCGTGCCGTCGGCTCCGGCCGGCCGTCCCGCGTTCTGCTGGGGCAGGCTGGGTTCGTCGCGCTCGGCTGTCGCTGTCCTGGACCGGCCGAACGCGTTCCGCAGCAGACTCCGAATGCCCATGGGGAGCAGTCCTTCACGTGTCTCGGGAGCTATGAAATGTCCGGAGTGTCGGGGAATATCCCGGGTCCGGATGGCTACGTAAGGCTAGCCGTCACGCCCCTCCCGGCGTGCTCAGACCCTCGTAAGCCGTCCCGCGCCCGACACCGTCGGGGGACGGCCCCCGCGTCCGGTTGCGCCAGCTGGGCTCACCCTGAGCGCTCCTGAGCACCCGTGAGCAGCCGTGCTTCCCACTACGCCTACCCGCGCGGCACTCTCACACACCGTCAGGGATCCAGTTGCCGTGGAAGCCCAGCGGCACCCGCACCGGCAGGTGCACCCGCGCCACCGGTCCCGCCGCGAAGTCCTGGGCCGCCAGCACCACCAGGTCCGAGGCCCCGCGCTCGGGGTCGTACGCGTACGCCATCACCCACCCGTCGTCCTCGGCCGCGCCGGGAGCGGAGGGGACGAACACGCCCTCGCCGACGTCGCCGTGCGGAGGCACGCGGAACTCCTCGCTCGTGCCGCGCTCCAGGTCGTACTTCAGCAGCCCCGCCCCCAGCCGCCGGCCGTCACCGGCGGCGGCCTGCGCCATCGCGTAACCGAAGCGGTGCCGCTCCGTCAGCCGCCGCGGGTCCGCCCGGGGGAACTCCACCTCGCGGTCGTCCAGCCGCGCACGCCGCACGGTCCCGGCCGCGAGGTCCACCGTCCAGCGCTCCAGCAGCGGCGGGTGCCGCACGGTGGCCGCGTCCCGCCGGTCGAGGACCCGCTCGTAGCGGACGAGGTGGACGGTGATGACGCCGTCGCGCTCGTAGGCGTTCATGGGGTGGAAGACGTAGCACGGGTCGACCTCCAGCCAGCGGACGTCCCGCGCGCCGCCGTTCCGGGGCAGCACCCCGAGCCGGGCGGGCCGCTCGGCGTCCCAGTGGGCGGGCGCGCCGCCCGGCTCCGCCGGATCCGCGGCGACCACCGGCAGGTCGTAGAGCAGGACGTGCCGTGCGGTCAGCGAGAAGTCGTGCATCACGGGCCGGCCGTCCACCGGGATGTCGACACTGCGGCGGATCCGCCCGTCGGTCCCGGCGACGAGGTACTGCACGTACGGCAGCGCCGGGCAGTACGCGACGGCGTGCAGCTCGCCGCTCCGCGGGTCGACGACGGTGTGCGCGGCCAGCCCGCCGGGCAGCGTGCCGTGGAAGTCGAAGGGGCCGATCGTGAACAGGTCCTCGTCCAGCTCGTACGGCAGCGGACCGGCCTCGACCAGCGCGAGGAGGTGTCCGGCGAAGCACTGCACGTGGGTGTTCGGCGCGGAGTCCATGCCCAGGTGGCGCGGGCCGTGCAGCAGCTTCTCCCCCAGCCGCCCGGCGACCTCGTCGGAGCGCACCCAGCGGTTGCGGTACCACTCGGCGTGGCCGTCGCGCAGCCGCACGCCGTGCACCATGCCCACCCCGCTGAACCAGGTGTACGTGGCCGGGTCCGGGGCGCCGAGCGGGTTGGGGCCGTTGCGCAGATAGCGGCCGCGCAGGGAGTCGGGAAGACGGCCGGTGACCGGGAGGTCGATCGCGGTGATCTCCTCGTGGACGGGCGCGAAGAGTCCGCTGAGGCAGGGATTCGCGGGGGTTTCCGTCATGCCTCCACCATCCCGGGGAACGTCCCGTTCGGCCAGAGCCGTACAGGCCCTCCGGCGGCGCCCTCCCGCACCTTCCGGCATGGAGGATTCACCTCCGCAGCGGCCGGGTGAAGACCTCCAGCACGAGCCCGCCGCCGGGCGAGAGCTTGCCCGCGGTCGTCCACCCCCACGACAGCCGTGCCGCGTGCGCGCCGTCCCCGTGCGCGTCCGCCGGGGAGAGCAGCATCGCGGCGAGCCCGGCCCCGCTGCCGGCGAGCAGCCGGTCGTGCAGGCGGCGGCCGATGCCCTGGCGGCGGTGGCGCGGCAGCACCATCAGCTCGGCGACGAGGAAGACCCGCCCGGCGGCCGTCAGCTCCGCGAGGTCCGCGGGAACGGGCCCGTCGAAGCCGTGCCAGCGGTCGCTGTCACGGGCCAGCGGATAGCCGTACGCGCAGCCGACCGGCCCGCGGTTCTCGGCGATCACCAGGTCGAAGCCGGGCCGCGCGGAGTCCTCGGAGAGGCGTTCCCGGAAGCGGGAGCGGGCGGAGGAGGGCTCGCCGGGCGCGCCCCCGTACGCCGCTGTGTGCACATCCGCGAGCTGCTCGCGGTACTGGTCGGACTGCCAGCGGCTCAACCTGCGCAAGAAGACGTCGCCCATGCGCCCTTTCCTGCCCAGCGAGGCCGTCACCCACCCCCCGGACAGGCGGTTTCCGGCGCGGTAACGGTGCCGTACGTCCAGGACACGGGCAGGCCAAGAGAAGGGTAAGAAATGGGTGCAGGGCAACCCTCTCCGCCCAATCCGGCCTCTTTACCGGTGAGCATCGTTCTACCGAACACGAGTACCCACCACGGGGGCAGGGAGTTGAGAGACGCATGGGCCTGACCAGCCGGTCACTCTTGTACACGGTGGTCTTCGTCGCCGTGCTGTGCGTCGGCCTCACCGTATGGCTCTGGCCCCGGCTCTCCGGGCGCGGCGCGCTGCCTGTGCTGGGACGGCTCGGTTCGATCCTGGTGACCCAGCTGGCGATCATGTCCGTGGTGCTGCTCGCGGTGAACTCCGCCAACAGCTTCTACGGCACCTGGGGCCAGCTGCTCGGCCGCTACGACCGGTCGCCGGGCCAGGTCACGGCGGTCACCGACGCCGGCAACGGCACGGTCGACACGGCCAAGGGCGGCGGCCTGATCCGGCCCGCGAGCTCGCAGAGCGGTGACCGCATGGGCCTGCCGGACGGCCCGAAGGACCAGGTCGGGACGGTCGAGTCGGTGCGCCTGGTCGGGCGCCGCGCCAATGTCGTCGAGCCGGCGTTCGTGTATCTGCCGCCGCAGTATTTCCAGAAGCAGTACGAGCGCCAGCGCTTCCCCGTGATCGTGGCCATCAGCGGATATCCGGGCGGCATCGACAACCTCTCCAAATACCTCCAGATCCCGAAGACCGCGAGCGAGCTGCTGGCCGCGAAGAAGATGCAGCCGACCGTGATCGTGATGCTCCGGCCGACGATCGCGCCGCCGCGCGACACCGAGTGCGTGGACGTCCCCGGCGGCCCGCAGGCGGAGACGTACTTCACCAAGGACGTGCCCGAGGCCATGCGCAGCGCCTATCGCGTCGGGCACGAGGCGAGCGCCTGGGGCGCCATGGGCTATTCCTCCGGCGGCACCTGTGCCCTGGAACTCGCGATGCGCCAGCCCTCCGTCTATCCCGCGGCCGCCGCCCTCTCCGCCGACTACAAGATCAAGAACGATCTGACCACCGGAAACCTCTTCGGCAGCGGCGAGGAGGGCAAGCAGCGGGAGCGCGAGCACGACCTGATCTGGCGGCTGGGCAACATGCCGGTGCCGAAGGTCTCCGTGCTCGTCACCAGCAGCAAGAAGGGCGAGAAGAACTACAAGGAGACGGAGAAGTTCCTCAAGGCGGTGAAGGAGCCGATGCTCGCCTCCAAGATGATCCTGGACGAGGGCAGCCACAACTTCACCACCTGGCGGCGGGAGATCTCGCCGAGCCTGGAGTGGATGAGCAAGCAGCTGGTCTTCCCGCAGGACGTCAACAGCTGACCTCTGATGGACGGGAAAAGACAGAAAAGGGGGGGCCCACAGGGCCCCCTTTTTCCGTTACGCCTTTTCCCTTTATGCCGGTCCCTTGTCGAGCTCCTCGCCCAGCCAGTCGAACGCCGCCGGGTACATCGAGATCCACGTGTTGTAGTTGTGCCCGCCCCGCTGCGTCAGCATCGTCCGCAGCCGGACCTTGCTGCCGGCCGCCGCCCGCTGGAACTCCTCGATGTACGAGGGCGGGCTGTCCCGGTCCTGGCGCGAGGTCGCGAGGAAGAGGCCGACGTCGGCCTGGGTGTGGGCCACCAGCCACATGGGGCTGTTGTGCAGCCGCAGCTGCTCGTCCGCCAGGACGCCCCGGTCACCGGTCAGCGGATCCGGGTCCAGGGCCGCGCCCGCGCCGAACACCTTGGGGTACTGCAAGGGCAGCTTGGCCGCGCAGTAGCCGCCCGTGGAGATGCCGAGCAGCCCCCAGTAGCGCGGGCCCTTCCCCGTCCTGAAGTGGTCCCTGATCAGGTCCGGGACGTCGGAGGAGAGCCAGGTCGCGACCTTGTGCCCGGTGGTGTCCGAGCAGTCCGTGTCGACGCCGCCGGGATTGATGATCGGCACGGCGAGGATGAACGGCCGGCTCGTCCCGTCCCGCAGCAGCTTCTGGAAGTCACCGGGCATGTGGCCCTGCTCCATCCACGACTGCGGCGAACCGGGGACGCCGTGCAGCAGCAGAACGACGGGAAAGGCGGTCTTGCGGTAGCGCGGGTCGTCGTACTGCGGCGGGGTCCAGACCATCACCTGCCCCGACAGCGACGAGGCGCGCCCACGGACGTACGTCTCCTGTATCCCGGCGTCCCCGCGGATGAAGCGGGCCCGCTCCGGGGGCGGGCCGGGCATCGACACCGGGCCCGCGCCGCTCGGCCGCCCCAGCAGGTCGTCCCAGGACGCGTAGAGCCCGTAGCTGCTGTTGATCCAGGTGGCGACCACACAGATCGCGGTCACCTGGCACAGCCCGATGAGCACGACGCGCGCCAGCCAGGCGAGGGGGCGTGGACCGGGGATCCTCGTCCACAGCAGCAGCGTCGCCAGCACGGCGACCGCGGTCGCCGCGATGAGCAGCGCGAAGAACGCGCTCCCGGTGAGGCTCATCCCTACGGGCTCCCTCGGCTCGTCGGACCGGCCGCGGCCGGTGGCACCGGACCCTAGTCAACCCCCTTCCGGGCCACGGTGCCGGTCACGATGGCTGGTTCGCTCTCCTCCCTTGACGCGGGTGTCCTGCATACGCTCTACGCCGCGGCTGCGCGCGGGAACCCGGCGGCAGCGACAGCGGTCAGTGATCCGCCCTGCCGCTCAGGACGCGGAGCGCGGGTCCCTCAGCGATGCGGAGGCGTACCGTGGCAAAGCAGGACCGTGCGATAAGAACGCGGCGGGCCATCCTGGAAGCGGCCGCGGTGGTGTTCGACGAGCGGGGCTACGACGCCGCCACCATCAGCGAGATCCTCGCCCGCGCCGAAGTGACCAAGGGCGCGCTGTACTTCCACTTCGCCTCCAAGGAGGACCTGGCCCGCGCCGTCGTCCAGACCCGGATGTCCGTCACTGCGCTGCGCCCCGAACTGCCGCGCTCCTCCAAGATGCAGGAGCTGGTCGACATCGGGATGATCTTCACCCACCGGCTGCTGGTGGACCCGGTGCTGCGGGGCTGCGTGCGGCTGTCCATCGAGCACAGCGCGACGGCACCGGACCGCGACGCCCGCTTCGACGACTGGACCCAGCTGCACACCCGGACCCTGATGGAGGGCAAGGAGCGCGGCGAGGTGCTGCCGCACGTCATGCCGTCGGAGGTCGCCGAGCTGATCGTCGCCGCGTACGGCGGCATCAACGCCCTCTCGCAGACGGTCTGCGGCCGCGCCGACCTGGAGCGGCGGGCCATCGTGCTCTACGAGCACCTGATGCCCGGGGTGGCCGTGCCCGCGGTGCTCGCCCGGCTCGACATCGCCCCCGGCCGGGGCGCCCGCGCGCTGGCGGAGCTGGAGCGGCAGCGCGCCGTCGCCCCGGTCGGGGTCGCCTGAAAGTGTCAATCGGTGGGGGCGCCGAGGGTCTCCAGCGCGACTTCGAGGAGCGCCTGCCGCTTCTCCTCGTCCGTACCGCCGAGCTGGTCCAGCGTGAAGGCCCCGAAGTGGACGGTCAGCAGGGCGCTGGCGACGCGGACGTGGGTGCCGAAGTCGATGTCCCCGGTGTGCATCAGCCGGGAGATGTCCTCCACGCGGCCGCGCAGCGTGCGCCCGACGGCCAGGTCGCGCAGGGTCGCCTGGTTCTCCTGGAGGATGTGGTAGATCGGCATGGCCGACTTCAGGGCCGCGCTGTAGCGGGTCATCAGCTCCCGCCGGGTATCGAGGGTCGGTGGCTGTTCCGCGGCCCAGGCGATGAGTTCGTCGACGGGGCGGCCGAGGTCTTCGGAGATCGCGGTGAGGATGTCCTCCTTCGTCTTGAAGTGGTAGTACAGCGCTGCCTTGGTGACGCCGAGCTCCTCGGCGATCTCCCGCAGCGACGTCTTCTCGTAACCACGTGAGACGAAGAGGTCCAGGGCCGTTTTCTGGATGCGCTCACGGGTGTCGCTCCTGCGCGCCTGAGGGGTGCTGCCCATGGTCTCTCCTGCTGTTGTCGTGAAGCTGCCGCCCTCAGCCGAACCTACTTGACGCCCGGCAAGTTGGCAGCCTGTCCTCGCGGGTCCCACCGCGCCCGTCCGCACATGAGCGGAACGGGCCGGGTCGCCGTCGCACACGCTGAGCGGGCGTGGAGATCATGCCGCAGGAAACCTCCGCGGCGGGGGCGGTGACGGCGACCGCGACACCACCGGCACGCAATACGTACATTGTCGTGGGCTCCGTGGTCTCCGTGCCTTCCTTCAATTTCCTTCAATTCCCCGTCGCCACCCAGGGCTTGTCCGACCAGGTGCGCGCGGGCACGGCGCGGCGCGTACGGGACGCGGCGGGCGGACCGGCGGGCGGGGCGGCGCTCGTGGGTGCCGGGGCTCCCGGGAGGCGCCTCCGTGCCGGGTGATGAGACCGCAAAACCATACTTGACGCCCGGCAAGTTGCTGATTTACTTTCCTGTTCAGTGGCTCGACGGTAGGTAAATCCGCGCTTTGGGGGTTCCGATGGTGAAGGCGGATATGGTCCTGGACGTCATCTGCGTCCACTCCTACATCGGCTTTACCCGCCTCCGACGGGCGGCCGGACGGCTGCGCGCCGCGGGCCGGGAGGTGGAGCTGACCTTCCGTCCGTACGAGCTCGCGCCGGCCGCGCCCAACGTGGCGCAGCCGCTGGTGCCGGTGCTCCAGCGGCTCTTCGGGCCGTACGCCGAGACCCAGATCGCCCGCACCACCGGCCAAGCGGCCCGTGAGGGGCTGGAGTTGGACTACGACCGGGCTGTCGTCGGCAACACCTTCGCCGCGCATCTGCTCATCGCCCGCGCGCAGGCGCAGGGCCGCGCCGAGGCGATGGTCGAGCGGCTCTTCCGCGCGCACTTCACCGACGGGCTGTACATCGGCGACCCCGGCGTGCTGCGTTCCCTGGCCGAGGAGTGCGGCCTGGAAACCGCCGGAAGCACATCCGGACCGGACGGTTTTCTCCGTCGGTTTCCGGGCGGCGGCACGACGCCGTACGAGGAGCCGGACGCCGAGGCCCTGCGCGAGGAACTGGACCGCATGCGCCGCCACGGCGTCACCGGGGTGCCGCTCTTCCGGATCCGTGACCGTGTGCTGTGCGGCCCGCAGACGGAACGCGCGCTCTACGAAGCCCTGTCCGGAGCCCCCGCGCGCACGGCGGGCACGCCCGCGCCCGTCGGTGCCGTCTGCTGACGTCGTGGTGCGGGCCTTATCGCCATGTCACGCTCGCCGGCGTCATGGCTTATCGGCGGCCCGGCCGGTCATAAGAGTGCCAGTAATACGTCCCGCGATGTGCCAGTAATACGTGCAGCGAGCCCACTGGCTCGAATGAGTGAAAGCCCGGAACCTCTCCAAAAGGCCGGAGTTATTCAGAACGCTTTCCCAGTGGGGGCGCTACACGATCGAAAGGCATAGACGTGCTCAAGAAGGTAATGGCCACGGCCGCGATGACGGCTTCCGCGGTCGGCTCTTTCGCCGGCCCCGCGCTGGCGATCGGCAACGACCAGGACGTCGCGAACGGCAACGCAGCCAGGACCGGTTATGGGAACACCAGGACCGGCGGCGTCGAAAGCCCGCAGATGAGCCTGATCCAGGGCACGCTCAACAAGCCTTGCCTGGGTATCGGCAAGCTGGGTGTCCAGTCCGTACTGGCCCTCATCAACGTCGGCGTCCAGGACGTTCCGATCCTGTCCTCGCAGCAGCAGCAGCAGTGCACCGACAACTCCACGATCAACGACGGGGACGACCCGCTGTCGCACATCCTGTCCGAGATCCCGGTCCTGTCGGGCAACGGCTCCGGCAACGGCGGCCTGTAGGCCCCCGGACGACACCGGATGCACGAGAAGCCCCCTCTGCCGCGGGTGTGCGGGCCCCGCGGCAGGGGGGCTTTTCGTCGCGATTCCCGGTGCGTGGCACCGCGCGCTTTTATTCTGATCGGGCCGCGTGGTGGGCTGAAGGAGTGAAGCCGAATAACCTCCGCCGGAATTCCGAGTTAGCCAGGGCGCTCCCGTAAGTCGTCGACCAGAGCGAAGGAATAGCGTGATCAAGAAAGTAGTGGCCACCACGGTGCTCGTGGCTTCCGCGGCCGGCGTCTCCACCGCCCCGGCGATGGCGGTGGGCAATGGACACGACGTCTCCAACGCGAACGGCGCGGGCCAGATGTACGGCAACACCTGGACCGGCGGCTATATGAGCCCCCAGATGGGGCTGATCAACGGCTCGCTCAACAAGCCCTGCCTCGGCATCGGCAAGCTCGGCGCCCAGTCGCTCATCGGCCTGCTCAACGTCGGCCTCCAGGACATCCCGATCCTGTCCTCGCAGCAACAGCAGCAGTGCACCGAGAACTCCACGATCCAGGACGGGGACGACCCGCTGTCGCACATCCTCGACGAGATCCCGATCCTGTCCGACAACGGTTCCTGGAACGGTGACCACGAAGGCCATGGCTTCGGCCACGAAGGTCACGGCGGTCACCACGGTCGCTGACCCGGCCAACACCTGAACGAGCCGCCCCCGGGCCGACCCGGGGGCGGCTTTCGGCGCGTACGGGTGCGCGGAGCGGGCACCGCTGTTCCGGGCCGCCCGTGCGACATAATCGCGATCATGCTGCCCGATATGCCCCCGCCCCCTCCGGAAGGGCTGCACCGGCGGCTGTCGCCCGACGTGGTGGCCGCCTGCGCGCCCGCGCCGGTCGTGCTCGCCGGGGCCCACGCCGTGCGCGCGCACGGGCTCGGTGGCCGGCCCGGCCGGGACCTGGAGTTCGTCACCGACGCGCCCCGGCCCATGGACGCGATCGCGGCGGCACTGCGGGCCGGGCTGGAGGAGCGGGGCTGGCGGGTGCGGCCGGTCTCGGCCGGTCCCCTCGCGGCGCGGCTCACCGTGGCCGACCCCACGACCGGCGAGGAGTGCGCCGTCGACCTCCGCAAGGAGACCCTGTGGCGGCCCGCCGTACCCACGGAGTACGGGCCCGTGCCCGCCGTCGAGGACGTCGTGGGCCTGGAGGTGCGCGCCCTGGCCGACCTCGGGCTCGCCCGCAGCCTCGTCGACGTGCGCGCCGCGGCCGCCCGTTGGTCCCCCGTCGAACTGGAGGAGCTCGGCCGCCGCCACGCCCGCGACGCCGACTTCGACCTCACCGACCTCCAGGCCCGCCTCGCCGGGGCCGAATGGATCGACGACGGCGAGTTCACCGCCCAGGGCCTGGACGAGGCCGCTGTCGGCGAACTCCGCCACTGGGCCCAGGCGTGGGCCGACGACATCGCGGAGCGGCTCATGGAGGAAGCGGCGTACGAGGACGAGTGAGACGGTGGCCTGAACTGTCCGTTCGCGGTGGCAGGCGACCTTGTCCGGCCTCCGCGGGGTGCTGAAGGATCTCCCGGGCGAGGGCCGGTGATCGTAGCTGAGCACCGTCATGTCCGGCCCGGGCGATCCGTCGATGTCGCACTCGGAAGGAACGCACTGTGCCGCAGGAGACAACAACCCCCCAGCTGAAGGTCACCGCCGACGAGGTCGGCGACTGGTACGACAAGTTCGGCGAGGTGTACCACCTGACCCTCGGCCAGAGCGTGCACTGCGGCCTGTGGTTCCCGCCGGACGCGCCCGTCCCGCAGAGCCTGGAACTGGCGGCCATGTCGTCGCAGGCGCAGGACCGGTACACCGACTACCTCATCGAGACGCTCGACCCCAAGGAGGGGCAGCGCGTCCTGGACATCGGCTGCGGCACCGGCCGCACCGCCCTCCGGCTGGCACAGCAGCGCGGTGTCTCGGTCACCGGCGTCTCCGTCAGCAAGGAGCAGATCGGGGTCGCCAACCGGCTCGCGGGCGAGCACGGCCTCTCCGGCCGTCTCACCTTCGAGGTCGCCGACGCCATGCGACTCCCTTACGAGGACGAGTCGTTCGACTGCGCGTGGGCGGTGGAGAGCCTCTGCCACATGGACCGCGTCAAGGCCCTCGGCGAGGCCTGGCGGGTCCTGAAGCCCGGTGGCGATCTCATGGTCCTGGAATCGGTCGTCACCGAGGAGCTCACCGAGCCCGAGACCGCGCTCTTCGAGACCGTCTACGCCGCCAACGTCCCGCCCCGCTTAGGGGAGTTCTTCGACATCGTCGGCCGTACGGGCTTCCACACGCTGTCGCTGAAGGACCTGTCGGCGAATCTGGCGATGACGATGAACGTGTTCGCGCTGGGGGTCTACTCCCGGCGGGCGGAGTTCTCGGAGCGGTTCGGAGCGGAGTTCGTGGACGGGCTGATCGCCGGGCTCGGAAGCGCGCAGGAGACCCTCATCCGCAAGACCCGCTTCTTCATGGCGGTGCTCCGCAAGCCGGCGGCGTAATCGGCATAAGTGGCCCGGTGCCCGGCGGAGCCCCGGACCGGGCCGACGGTCCGGGGCTCCGCCGGGCACCTCGCGGGGTGTTCAGCGCCGGTCCGCGGGTCCCGCGTCGCGGTGCACGTGAAGGGTGATGCCGGAGAAGTCCCTGCCCTGGAACACCTCGGCCTGGGTCCCGCCGCTGATGTGGTTGTGCACGTCACCGGCCGACTGCGTCGCCTGCGCCCGCTGCCACCACTCGTCGAGCAGCGCCCGGAACTCGCCGTCCAGGGCTGCCCGGACGCCCAGGGCCGTGGCCAGCGCCTGTGCCCGTACCGGATCGGCCGGGGCACCCTCCAGGGAGGCGAGCTCCGGCTCCCCCGTGCTCACGCCGGGGGCCGCGTCGAGTGTCCCTCCCCGCGCGAACGGGCGCCGCACGAGGGCGGCGAGCCCCTGCCATGCCTGACGGGCGGCTTCCCCGCCCAGCCCTCCGGCCAGTGCGGTGAGGGCCGCCGCCGTGATCGGGTCCATGGATACGCTCCCTGGGTGGTCGTCGGTTGTAGCCACCATAGAAGCGCGCGACCCACCGGACGCGGCTGTTCCGGCGATCCGTCGGCCCGTCAGCACGAGGAGTGGCCCGTAGAGTTGGGGAATGGCCGAGGAGACGCACAACAGCCTGGACGGGCGAGCGGACGTGGTGGTCCAGGCCGGGCGCATCGAAGCGCTGCACCTGCACGGTGCCGTGGCGTCCGACCGGCCGGTGCCCTTCCAGCTGCCGCCCGCGCTCGCGCACTTCGTGAACCGGCAGGCCGAGCAGGAGCGCATCGCGCGGGCCGCCGAGAGCCACGCGGGCGACGGCTCCCCGCTGGTCGTGGCCTTGAGCGGCATCGGTGGGATCGGCAAGACCGCTCTGGGGTTCCACGTGGCCCGCCGGCTCAGCCGGCGCTATCCCGACGGCGTGCTGTACGTCGATCTGGACGATCTGCGCCGGGACGGCGTGGTGGAGGTCGCCGACGCCGTCGCGGAGCTGTCGACCGGCCTGGGCGTCACCGCGGAATGGCTGGAGCGGTCCTTCGCCGGCCGCAAGAAGCAGTACTGGACGCTCACCCGCGACAAGCGGCTCATCGTGATCATCGACAACGCCCGGTACGGCACCGAAGCCGTACCGCTGCTCCCGGCCTCCTCGGGGAGCCTGGTGATCGTGACCAGCCAGGGGGCGCTCTACGACCTCGACGGCACGGCACCGGTCGAGGTGCCCGTGAACCCCCTCGCCCTGGAGGACGCGGCGCGGCTCCTCGCGCACATCGTGGACGACCACCGGCTGCCGGCGGAACCGGACGCGACGGCCGCGCTCGTCCGCGGCTGCGGCGGACTGCCTGCGGCGCTCAAGGTGGCCGGCCAGTGGGTCCGGAAGTACCGCAGACGCAGCCTGTCCCGGCTCGTCGAGGAACTGACCGCGGAGCTGCGCGAGAAGGGCATCCCCATGGTCGAGGCGGTGTGGGACGCGGCGTACGCGGGCCTGGGCCAGGAGGCCGCCCGGCTCTACCGCCTGCTGTCGCTCCATCCCGCGCCGGTCGTCACGGCACCGGCGGCCGCCGCGCTCCTCGGCGCCGGGGAGCAGCGGGCCGTGGACGCGCTGGAGGAGCTGGAGTCGGCGGGCCTGCTGGAGAACAGGCCCGAGGGCTGCCGGATGCACGACCTGCTGAGCGGCCACGCCGACCGCCGCGCGCGCGAGGCCGACCCCGAGGGGGCGGAACGAGACGTGGCACGGCGCGCGTTGATCCGCTGGTACCGCCGCCAGGCCGCGCGGGCGGACCTGACGGCGGCCGGCCCGCGCATGACCCTCGCGGAGCTGCCCGAGGCCGTCGCCGGTGTCCCCGACGCCGAGTTCTCCACCAAGCCGGACGCGCTCAGATGGCTGGAGTCGCGGAGGCTCGCGCTGTACGGCTGCGTCCGGCTGGCCTTCGACAGCGGGCTGTACGAGGACGCGTGGGCGCTGTGCGAGCCGCTGTGGACCCACTTCCTCGACCATCCGCACTACGCGGACGTCACGGACGCCTTCGCGACCGGCGTGGCGGCCGCCGATCGGCTGGAACACCTGCCGGCGATGGTCCGGACGCGCTGCCAGCTGGCCAGGCCGCTGTGGGAGCAGCAGCGGTACGACGAGGCCGCGGAACACCTGAGCCGCGCTCTGAAGGCCGCCGAGGCCCTGGGCGAGTCCGATGAGGAGCGCAGACTGAGGGCTTCGGCAGTGGAGTTCAGCGGTCTGCTGAAGTTCGCCAAGGGTGACCTGGCGGGCGCCGCCGCGGACTTCGAGGCTTCCCGGCGGATCCACACGGCGATAGGGAACGCGTACGGCGTGCTCCTCCAGACGTACCTGCTGGGTCGCACCGCCCTGCGCCAGGGTCAGGTCGGGCGGGCGGTCGGCTCGCTGGAGGAAGCGCACCGGATGGCGCGGGAGCAGCAGCGGGAGCGGATGACCGCCCGCACCGGATTCGAGCTCGGCCGGGCGCTCCGGTGCGCGGGGCGGGCGGCGGAGGCCGAGGGCCTGGCGCGTGCCGCGCTGGAGAGCGCCCGCGAGCGCGGCTCCGCCGTCGACGAGGCGCGCGTGCTGGAGGAGCTCGCGGGGCTGGCCGACGAGCGCGGCGCGGCGGCCGAGGCGGCCGGACACCGGGCCGCGGCACGGGCGTTGGCCGACCGCGCGGGCGGCCTGACCGGCTCCTGACCGGTTCCTGATCGGGCTTCGGTCGGAGCTCGGGCCGGACCCACCAGCGGCGGCACCACGAACATCGCCGCTGTCAGAGCTCGTAGGCGAGGTCCGCCTCGTCGGCCGGGGTCAGGCGCACCCGGACCGTGAGCGGGCCGGTGTCGCAGACGAGCGTCACCGGTGGTGTCCACCGCGGCGTCTCGCCCAGCCAGGCGTGGACCGCCGAGACGACGGCGGCCGGGTCGGCGCGCAGGACGCGTCCGGCGGTCCGGCACGGTTCGATGTGGAGACTGAGCGGACCGGCCGAGCGGTGCCGGACGAGGCACCGCTCCGGGGTGAGGATCGCGGCCGCGGTGCGGCACCCCGGGGCTTCGTCCAGGATCCGCTCGGTCCAACCGGCCGCCGTCCAGGCGCTGTTGTGCGGTGCCGGTGCGGCGTTCCGGGCCCGGCGCCACAGCACCGCCGCGGTCTGCGTGTGGCGCGTGTCCGCCTCCGGGTGTTCGGCGGCCAGATGACGTACGGCCTCGGAGGTGTCCGGGGGGAACCGCTCGACGCCGATCCGGCGCCCGGAGACCTGGGTCCGTACGGCGAAGGCCGCGGGCCGGCGGGGCACGGTGGCCGGGCGGGGGAGCGGGTGCGGGGCCACGGGGACCGCCGGCGGCCGGAGCCTCAGCAGCCGGTAGAGCTCGTCCCGGAGCCGTCGCAGCGACTGGCCCTGCCGGGCGAAGGCGGCGTCCGCGAAACGGCGGGTGTCCCGCGCCTCCGCCGCGCAGAGGGCCGCCGGCAGACCCTCTGTGAGCCTGGGGGCCGACGCCAGCATGGCCGCCATGGGGCTGCCGGGGATCAGCTCGCTCCCGCCGTCGTACGCCCCGACGACCGGGCGGCCGAGGGCGGCCGCGTAGAGGGCGGTGGAACCGTGGTCGGTGACCACGGCGTCGGCCGCGACGAGCAGCGCGGCCCACTCCTCGTGGGGCCTGGCCAGCACCAGACCCGCCGCCAGGGCGGGGGCGAGCCGGCGGGAGAGGTCGAAGGCGCCGGTGCGGCTGTGTTCGTTGGGGTGGAGGATCAGGCCGAGCTGGTAGGCGTCGTGCGGCAGCCGGCCGAGGAGTTCGCGCGGCAGGTCGGGCCGACGGGCCAGCAGCGACTCCGGGCCCCAGGTGGACGTGAGCACGATGAGCCGCCGTTCGCCCGTGCCCAGGGCGGAGCGGTAGCCCTCCCGGTGGGCGAGCGAGCCGAGCAGCCGGTCCAGGGTCGGATCGCCCACCACGGACGCCCGCGCGGCGGCCGCGGGGCAGTGCTCGGTGAGGCGGTCGAGCTGCTCGCCGTGCGCCAGCGCGTGCAGGTCGGCCCAGGGCTCGCCGTCGGCGAGCAGGTAATGGGGGTCCAGGCCGGACGGGAGATGGGGCGAACCCTCTTCCCTGAGCGACTTGTTGAAGCCCGCGCCGTGCGGCATCACCACGCGGGGGCCGGACAGGACCCGCAGCGCGCCCTTCGGACTCGCGGTCAGTATGAGGTCGTGCTTGCGGGCGAGTGCCTGCTCCCAGCCTTCGGTCCGGGCGTCGGACCGCTCCAGGGCGGCGAGGGCGTCCACGTCGAACGCCGACCCCGGTACGAGCGTGAACCGGACGGCGATGCGCCCGTCACCTTCGAAGACGGGGAGCACGTCGAGCAGCCGGTGCAGGGCGCCGGCCGAACGCACGGCGATGAGCACGGTCCGGTCGGGTGTCCGGGTGTCCGGGGGTCCGGGTGTCCGGGTGTCCGGCTGTCCGGGTGTCCGGCTGTCCGGGTGTCCGGCTGTCCGGGTGTCCGGCTGTCCGGGTGTCCGGCTGTCCGGGTGTCCGGCTGTCCGGCTGTCCGGCTGTCCGGCTGTCCGGCTGTCCGGCTGTCCGGCTGTCCGAAAACTGTTGATTCTACCTGAAATGCCGGTCAAGGGACCGTCGTTCCTGCTGGACCGGGCGAAATCGTCGAGGGCCTCCTGCGGCATGCCGCTGATCGTACCGGCGGGGAAACGCGGGCTCCCGGGGCGCCCGACCGCCCGCGCCCGCAAGCCAGGCCCAGACCTTTGAGCTGCGGCTTTGGCGCGAATCGGGGGTGTTACCGTCAGGGGCCTTGAACGCAGGTGAGAACGGGGGCCGCGCGTGGCGAACGCACGGGAGTCGGGGCGGAAGCGGGAAAAGGGAGCGGGGCCCCAGGGCGAGATAGCCCTGGCGAAGGGCGTCGCCTTGGTGGTGGGGCTCTTCGCCACCTGGCATCTGGCCCTGGTGGCCACCGCCGACGGCATGGCTGTGTCGGACGTCGCCTCGACCGTCAAGGCGCTCGCCCTGCACCGGCCGTTGGACGGACTGGGCGAGGACGGCATCCACGCCGCCTCGCCCGCCGTCACCGTCTGCGTCTGGCTCGCCTTCATCGCCGTACCCATCGCCCTGATCACGCTGGCCGTGCGCGCCCGCGCGCGGCGTTCCCGAGGCGCCGGCGGCGAGGGCCTGGCCTCCGCCGTCGAGGCCCGCCACAACCTCGGCGAGGCGCGCGCCCGGGCGGCCGCCGCGCAGACCCGCGCCACCAGCTTCTCCGGCAAGGACGGCCGCTACGACCCCAAGGCCGTCGCCCGCGCCGAACTGCGGGAGTTCGGCTGGCGGATGGGCCGGCAGCTCGGCAGCGGACAGCCGCTCGTCGCCACGCCGGAGGACTCGATCGCGGTCATCGCCCCCTCCGGCGGCGGCAAGTCCCGCAACGTCGTCATCCCCGCCTGCCTCGACGCGCCCGGCCCGCTCGTCGTCACCTCGACACGCGCCGACGTCCTCGACGTCATCGCCCAGCCGCGCTCCCGGCAGGGCAAGGTGTGGGTCTTCGACCCGCTCGACACGGTCGGCTGGCCGGAGCGCATGGTGTGGGACCCGGTGGCCGGCTGCCAGGACGGCGAGACGGCCACGTCGCGCGCGCTGTCCTTCTCCGTCGGCATGGGCGCCGACGACGGCTCCTCCACCAACGCCGGCTTCTTCCAGCAGACGGCCTCCTCGGCGCTGACCCGCCTGCTGCACGCGGCCGCGCTGGAGGGCCGCACCATCGAGCACGTGCTGCGCTGGGCCACCAACCTGGAGAAGGCGAGCGAGCCCCGCGCCATCCTCACCGACCACCCGGGCGCCGAACCCGGCTGGGACGTCCTGCTGCGGTCCGTCTCGACGGGCGCCGACGAGACCGTCGCCTCCACCCGGCAGACCCTCGCCGCGCAGATCGAGCCCCTCGCGCTGCGCAAGGTGCTGCGCTGCGTGACCCCCCAGGAAGGCGTGCCGGTCTTCGACGCGGACCGCTTCGTCGCCTCCCGCGACACGCTCGTCCTCATCAGCGACTCCAACGCCTCGACCAACGTCTCGCCGCTGACCACCATGCTGCTCGGCGAGGTCGTCGACGCGGCCAAGCGCCGCGCGCCCCGGACGCCTTCGGGCCGGCTCGACCCCTTCCTACGCCTGGTGCTGGACGAGGTCGCCAACGTCGCCCCGCTCCCGAAGCTCCCCTCGCTCGCCTCCGACGCGCGCGGCTACGGCATCCACCTCGTCTACGCCCTCCAGTCCCTCGCCCAGGCCGGTCTGCGCTGGGGCGACAAGGAGGCCGCCACGCTCCTCGACAACGCCGCCGCGTCCCTGGTGATGGGCGGCCTCAAGGACATCGAGGCCCTGCGCCGCTTCTCCGAGCTGATCGGCGAGACCGAGCTGGCCGAGCTCTCCACCTCCCGGGACACCCAGCGCCTCTTCGGCCACACCACCTCCGAGGTCAAGCGCGAACGCCGCATCCTGCGCCCCGAGGAGATCCGTCAGCTCCCGCACGGCCAGGCCCTGCTCCTCTTCCGCGGCGCGCCGGGCGTCATCGTCGAGCTGGAGCCGTGGGACCAGAGCCGCGACGGCCGGGCGCTGCGCGCCGGTGAACTGGCGACCCGCGCCGCGCGCATCGGCCCGACGCCGTACGAACAGCAGTAGGAGCACCCCGTGGACGACGCACTGAAGGCCTCGGAGTTCGCCGCCTACCGCGCGGGCCTGGAGGAGCAGATCAAGAAGTTCGCCCTGGGCGTCAAGCGCGAACAGGGCGAGGTCGAGGAGATCCTGGGCGAGATCCTCGACCGCCTGAACGCCCTGGAGGCAGCGGCCTCCGGCGGCTTCGGGGGCTCAGGGGGCTCCGGGAACGGCGGTCACCTCCCGTGGTCGCTGCGGGCCACGGAGCGGGACTGGCGGGACCTCGCCGACTGGCTCGACTGGTTCGGGCGGCACTACGCCCCCCAGCTCCACCTGCGCATCTGGCCCTGCTGGCCGGAGCACGGCGGTGTCGTCGAGGAGCTCGCCGCCCTCCGCGCGGCCTGGTGCGCGGCGGTCGAGGCCGACGCCGACCCGACCCGGAGCGGTTCCGAGCTCGCGTACTGGCATCAGATGTGGCTGTGGCCCACGGTCGAGCGCGTCCGGCAGAACTACATGTTCGGCGAGTGCGAGACGGACCACTCCCCGGACCGCCCCGGCCGTCCCACCGACACGGCCGCCCTCGGCGCCCGCGTTGCCGAGGCGGAGGCCGAGCGCCGCCGCTTGGAGAACGCGCGGTACGCCTTCTTCGCCGAGGTCCCGCAGGGGTGGACCGAGGACCGGCCGGACGGCCTGTGGCGCAGCGCCGACGACAGCTGGGAGTACCTCTCCCTGCTCGACTGGCAGTGGCACGCCGCGGCGGAGCTGCCGGTGCGCCGGGAGATCCTGCGCCCGCTCCCGGCCGAACGCGCCCTGGAGATGGCCGCGGACCGGCAGTCGTGGGTCACGTACTGGGCCCACTTCACCGACGAGGCCGACTGGCGGGCCGGCGCGCCGCCGACCACGGTGGTCCGGCGGCGCCGCAGTCCGGAGCGCATCCTCGACGAGGCGTACGGCCCGGACGGCGCCTGGGAGCCGACCGACGCCGTCCACGACTTCCTCAGCGCCCGGCCCTCCGACCCGCCGCACCTGGTCGGGATCGACGCGGCGGAGGCGGCACGGCTGGCGAACGGGGACACGGAACTGTGAGTACCGACAAGCCGGCCGGTGCCTGGCGGGACGACCGCGCCGACGACGTCCGTCCGCTGGCGCTGACGGCGGAGGAGAACAGCCTCGTCACGGCCCGCTGGGAAAAGGCACGCGCGGCCCACGGCCAACTCGACACCGTCCTGGAGACCTTCGTGGCCCGGTCGGGAGAACCGTACGGCGCCCGGCTGGAAGGAAAGCAGCACCGCCTCAAGGGCCTTCTCGCCTTCCGCCGCCAGGCCGCCGCGCGAAAGCGGCTCCGTGTCGATGTGGGGGCATTCGCCCGCAAGATCAGTGACCTCAATCGCTACACGCTCGTGCTCGCAACCGATCACTACACGGCGGGCGTCCAGCAGGCGTACGCCTTCCTGCACGAGCAGGGCTTCGAGCTCGTACCCGGCTCGGAACGGAACACCTGGGAGGACCCCCTCTACAAGGGATTCCGAGCGGCCTGGCAGCGGCCGGGCGGAGAGCAGCGGTTCGAGATCAGGTTTCACACGGACGCGAGTTATTCGGTCCAGTCGGAGAACCGTCTCCTTTACGATCTCTACCGCTCGGGCCGGGTGCGCGATGCGGCGGAGGACGTGAAGTTCTCGAAAGCGCACGAGCAGGCGGCCGAGTTGGTGCAGAGCGGGCGGTACGGCATGAAGTCGGGAAAGGGAGGTCATTGATGAGTGATCAGTACGAGTATTTCGCGGAAGTCTCCAAGGGCTACACCCTGGAGCGCCCCGACGGACTGTGGCGGCGGTCGGGTGCGGAATGGGAGTACCTGTCTCTGCTGGACTGGCAGTGGCACAACGTCAAGGACACGAACGTCAATTACCCGCCGGTGGCGGAGAAGCTGCACGCCGTCACGGCCGAGCGGGCGGCGGCGCTGGAGGCGGACCGGCAGGGGTGGGTGCGGTACTGGGCCCGGTACACGGACGAGGAGGACTGGCGCACCGGCGAGCCGCCCACGACGGTCGTCAGGCGTCGCCCGAGCCCCGAGAGGGTATACGACGAGGCGTTCAAGATGGACGACTCGTGGGGACCCACCGCCACTGTTCTCGACTTCTTCGACGCTCGGAAATCCGATCCCCCGCACCTCGTGGAGATCAGCCGTGACGACGCGGAACAGCTTCTGCAGGAACTGCGTGGCGTGACGGGGGCCACGGATCTGTGACGGGGGAGTTCGAGGCATGGAGCGGGGAGGGCGGCTCACTCAGCGCTGAGGAGAACCGTGTGGTCACCGAAAGGTGGGAGCGGGCGGCCACAGCTCGCACCCGACTGGACGGCATCATGACGGGGATCCAGCAGAGCACCGCGGAGTCGCACGGCAGCAATCTGGAGGGACTTGAGTATTCCCTCAAGGGGATCGATTCTTTTCGCCGTAAAGCAGCCACCGCGAAGGACGAAGGCGACAGCGTGGCCAAGACGGCGAAGAAGATCAAGGACCTCAACAGGTACACCCTGACCTTCGAGTCCGAGAAGTACACCGAGGGCGTCGAGCGGACGTACGAGGAGCTTCGCGGGCAGGGGTACGAGCCGATCCCCCGATCCGAGAAGAACACCTGGGGCGACCCCGTCTACAAGGGCGTGAACACCTCCTGGCAGAACCCGGCGACGGAAGAGAAGTTCGAGCTCCAGTTCCACACTCCGGAAAGCTTCAAGGCCAAGATGGAGAACCACGAGCTGTACGAAATCTCGCGCGCCGACACCTTCCAGAAGTTCACGGGGAAGAACGAAGAGCTCGCGCGGCAATATCAGGACGCCGCCAACTACCTTCAGAGCAAGCGCTACGACAACGTCCCGATCCCTCCCGGCACGGAGCGGATCGGCGAGCCCCTGATCCGGGACACCCTTGAGCCCCATCGTGACCCCAAGATCGTCGAACATGTCGCCCAGTTGGAAGAAGAGCGCAGGGTCGAGAACGCGACCAAGGCCTCCCCGGCGGCGGCGCAGCAACCCGTGAACGCCCTCGGGGTCGACCTGGGCGAGTCCTTGCAAGCCGACGGCCCCGACCTCCGGAGCAGGCTGGCACCGAAGTCCGAGCCCGCTCGTCGGCCGAATGCCCAGGCCCCCGCGGTCGATCCGCTGCCGACGCAGTCGCGCGGGCGCGGGCCGGCGCTGGCGTAATCGGACGCGCGGGAAGATTTATGGAGGAGGACCACCGGTGTCCGACCAGAGGCAGTACGCGCATTTCGTCAAAGCGGCTCCGCCTTACACGGCGGAACGGCCCTCCAGCCTCTGGCGGCGGTCGGGAGACGACTGGGAATTCCTGTCGCTGCTCGACTGGGGATGGCACACGACCGGTCGCGCGCCCATGCCGGGAGCCCTGTTTCCGGTGACCGCCGAACGCGCCGCCGCGTTGGTGGCCGACCGGCAGGGTTGGGTGCGGTACTGGGCCTTCCACCCGAGTGAGCGCAGGTGGCTGGCCGGGGAGGGACCCTCGACAGTGGTGCGGCGGCGCAGCAGCCCCGAGCGCGTCCACGACGAGACGTTCATGCGTGGGGGCGTGTGGAAACCCGACGGTGCCGTCTCCGACTTCTTCGACGCGCGTCAGACCAACCCCCCGCACTTGGAGGAGCTCACCGCGGAAGGAGCGGAGCGGCTCCTGCGGGAGCTCTTCGGGGTGATGGGGGCCACTGACCTGTGAGCGTGGAGTTCTCGAAAACGCATGAGCAATCCGCCGAGTTGATGCGGAGTGGGCGGTACGGCATGAAGTCCGGAAAGGAAGGTCAATGATGAGCGAGCACTACGAATACTTCGCGGAAGTCCCCGAGGGGTACACCTTGGAGCGCCCGGACGGCCTCTGGCGGCGGTCGGGTGAGGAGTGGGAGTACCTGTCTCTGCTGGACTGGCAGTGGCACGACATCAAGGACACGAACGTCAAATACCCGCCGGTGGCGAAGATTCTGCACGAGGTCACGGCCGAGCGGGCCGCCGAGCTCGAGGCGGACCGGCAGGGATGGGTGCAGTACTGGTCCTACTTCGGCGATGAGGGAGAGTGGCGCGACGGCGAACAGCCGACCACGGTGGTCCGTCGTCGCAGGAGTCCGGAGCGCATTTACGACGAGACGTTCATGCGGAACAACGAGTGGCGGCCTGACAGTGCCGTCTTCGAGTTCTTCGACGCCCGCGCGTCCAGGCCGCCGTACCTGGTCGAGATCGGTGTCGACGAGGCAGAACGACTGCTTCAGGAGATTCGCGGCGTCACGGGGGCAACTGAGCTGTGACTGACTCGGGTGTGGGTGCCTGGCGAGGCTCCAAGGAAAAGTCCGAAGACCACCTGGAACTGTCGGCGGACGAGAACCGGTTGGTGACCTCTCGCTGGGAGGAGGCCAAGGCGTCGCGAGGCCGGCTGGACGGCCTCATGGCCGGTATGGAGGAGCGTTCGGCTTCCTACGGTGGAAAGCTTGAAGGGCTCGACTACTCCCTGAAGGGGCTGGACTCCTTCCGGCGCAAGGTTGCCGTCGCCGTAGGCCGTGGCCGCAAGGCCGAGCGGGAGGTGCAGAAGGTCGACGACCTCAACCGCTACACGCTGACCTTCGACGCGGACACCTACGTCGAGGGCACGAACCAGGCCTACGCGGAGCTGCGGGAGCAGGGATATGAGCCCATCTCCGAGACGAATACCTGGGAAGACCCGGTGTACAAGGGGGTCAACACCGCCTGGCAGCACCCGGAAACCGAGGAGAAGTTCGAGCTCCAGTTCCACACGCCGGAGAGTTTCGAGGCCAAGTCCGAGAACCACGAACTCTATGAACTGACGCGGTCGGGAACGTTCGAGGAGATCAGCGCGGGCGACGAGAAGCTTGCGAAGTCGTACAAAGAAGCCGCGGATCTCCTGCAGAACGAGCGGTACGCGAACGTACGCATCCCGCCGGGCGCCGAAGAACTGCGTGAGCGGGTGATCCGGGCCAAGCTCAACCCTGATGTCGATCGCGAAATCGTCCAGGAGGTCCGGGGCATGGAGGCGGATCTCCGCGCCACCCACGCGGCCGCCGCTGCCCATACCGAGGAGCAGCAACAATCGGTCGTCCTCGGCACAGGCCTGGAGGAATCACTCCAGAAAGAAGGCCCCGGCCTGCGCAACAGATTGGCTACAAAACCCGAGCCCAGGCAACAGTCCCGCACCACCGCACCCGTTGTCGACCCGCTGCCGAATCAGTCCCGGGGCCGTGGTCCGGCGTTGATGTAAGGGGTGCAGGGACGGGTCGGTCCGAATGGGCGTGATGGGCGCCACGCGATCGCGGGGGCGGCGTTCCTGAAACACCCGCCTTGTCGGGAATTCCCGATGCGGAACCGGTAGGAGTTCGCTCACTCCTGGTCACTCATTGGACAAATCAAGCTGTTTGACGATCAGTAATAGGCCCACGTACTGTCCAGGCACTCAGGCCTTGTACGGGGGAAGGGTCACCGAGGTTGAGCACGTTCAAGACGGTCATGCGGCGGATACTGAATCTGCCGGAGCCGAAAGGCGATAAGGGCACGGCAACTCCTATCGCCGACAAGTCCCTGACATCCGCCGCCCCGACGACCCCCACGGCCCCCGCCGCTTCCGTGCCCGCCGGTCTTCAGCAGTGGACCGACGCCGGCGCGCGGCTCCAGGCGCAGATGCCCGGCCCCGGCCGCACCGAGCCGACGGAGGCGGGGGCGGAGGCGGGAGCGAAGAGCACCCCGGACAGCCAGGTGCCCTGGCGGATCGAGGACGAGAAGAGCGGCGCCAAGTTCGCCGTGAAGGTCGGCCGCGGTGTGCTCTGGGGCGTCGTCGCCCTGGCCGTGATCACCGGCGTCCGGTCGTGGATCTGGGCGCCCGCCCCGGCCAAGCCGGCTCCGGCCAAGACCGACAGCGGGCCGCAGTATCCGGTCGAGGAGGCGCAGGCGGTCGCCGCGCGGTTCGCGCGCTCGTATCTGACCTGGGACGAGAGCGACCCGCAGGCGCGGGCCGCCGCTCTCGCGCGGGACATGCCGAGGGGCACCGACACCACCGACGGCTGGAACTCCAAGGGGCACCAGCAGGTGCTCGTCGTCCAGCCGAGCACCGTCTCGGTGCTCGGCGACAAGCGCGCCCGCGTCCGCGTGGACGTCCTCGTGAACACTCCCGACGCCGCCCCTGCCGACAAGGGCGACAAGGGCGACAAGAAGGACGACAGCAAGAAGGACGATCCGAAGAAGGACGCCAAGTCCGCCACGCGGTGGATGGGCCTGGAGGTCCCCGTCGTCCAGGCGTCCGGCCGCGTCGTCGTCACCGGTCAGCCCGGCATCGTCGGCGTGCCGAACAGCGGTCCGTCCGTACCGGCGCCGGACTCCAGGACCAATGACATGGAGTTCGCCGGCAGGACCCGCGATGTGGTCGACGAGTTCTTCTCCAAATACGCCACGGGCGACGCCGAATCGGTCGCCGCGCCCGGCGCCTCCATTCCGGCCCTGCCGTCCGGTATGACGCTCGGCACGATCCGCAACTGGGCCGTGGACGAGGGAAGCGGCACCGACCGCGTCGGCACGGTCGTCGTCGGCTGGAACGTCGGCGGAGCCGAGATCGAGCAGACCTACCGGGTCAAGCTGACGCGTGTGTCGTCCGCCCAGGCCGAGCGCTGGCAGGTCGCCGAGGTGCACGGCGGTCTCACGCCGTAGCCGGGCCGCCCGCCCGTACCACCGAAATCCTTTTCCGCCGGTTCTCCGGCGCTCATCCATTCACCGTTGCCCGTCTCACCATGGGGGAATTCCGATGCAACTCGCGCTGACCAGTGGCGCCGAACTCAAGTCCTGGGTGTTCCTGATCGCGGGGAACATCTTCCTGATCGTCCTCGCGGTCAGGGCCATCGGCCACTACGCGAAGCGTGAATGGGGCGAGCTCCTCGGCCATTTCCTGGCCGGTGTGGTCGTGGCGGGCTTCGTCTTCGCGCCGGACGCCTCGAAGAACATGCTGACCGAGGTCTGGAACAAAGTGGCCGGCTCATGAGGGTGGGGCACACCTTCACCCGCCACTTCGACCTGGAGACGCGGCAGCACGAGCTGCTCGGCATGGACCTCGGCGAGGGCCCGTCCCGCCGGGTCCTGGTGACCGGTGCCGCGATCTACGCGGTCTGGCTGGGTGGACTGCTGCTCGTCTTCGGCTTCCCGTCGAAGTTCCTCTTCACCCTCTACTTCGCGCCGCCCGCGCTCATCACGTTCTACGGCGCGCAGCGCTCGCGGCGTAACGAGCGGCGGTGGAACCTCACCCAGTGGGCGCTGGCCTTCCGGTATCTGACGGTGGGTCACCGGCCGGTCGTCAACGGCGGCCGCCGCGCGGCGGACCGCAGCGAGTGGCTCCCGCTCAGGGCCCGGCTGGGCGAGCGGACGGACGAGCTCCTGGCCCTCCCGGGCATGGGTGTGTTCGAGGGCGTCCTCGGGGGCGAGGAGCCCAAGCCGACGGCCGGCCGCCAGGCGAAGCTGGACGCCAGGCCCCGGCTCTACGGCCCGGACCACGTCTATCGCGCGCGGATGCGCGGCCTCTCCGGCAAGGAGCGCAAGGCCGCCGAGCAGGCGGCGGCGCGGCAGCAGGCGCAGAGCGCGGCCCAGCAGGCATGGACGGGCAGTGCGGCGCACCGGCCCGGCCCGAATGGCATGTAAAGGTAGCCGACATTGAAGTTGTTCAAGGGCATCGCCCGTTTTCTCGGCGTCGAGGGTGACCGTTCCGCCCCGCCGCCCCGCTATGTCGCCCTCGCGGACGGCCTGGTCGTCACCGAGACGCACGCCGAGGCGTGGTTCGTCCTCTCGGGCTCCAACACGGACCTGATGTCGGAGAGCGCCCGGGACGCCGAGCACGACCAGGCGAGCAGCGCGCTGGCCCGTACGCTCTCCGGCCACGACTGCCACCTGAAGGTGCTGTGGGCGCCGCTGAACGCCGCCGAGTACCGGAACGAGGCGGACACCCTCTTCTCGGCGGGCGACTACGCGGAATGGGCCGACATCCGTGTCGACCGCCTCGACGACCTGGAGCTGCCGACCCGGCTGCTGCTGCTCGGCGTGCGCATCTCCGAGCGCTCCACGCAGGCCAAGGCCCGGGGCAGCAGGGGCGCGCAGGACGCCCTGGGCATCGGCTCGACCTCCGTCTCCCAGAAGGAGATCGCCCGCCTCGACGCGCTCACCCGGCGCCTGGGCCGGCAGCTGGAGACGACGCCGTGGAAGGCGCAGCCGGCCACGGTCGAGATGCTGGCCTGGATGGTCGCCCGTGAACAGCGCCGCGGCACCCCGCTGCCGACGCCGGGCGGCGACGGCCTCATATCCGGCGCCAAGCTGGCCCAGCTCACCCGCGGCCGCGTCCTGCCCTACCCCGACCACCTGCGCTTCGTCGACCAGCACGGCGAGACGACGTCCTGGACCGCGATCCTCACCATGGACGGCTTCCCGGAGGAGATGGAGTCCCCGGGCGCGGGCGAGTGGCTGCGGACCGTCGCGGAGATCACCTACGTACCCGAGTACGCCGACGACGACCACGACGCCGACATCCAGGTCAAGCCGGTCAACCCCGAGCCCTCCGTCCGCTTCAAGGTCCTGCACAAGCGGGACGCCCTGAAGGCGATCGACGAGGTGCGCAGGCTCGCCAAGGAGCAGCGGCAGAGCGCCGCCAAGCACTCCGCCGGCGAGACCGCGCAGGAGATCGAGGAGACCGAGGAGACGATGACAGGGCTCTCGCGCGACATGAAGCGCGAGGACGTCACGTTGATGGAGGACCACCCCCGCCTGATCGTCAGCAGTGACATCTCGCTGGACGACCTGCGCGCCCGCTGCGACGCCGTCATCGGCCACTACGGCGGCCTGGGCATCGAGGTCAGCGTCGCCGCGGAGGAACAGCGCGAACTGTGGCTGGAGTCCCAGCCCGGCGACATGCTGCGGGTGCCCGACCTGGTGCACACGCGCACGGTCGGCGCCTTCGCCGGCTCCTGGTTCTGGGGCGGCGCGTCGGTCGGTGACGACACCGGACCGGCGATCGGCTATCTGACCGGCTCGACGCCCGGTGTCGTGCGCAACGACCTGACCGGTGGTTCCGAGCGCGGTGACGCCACGACCACGGCGTTCATCGGACGCAGTGGCCGCGGCAAGACGACCGCGATGATGCTGTCGCTGCTGGACTCCGGCTTCCGCGGCTCGTTCGTGCTGGCGCTGGACTTCAAGGGCGACATGGGCGGCCTCGTGTCGGCCGGGCAGCGCTTCGGGCTCAACGCCCATCTGATCCAGACCGGGGCGCAGTTCGCGGGCGTCGCCGACCTCTTCACCCTGCTGTCCGGCGAGAGCGCCGAGCGCGCGCAGACCGAGGTCCCGGCGCAGCTCGGCATCGCCCTGCCGCAGCACCTGCGCATGCGCGGCGCGGAGACCCCGATCCAGAGCGCGGTCAACGAGACCATCGCCGCGGGCGACCCGGCGACCTGGAAGGTCATCGAGCGGCTGCGGCGGTCCGAGGACGAGCTGTCGCGCGAGGCGGGCAACGCGCTGTACGAGCTGTCGCTGACCGGCCTCGGCGCACCCTTCATGGGCAGGCCGGACGGCTCGGCGCTGCTCACGCCCTCGCCGGGCATCTGGGTCGTGCAGGTGCCCGGCATCACCCTGCCGGCCCCCGACGACGACCGCGACGACTGGTCGGTCCACCAGCGGCTCTCGGTCGCCCTCGTCCACTCGCTGCTCGCGTACGGCATCAGCATGGCCGGCCGGAAGGACCTGCGCGGCCTGCGCAAGGTCGTCGCGGTGCCGGAGGTGCACGTCCTGACGGCGACCCGGGAGGGCAGCTCGTTCCTCCAGTACATCGCCCGTGTCGGCCGCGCGCTGCACACCGCCCTGGTCGTCGACACCCAGGACCCGGAGTCGCTGGCCGGCCTCACCGGCCTGGTCGAGCAGATGACGACCGTCTTCGGCTTCCAGCTCACGACGGCGGAACAGCAGGACGCCATGGCGGCCCTGCTCGACCTGCCGAAGGGCGACCACACGCGCCAGCTCATCCAGGCGATCGGCGTCGACGTGACGCAGGAGATCCGGCACGGCCACTGCATCATGCGCGACCGCCGCTTCAACAGCGCGACGGTGCAGTTCGACGTGCCGTCGCTGGAGGTGCTGGAGCTGCTGAGCACGACGCCGAAGACGACCGGCGTCGGAGCGGGGCCTGTGCCGATGAGCAAGCCCGAGCCTCAGGAGGCAAGCGCGTGAAGCGGATGACAGCGGCGGCCGCGGTGGTGGCGTCGGTCCTGGTGGTGACGGGGTGCTCGTCGTCCTCGGACAGCAAGGGCGGCCGGACCGGGGGCAACCCGGGTGTCAGCAAGGAGGAGCGCGCCCGGGCGGACGCGGAGGCCCGGGAACGGGCGAAGGACGAGGCGGCCATGAAGGACGCCGCCGTGCGGTACACGAAGGCGAGCGTCACCGACGACGTACGGACGATGTGCGGCCTGATGACCCCGAACAAGCAGGGGGACGGGGGGCTCGAAGGCTGTGTGAAGGACTTCCAGTACCGGGACGGTGAGAAGCCCGGTTCCGTCGGCACCGTGACCACCGAGGGCGGGTCGCTGTCCGTGGGGCCGATCGGGAACCACCCCGAGGGGACGGGTCTGATGCTCACGGAGAAGAAGGCCGACGGTGCGCGGGCCTCCTACTACCGGTGGGCCGTGCGCATGGTCAAGAACGACGGCACGTGGCTGGTCGACCAGTTCACGCACATGCGTGACGAAGACATGTCGGCCGCCAGTCCTGTCCGCAGCGCCCTGATGAGGTCCTCGGGATGAGGATTCCCCGCTTCCGGAACCTCGCGATACCCCTCCTCGGTGCGCTCACCACGCTGATGGTGACCGCCGGGGCCGCGGCGGCCGATGACAAGAAGTACGACAAATACAAGCCGGCGGGCATCGGCGACCTCCTGCGCACCCCCAGCATCGGGCAGGGCGGCGGCCACACCCTCTACGAGCAGTTCGGCGCCGCGCTCTACTACCGGCTGGACAGCGAGCTGGGCTGGAAGGACATCGGCTGGTCGATGCTCAACGGCATGGCCGAACTCTTCATGGGGCTGACGGTCTTCGTCACCCAGTCGGCCGTGGTCGCCGTCCAGTGGACGATGGACCTCACCAAGGTCCAGGACATCCACGACGCGATCATCAAGTCCATATCCGGCGCGGCCGGAACGGTCTCCGCGACCTTGCTGCCCTCGGCCCTGGCCGTGGGCGCCATGGTGGCCTGGGCCAACCACCGGAAGGCGAGCGGCAGCGGGCTCAGCCAGCTCGGCTGGGTGGCGGCCTCGGGAATTCTGGCGGTGTCGCTGATATCGACCCCCCAGGTATGGGTCGACGGCATCGACAGCGTGCGCGAAGTCGGTGCCAGCATCGCCGCGGAGGCCACCAGCGCCGGCATGGACCGCGACGTGAAGGAGCCCTTCGAGGTCAAGGGGGACGCGAACCTCGGACAGACGGAGGACGACGGCAAGCCGAAGACAGACCCCAACGAGCAGAAGAAAGCCGAGGAGTCGAAGAAGAACAAGCTGGTCCGCAAGTCCTCCGACGCGATCTGGCGCTCGTACGTCGTCACTCCCTGGTGCATCGCCGAATTCGGCAACCTCAACACCTGCAAGCAGTACGGTGAGGAAACCCTCAGGCGAACGGACAAGAAGCCGGACGACGACGATTTCGACGACGCCCGCAAGGAGTACCTGAGTAAAGACCTCAGCGACAGTGACGTCGGCGTACCGGCCATGAAGTGGCGGCAGGGCAAGAACGCCGGCCGCGTCACGGTCGCGATCGCCGCCTTCATCTGCGCCGTGCTCTTCGCCGTGCTCGCCATCGCCCTGGCCTTCGCCTCTCTCGCCTCGCTGATCGGCGCGTTGATGCTGCTGCTCGCGGGGGTGGTCTTCGCCTGTCTGTGGGTGATCCCCGGCAGACCTCGGCAGTGGGGCATGCGCTGGTTCGACGCCCTTCTGGGCTTCGCCATGCAGTCGTTCGTGAGCACGATGGTGCTGGGCGTGGTCCTGGTCCTGAACACCGTCAGCATCACGATGCTGGGCACGTACGGCTACTTCGCCTCCGCCGGTGTCAGCATCACCAGCGCGATCGTGGCGTTCAAGTTCCGTTCCGTGATGGAGAGCATCGTCGGTGTCTCGGGCTCGCTGACCCCCGGTGGTTCGGCGCTGGGCATGGCGATGGGACGCGGGGCCAGCCGCATGGCCGGAAGGGCCACCGGCTGGACGGCCGGGAAGGCCGCGCGCGGTACCGGCTGGGCCGGCAAGCAAGCGGGCAAGGCCGCGGCCACGGGTGCGCGCAAGGGCGCGAAGGCCTTCGACGAGAAGGTCTCCCACGTCGGCAAGGCCATGGCCATGAGCTCATGGGCCGCCACCAACAGCACCGTTCCGCTCGGCGTGCGCGGAGGCGCCAAGTCCAAGGACGGATCGGATCGATCGGGCGCGGACGAGCGGGCCATGGGTTCGGACGGCCCGCGCGCTTCCGGCGGAGTGACCCGCGCGGGCGCGTACCGCAAGGGTGCGGGCACGGCCGTGGACCTGCCGGAGCGTCGCACCACCACCGTGGCAAGCATGCAATCCAAGTCCGCGACGGTGGCTGCTCATCGGGGTCGGGCTCGCACCCAGAGCACCCAGAACACCGAGAAGAGCCAGAACAGCCAGAGCGCCCGGAACGGCTCCGCGCAGGCGGGACAGGCGAAGTCCGCGAGCAGCCGCCGCAACCCGTCGTCCTCGAAGCCCGGCAACGGCCAGGACGTCCATACCTTCCGCCAGGGACCGAAGCTGAGCCAGGCGTCCCGGCAGCAGCGCATCAATGGCCTCCGCAGGGAGCAGACCACCGCGCAGCGGACCGGCTCCTCGGGCGGGAAGAAGCGTCCGCCCTCCTCCGGCGGTTCCACCGCGGCCCGTACCCCGGCCCCCAACCGCCGTCGCGGAAGGAACAAGTGAGCCCAGTGAGCAAGGACAAGGGGCCCCGGAACCCGGCCGAGTGGCGGGAGTTGCTCAAGACCCCGTACGAGTACCCGGAGGAGATCGAGACGGCGCCCAAGCGGTCCCTGCGCCGCCGGGCCCGCAAGGTCTACCGGAAGGGCCAGAAGGTGGAGCTCAAGCGCCGCCTGGCGGAGGAGCGGCGCCGGGAGCCGGTCACCGCGGGCGGCGCCATCCTGGTGATCGCCGGGTTCCTGGCCCTCGGGGCGGCCGCCACCCACTGGTGGCCGAGCCACGACGCGCCGGCGCGGGTCGTACAGCCGGGAGCCGAGGCTTCCCCGGAGGAGGCGCGGCCGGGGGAGATGCGCTGGAGACAGGGCAGCGGCCCTTCTCCGGCCACGTCCCCCTCCGACTCCGCCAAGCCGGACCTCAGCAAGCCGGAGAAGACGGCGGAGGACTGGGCGCGTGCCTACTGGGCCCGTAACCCGCCGGTGGACAAGACCCACAAGGCGGCGGTGCGTCGCGCGGCGCCGTGGATGACCTCCGCTCTGCGGGACAACCTCGAGCAGTTCGACGACAAGGCGTGGGGCGAACTGGTCTCCAACGGGGGCGTGTCCACGGTGGACAAGGTCACCGTAGGACCCGCCGACGACGACCGGGTGCGCCAGCAGGCGGACACCCCCACGCGCGTGTGGCGCAAGGTGACCGTGGACACCACGGTCGCGGGCTACCGCAAGTACACCGAGACCAAGGTCTTGCTGACCGAGATCATGCGCGGCGAGGACGGCTGGCGCGTGGGCAGGATCCTGGGGGTCTGAGTCGTTGGACGGACGTGAGGCCCTCGCCCTGGCGGCGGGGGGAGCCCGACGTGCCCTGATGGTCAAGCTGGGCCTGCCGATCGCGGCCCTGTTCATGGCCTTCCTGATCCTGTTCGGCGCGCTCGGCGGCCTCGGCGGCAGTGGCGGCGCGTACGCCATGGGCTGCGGCAAGCCCGGACAGCCCGCCGACGACGGTCCGTCGGGCAACGGCAGCAAAGGGGACGCGACGGGCGGGGCGAGCAAGGACCTGCGCGCTCGCCAGGTGGCGAACGCGAAGACCATCGATCAGGTCGCCAAGGACGGGAAGCTGCCCGGCCGGGCCACGCTCATCGCGCTGATGACGGCGCTCGCCGAGTCGGAGCTGGACAACATCAGCTACGGGGACCGGGACTCCCTCGGTCTCTTCCAGCAACGGCCCTCGTCGGGCTGGGGCACGAGAGAGCAGATCCTGGATCCCAAGTACGCGGCCCACATGTTCTTCTTCGGCGGTGACAGCGGCGACCCGCCGGGGCTCGACGACGTCCCGTGGGAGAACCTCTCGCTGAACGACGCCGCGCAGAAGGTGCAGCGGTCCGGTTTCGCCGACGCCTACGGGCCGAAGGAGACCCAGGCCCGCAGCATCGCCAAGGAAGCCGGCATCGACCTGGAGCGCTCGGGCGAGAACCACCCCGGTAAGAAGGGCAAGACCGGCGACAGCGGATCGAGCGGCAAGCCCGCGGACAGCGGCAAGGGCAGCAAGGACCCCGACGAGCCGACGGACAACTGCGACACATCCGGTTCGGGTACGAGCCAGCCCGGCAGCCCGGGGGAGCCGTTCCACGACGGCAAGTCGTCCTGGCCTCCCAAGGTCGTCAACCGCCGCTCCACCGAAGACGCCATCAAGTGGGCGCGCGCCGAAGCGGACAGCCACCGTTCCGGCTGGTACCAGAGGTGCCTGGCCTTCACCTCGATCGCGTACGGCTGGAACTCCTCCGGCACCAACTACGCCATCGACCACTACCAGGTCGAGATGCCCAAGGACATGCGTCACGACGGCGACCGCAACCCGCCGCCGGGCGCGCTGATGTTCTGGGACACCGGGCACCGCGCCGGCCACGTCGCGATCTACGTCGGGGACGGCAAGATCGCGTCCAACGACATCGGGGCGATAGGCGAGATATCCATCGTCCCCGCCACCGACATCGAGACGAAGTGGGGCGCGAAGTACCTGGGCTGGTCACCCCCCTACTACCCCAACGCGGGATGACCCGGGTGATGATGGTGCGGCCGAACCGAAGGGGACCGGCGGGAAGTAAGGATTGGCCATGCCTGTTGTGACGGACCTCGATTCGGTCCCTCTGACACCCGTGTACACGATCGTGATCAGCGCCACGGGAGAAACCACCGTCGACGGGGAGCCGGTCGAGAACCTGCCGGGGCAGGACGCGCGCACGTCCGCCCTGGCCGACATCCGCGTACGGGCCGCCCGCCGCGGGCATCCGGTGCGGATCAACGCCAAGGAGCCCGACGGTTCGGTCTGGCCCCTGATAGTCGATCACGACGGCGCGGTGACCCCGCTGGACGCCCCGCACCCGGCCCCGGCCCCGCACCCGGCGCCGGCTCCTGCCGTCGCACTCGCGGCCCTCACCGAGCGGGCCGGGCCGCTCGGGCCCCGTCACGCCGCCCTGCTCGGCCGGGTCGTCACCGCCGAGCTGCGGGGCGACCTGGCGGGGGCGGCCGCCGCGGCCGAGGACCTGGAGACGGTGCTGACCGCGGAGCTCGGCCCCCTCCACCCCCACACCCTGGGCGCGCTGGCCACCCGCGCCTGGCTGTCCCTGCTACTGCGCGACGACTGGGCCGCCGCCACCCGGCTGCACGTGCTCGCCGCCGAGCGCCGCCGCCAGGCCGGGGCCCCGGACGTGGAGACCCGCCGCGCGGCCCGCAACGCCCATGCCGCCTGGGCCCTGTTGCGCGCGGCCGACCCGGCGTCGGCGGAGACCCTCCGCCCGGAGCTCGGCCGGATCGCGCACCTGACGGCGTGACTGGCGCAGACACCGCGTCCTTCAGCCCCGAAACCGTGCCGGCTGTCCGCGAGCGCGCTGTCGGAGGTCCCCTCCCCGTGGGCCATGAACCTGTGACCCCAGGCCCGCCAGGGCCTCGGCTACTGCTCGGCCAGTAGGTCGGTGCGGTGCTGTTCGAGGTCGGTGACACCGCCGAGGCCCGCCCTGACCGTGTACCGGGTTTGCCCTCCGTCGGGACTCGACTCGTCGGTCAGCATCATGTTGTCCGCGAAGCCCCAGCTGCCGCCCGTGTAGACGCCCTTGATCCTGCCGTCCACCGCCCCGACGGCGTCGAAGGGGCCGCCCCGCCAGCGGAAGGTCCAGTGGATCCGGTACCAGGCCTCCAACTGCTCCGGGGCGGCCAGGAAGTGCCCGGCACCCGGGTCCCGGGGATCGGCGACGAGACCCTCAGGTCGGTCGTCCCCGGTGGTCAGCGCGATGAGGCCCGAGGCGTCGGCCTCGGCGGCAGCCGGATACGTCCGGCCGTGGTAGACCGCGTAGGTCTTGGGGCGGAAATGGTCAGCTTCGGTCAAACGCTGCACCATGACGTGCAGAGGCTGGAGCAGATCTTCGCGGTGCTCCTCCAGCTCTGTCACCTCGTTGCGCGGGAAGACGCCGCGGTAGGGGATACCCCGGCGCCTGAGGTGCTCCTTGGCGAAGTGTTCGTCGGAGCCGAGGTAGTCGCCTGTGAGCGTGGTGGGCGTGGCGGCGGTGCACTCGAAAAGCTCGCCGCGCCAGCGGAACGTCCACGTCACGGCGTACCAGGCTTCCAGACGCTCCGGCGCGACCGGATACCCCACCGACCCGTCGGCGGCCTCGCGCGGCGCGAGCCCTTCAGGTGCGGGACGGCCGGGCTCGGGCAGCAGTTCGACGCAGGGCCACAGCCCCACGGCGTCACGGGTCCGATAGAGATCACCGCGGAAGACAGCGACTTCGCCGTTGACCGGGGAGGGGTGGCTCGCAGGGTCAGTCATAGTCATTCCACAGTCCTTCGTTCTTGTCGAAGAAGCCGACGGCCTCTTCGGAGCCGTCGGCGTGCATACGCCAGATCTCAGCATGGTGGGGGAAGCCGGTGGACTCGGCGATCCACTCCGGGACACCCCCGCCGGTGTAGCCGGTGCCGAGGAACGGGTCACGCCAGGCCCGCCCCTGGCTCTGGCCGGCCATGTCGGCGACGTGGTCGGCCAGCCTCTGATCGCCGACGGCGCCGAGGCTCGGCTCGGCGCGCATGTCGTGCGGTGCCGGGAATCGCAGCTGGTACGCCTCGGACGCGCCCGGAGGAACGGGGGTCCAACCGGCCCCGCCGTCGTCAAGAGCGAGCCCGTCGCGCAGTTGATCCATGTTGCGCAGGTCGGCGGTGTCGCAGCCACGCGCGATGGAACCGCGGAACTTATCGGGATGAAAGTCGTCCTTGCCGAGCTTTGTGACGTTGTCCAGGTAGGCCTGCATGGTTTCGGGTGTGATCACCTTGGTCACCATGCGGCCCTCGTCGAGCTTGATCGCGTCACGGACCCCGATGACCTCGCGGGCCTGCGCCTCGCTCAGCTCGTTGGTCCGGGTGAGGCGGAACTTGTCATGCTCGGAGTGGTCCAGGCCGCGCGCCCCCAGCTGGTCGTCGATCTCCTCCTGGTAACCGGGGCCGTCGCGCAGCGCGTCGTTGCCGTACTGTTCGGCCGCCCCCTCGGACTCGTCGACCTCCAACTCGGCCTTCGGCTCAAGGGCCTGGCGGATGCGGTTGTCGTCCTCTGGTGGGACGGTCTCCCCGGCCGCCGTATCGGGACCGGTGAATTCGTCCGCAGGCGAGTCCCGCGCCTCATCGGCCAGCTCCGGACCGTCCATAGCCGGATCCGGAGCGTCATCGGCCGGATCCGAAGCATCAGTCGGCGGCTTCGGGGCCTCGTCGGCCGGGGGCGGAGTGTCGGTAGGCGGCTCCGGTACGTCCGTTGGCGCGGGCGGTTCCGGAGCGTCGTCGACCGACGCGGCGGGCTCCGGGGCCTCACCGGCCGGAGGCTGAGCTTCGGGTGCTGGTGGGGGCTCCTCTGGTGGTTGCTCGGCAGTGGCGGCAGTGTCCCTGTCGTGCGGCTCGGGGGGATCAGGGGCTTCGTCCGGATCATTCACGCTCTCGGCGCGCGAGGGTGCTTCCGCTGCCTCTTCCGGCGGCGGCTCTTCCGCCTCAGCCGCGGGTGTGTCCTCGGGTGCGGGAAGTTCCGGTGCGTCGTCGGACCCTGCCTCGGACCCGGGTTCGGACGACTGCTCGGGCTCCCCGGGCTCCGTCGGCTCCGGTGCGGCGTCGGAAGCCTCACCCCCGTCGGAAGGCTCGTCCACGTTCTCGGGCTCGGCGGGTGCCTCCTTTGTCTCCCCTGCCTTCTCGGAGTCCTCTGCTTCCGCCGGCTCCGGCGCGTCGTCGGAATCCTCACCCCCGTCGGAGGCGTTGCCGCCGGGTTCAGGCGTCTGGTCGGGCCGCTCGGGCGTTGACCCGGGCGAGGACGGTTCGGGCGCGTCCTGCGCCGCCGTCGGTTCGGGGGCCTCGTCCGCTCCGGATTCCGACGACGGCGGCTGTTCGGGTGGTCGTTCGGTCTCGGTGGGGCGATCGCTCATGACTCAGTTCTCGTGTCGGCACCGGCATCAGCCTTGGCGTTGCTGCGGTACAGACGCACCCACGGCAGTGTCTTCCGCTTCCACGCCGCCTGCGCGAGGTGGATGAAGACGCAGGCGCGGTAGTCGGCGACCGCGTCCGCCCCCGCGCCCGGCGGGGCGACCGCGTCGGCGATGTCAGCCACCCATTCCGCGGTGCGGGACCACCATTCGGCCTGGGCGGCTGACGTCTTGGGGTAGTCGACGACGCGTTTCTTCAACTCGGCCCCGTGCTCCGGCCATACCGCGGTCGCCGCCCGTGAGCGGAACGCGCAGCGGTGTCGGCAGCCTTCGCAGTCGGCGAAGGGGGCGAGTGCCGCGTCGACGTCCGGGGTCGCCGCCGCGAAGGCGCGGAAGCGGTCGGCCAGTTCCGCGCTGTCGGCGAGCGGTGCCCGGGCCGCCCCGGTTTCCGCGGCCGCCTCGGCCCGTACGTTCGGCACCCGGATCAGGGCAGGCCGGTCGATGCCGTCGTGGTGGGCGAAGGCCTGGAAGGGTTCCAGGGACGACGCGTAGCGCTCCTGGTCGGGGGAGAACCGCATCGTGCCGCCGATGAGCTCCCGGTCCGTGGCGGACGGCAGCCGGTGCATGACCTTGAGGTTCGTGTTCTTGTACGCGTCCTCGATGAGCTTCTCGGGGACCTGCTCGACGATCACCAGGCCTTCCCCGTACTTGCGGTTCTCGGCGAGCGTGTTGGCGAAGGCCTGGGCCGCGCGGGCCTGCGCGTTTCCTTCCTTGCCGTCTCCGCCGGAGGCGACGGGCCGTCCGAGCAGCCGGTGGGCCTCCTCGATGACGGTGATGTGGGAGAGGCCGTCTCCCCGCCGGGTCGCCTTGTAGTGCTCCGTCATGGTCTGCAGGATCAGCGCGGTGACGAGGGACTGTTCCTTCTCGTTGTCGCCTACGCCGGCCAGTTCGATGACGACGGGGCGGCTGAGCAACTCCTCGACGGGGTACGAGCGTGCGCAGTCCAGCGTGCTGCCGCAGGCGCCCTCCGCGAGGGACTCGGCCCGCAGCCTGGACGCGGCGATGATGTTGTCCTTGACCTCGCCGGAGTACCCGAGCTGATCGCACTCTTTGCGCATCTCGGCGATGAAGTCGCGGAGGGTGGGCCACGACCCGGTGTGGGCGGGTGTGGAGATGTCGGTGGGGACGATGCCCTTCCGCGCGTATGTGTTGCGCAGGGACCGGTTGTAGATGGCCGGCAGCGGGTCCCAGAGCCCGAACGCCGCGTCGAAGCAGGCGAGCAGCCCGGCCGTGTGAGTGCTGATCCGGACCCCGTGCGGCACCTCGAAGGGGTTCAGCCGGAACGGCGCCGTCGTCTCGTCGCCGACGGTGAGGACGAGGAGGTCCTCGAAGCCGGGGCGGGTGGCGAGCCAGCGGTAGTCGTCGAGCTCGGAGTTCACCGGTTCGAGGACGAGGAACGGCACCTTGTGGTCCCGCCAGAGCTGCTGGCAGAAGGCCAGGGTCGTGTTGGTCTTGCCCGAGCCGGTCGTCCCGACGAACAGCGCGTGCCGGGTGAGGGACCCCAGTCCGACACCGAGCGGCCCGGCCGGCGCGCCGTGCACCAGCTGGCGGCCGAGTTCGAGGGCCGGCCCGTCCGGGCGGTAGTCGGTCTCCAGGGCCATGTCGGGCCTGCGCACCGGGAAGCCCGGCATGTGTCCGTGCACGGCGAGGGGAAGCCGCAGCGCGGCACCCGCCTCCCGCGCATCGACCAGCTCGGGCAGCAGGCGCAGCGGCGGTGACAGCGGTTCGGGCAGCTGCCAGCGCTGGTCGCCGCCCCAGCGGGCGTGCTCCAGTGTCGTGATCCCGGTCCACGCCGCCGCGAGCTCCGGTGGCGCCGGCCGTACGGTGACGTGCGCGGGACCGGTGAAGGTCTCGGTCAGCGTGGTGCCCTGGCCGGGCCGTTCCTGCGGGGAGACCGTGGCGCCGACGAGCTCGGCGAGGGACTCGGGGAGCGGGTTCGGGGAGGCGAGCGCGATGCGGATGCGGAAGGCGCGGTCGGTGTAGCGGCGCGCGGCGTCCGCGTACACCTTCGCGGCGTCCACGGCGAAGTTGTCCGGGGCCAGCTGGGTCGCCGGGCTCCACAGGCCCTCCGGCAGCTGTCCCGGCGTCGCCAGCCGCCCGTAGTGGGTGGCGATCCGGTGCAGCATCGGTCCGAGGTCGTCGGGCACTCGGTACGGTTCGAGGCCGACCGTCAGCATGAGTGGGTACGGGTGTGCCGCGAGCGCCTGCCACAGCGCGTCCCACGGCGGCGCCGCGGCGGTGAACGGTTGCGGGGAGAGGTAGTACTGCACGCCCGCGTCGGGCCGGTTGGGCAGGCCCGTCCGGTAGCGCTTGCGGATCTCGGCCAGGCCGGCCGGGTCGGGGGTGAACGGCGTGAGCCACCGCGCCACTTCGGCCGCGTCCTCGACCGGGGCGGTGTGGACGTGGTGCGGCAGCTGCCCCAGCCGGTCGCGGAGCGCGAGCACCGCGGTCACGGCGGAGTCTTCTGCCGTGGCCGCCCCGTCACTGCGCACCCGGGCCAGCAGGGCGCACGAGATCCTGCGCTCGACCGGGTCGGTCAGATAGCGCAGCTCGATGCGGGCGTCGTGGCGGGTGTCCCATTGGCCCGCCAGCCAGGCAGTCTCTGCCGCGACCGCCTTGGTCCGGCGCTCGTCCTCGGTGAGGTCGGCGTACTCCCTGGTCTCGGTGAGGTCGGCGGCGGCCTCGATGCGGACGGCCGCCCAGGCCCACACCGATGTGCCGTCGCCGACGGTCAGGACGCCCGGCGGGGGCGTCCTGTCGGTCTGCCGGCCCATGCCGCTCAGTGGGTCCACCGGGAAGCGGGGCCGTGGCCGCCGGGTGCTGCGGGGGGCACGGGATGCCCGGTGTGCCCGCCCGGCGCAGGCGGAACCGGCGGCGCGGGCTGCGGTACGGGCTGGGTCGGCGGCGCGACAGGCATGACGGGCGGCGCGGGCGGAGCCGGCGGGCCGGCCGGCCCCTGTCCCGGCGCGGTCATGACGGGCAGGTCCTGTCCGAAGGCCGAGGCGATGGGCACCTCGATGCCCTGGACCGCGATCTCCACGCCTTCCCGGACCGCCGAGTGCACGGCCTCCCGCATGGCGCGCGGTCGCTCGGTGCGGAGCATCTGGCTGACGTCACCGGTGCGGCCCATGAGCCCGCCGACGAGGTCCTTGATATACGTGCCGATGATCACCGCGCCGGGGCGGATGCGCCACATCGTCCAGCCGAGGTAGAGGCTGGTCCCGTACTCGAAGACGGATATGTAGGCCACATATCGCCCGCTGCTGATGACGAGACGATTGGTGACCGCCTCCGGCTGCAGGATGTCGCTGCGGATCCGGGACGGCACGGCCGTCACCGGGATGCGGCGGTGGGACAGCGCGCCGTAGATCGCGGCATAGGCGGAGGGCGACGCCTGCGCCTTGTCCTCCAGCAGGGTCCGCCACTCCGAGACGGGCTCGGTGAAGGAGGAGAAGAGCAGGATCAGCCAGAAGACGATGAAGGCCAGGATGCCGCCCACGCTGAAGGCGGTACCGGCCTCTTCGAAGTCGAAGTCGTTCGTCAGCAGGCCGAACAGCCCGCAGACCAGCCACACCAGGGACGCGGCGAAGGCCGCGGTCGCCCAGTGGCCGATGACCGTCCGGAGCGTGACCGACTCGTCGAAACTCAGCTCGATCTGCTGGTACTTCAGGGTCTGGTTCCGATAGGAGCCGTTGGGGCCTGTCGCCCCCGAGGCCGCCCAGTCGGCAGGTCCGGCGGCGCCGCCCGGATAGGTGCTCATGTCGTACTCCGCATCGGGGTCTGGCGTGAATCGTTGATCGTTCGGCACCGCAACTTATCGGAACTTCACGCCGGGCAGACCGGTCGAGCCGACATCGGGCGCAAAAGCACTGAAACGCCGTCAGTGATTCGGGGCTTGCCGGGACGGGCCCGCCGGCCGGGCGGTTCACCGACAGCGGACCGGCTGGCCGCTCCGGCGGAGCACACTCCTGCGACCACCGCATCCCGGCTCGTTCTGGCGCGCGGGGCGCCGGACCTCCCCACTCTCACTTCCTTCAGCCGTTTACGGGAGGAAGAGCAGGTCCCGTATCCGGGACGCAGGGGGCGAAGACTGCTCCGCCGGGCGGGCTGCGGAGTTCGTACGCACCGGCTGGGGTCTGGGTGTCGCCCCCGTCGGCAACATGGTTCACCTCCTGGAGGCGCGTGGAGTGCGAGTCTTCCCGTCCCGCATGGCCCTCAGGCCGAGGCCTACCGGTTCGCGGCCCGCTGATGCGACGAAGGAGCGGGCCCTCGTGGTGGCGCGCGTCACTGGGAGAGCGTCTCGCGATGCGAGACGTCTCCGCTGCCGCACCGGTCGAAAGTGGTGCGGCGGCGGCATGTGAGCCTTGATCGACCGCAGTTGGGGCACGCGGAGGGCACGGAACCCCGCAACAGGTCTAGACAACAAAGAACCCCCAGGTCGCTGACCTGAGGGTTCTTCCAAGAGCGGGTGACGAGAATCGAACTCGCGCTCTGAGCTTGGGAAGCTCATGTTCTACCATTAAACTACACCCGCGCGGACGCCCGTTCCGGAGCGTCGTATCGTCGCACACTCTACCCCATCGAAGGCCCCCGGTGCACGTGCCGTGAGGGTCTTCGCGTCATTGGCGGGGTTGGTGAAGGCGGTGGGGACACGGCCTCGGCGGGCGGGAGTTGAGGCGTACGGTAGGGGTCGGCAAGTCGGCGGGGGCGGTCTGGAGTGCCGGGTGCGAGTCGCCGCGACCCATCCCCTAATGTGGCTTTTGTCTTTCATGTCGCGCCGGAGGCGCGCATGAGCAACACCATGGGGAAAGGGAGCTCGATGGAGCGCACCGTCGTTCGTTGTGCCGAAGGGCACGTGTTCAGCACCGCTTCGTTCCCGATGCAGAACCTCGGTCCCGGCCGGCTCGGCCCGGGACGACTGCTCCGCTGCCCGCGCTGTGCCAGGCTGCGGCACTCCGTGCCGGTGGCGGTCCAGAAGCGGTGATCAAGGAGCGCTGAGCGCCTCGCGGGCCCGGTCCGATCGGACCGGGCCCGCGTTGTCCGTCTTCTCCGCGTATCCTCGACCCGTGCTTCTCTCAGACAAGGACATCCGGGCCGAGATCGACGCCGGCCGGGTGCGCATCGACCCGTTCGACGAATCGATGGTGCAGCCCTCGAGCATCGATGTGCGGCTGGACCGCTACTTCCGGGTGTTCGAGAACCACCGGTACCCCCACATCGACCCGGCGGTCGAGCAGGCGGACCTCACCCGTGAGGTGGTGCCGGAGGGCGACGAGGCGTTCATCCTGCACCCCGGTGAGTTCGTGCTCGCCTCGACGTACGAGGTCATCACGCTCCCCGACGACGTGGCCTCCCGTCTGGAGGGCAAGTCCAGCCTCGGCCGGCTCGGTCTGCTGACGCACTCGACGGCCGGGTTCATCGACCCCGGGTTCTCCGGTCATGTGACGCTGGAGCTGTCGAACATGGCCACGCTGCCGATCAAGCTGTGGCCGGGGATGAAGATCGGGCAGCTGTGCATGTTCCGGCTGACCTCACCCGTCGAGCATCCTTACGGGTCCGCGAAGCACGGCTCCCGCTATCAGGGCCAGCGCGGGCCGACGCCCTCGCGGTCCTTCCAGAACTTTCACCGCACGCAGGTCTGAGCAGGGACAAGGCGAACAGCAACAGTGAGTGACATCCGCGAGAATCTGACCTACCCCCTCTTCGGCCAGGCCATCCGTGAGCTGGCGCAGACCGTCGCGGACGACGGTTACGAGCCGGACATCATCCTCTCCATCGCGCGCGGCGGCGTCTTCGTCGCGGGCGGCCTGGCGTACGCGCTGGACTGCAAGAACATCCACCTGGTCAACGTGGAGTTCTACACCGGTGTGGGCACCACGCTGGAGATGCCGGTGATGCTCGCGCCGGTGCCCAACGCGATCGACTTCTCGAACAAGAAGGTTCTGATCGTCGACGACGTCGCCGACACCGGCAAGACGCTGAAGCTCGTGCACGACTTCTGCCTGGATCACGTCGCCGAGGTCCGCAGCGCCGTGATCTACCAGAAGTCGCACTCCCTGGTGGACTGCGAGTACGTCTGGAAGCGCACCGACGAGTGGATCAACTTCCCGTGGAGCGTGGAACCGCCGGTCGTCCGGCGCGAGGGTCAGATCCTCGACGCGTAAGTCTTCTACGCGCATAAATGCGTAGAGGTGTCATTGCACAGGGAAGGGCCCCGGTCGCGAAGTGATGCGACCGGGGCCCTTCCCTGTGGCCCTATGGCAGACGGGCAGTCCTACAGCGTGCCCAGCTTGATGATCGACAGCAGGGCGACCAGCTGGATCGCCGACGCGCCCAGCGCCTTCGGCCACGGCAGGTCGTGCGACTTGCTCACCATCGAGGTGAACAGCGCGGCGGCCGCCAGCCAGGTCGCCCAGCCGAGCACCTGGACGATCGTGCTGTTCCCGCCCAGGAACATCGCGAAGAGCAGCCTCGGCGCGTCCGTGATCGACATGATCAGCATCGACAGGCCGACCGTCGGCTGCCATATGCCGTCGCCGCCGAGCTGCCGGGCGAGGGTGTGGGTGACGGCGCCGAGGATCAGGCCGGAGATCACGACGAGCACGCCCGTCATCAGCACCCACGGGATGCTGTTCGCGAGCGTGGCGTGCAGGACGTCGTCACGGGCCTTGTCGAAGCCGAAGACGGCGAGCAGGCCGTAGACGAAGGTGACGATCACGGCCGGGACCCACACCGCGTGGTCGCGCATCTGCCAGAAGGTGGCCGACGGGCGCAGGACGATGCCCTTCAGCAGCTCCTTCCACGGCAGGCGCGGCCCGGCGGGCGGCGCGGGCATCTGCTGCCCCGCGCGGTAGGTGCCGCCGCTGTCGTACGTGCCGTCGCCGTACGTGCCGCCGCTGTAGGAGCCGTCGCCGTAGCCGTCGTTGCGCGGGTCGTGGCCGTACGGGCCGCCCGCCGGGCCGCTGTTGTACGCGCCGTAGGCGTCCGGCGCCTCGCCGACGCCGAACTGCTGGGTGTGGCCCGGATCGTCGGCGCTCCGCCCGTGCTGCGGAGCGGGGCGGCCGGGGTCGTACGGCCCGTAGCCCTGCTGCGGGCCGCCGCCGAAGTACTCCGGTTCGTCGTACCCCGGTGGCTGCTGCCACTGCTGACCGCCGCCCTGGGCACCGGTCCGACCGCCGTACGGGGCCTGGTACTGCTGCCCCGGGCGCTGTCCTTGCTGCGCGGGACCGGGGTCGTGTGAGTCCCGTCCGCGTCCCATCCTGAATCCAGCCACGCTTCGAACGTACCCGCTCCTGGGAAGTGCGGAGCCGGGGCGGTGGAATCGGCCCCGCCATTGCTGCCGTCCTGTGACATCCCTTAGGGGAAAACTCAGGGCCCGGCGAGGTGTGAACGGCGGCCTCGGCGGCAGGAAGCGGAGACGGCCGGTCCCCGCGGTGTCACGCGGGGACCGGCCGTCGTCAGGAATACGCGATGCGTACGAGCCGGCTACTTCACCGGTTCGGGCTCGGGTGCGTCAGCGGTCTCCCCGTCGCCCTCGGGCTCGACCGGTGTCTTGACCGATTCGAGCAGGAGCTGGGAGACGTCGACGACCTGGATGGATTCCTTGGCCTTGCCCTCGTTCTTCTTGCCGTTGACGGAGTCGGTCAGCATGACGAGGCAGAAGGGGCAGGCGGTGGAGACGATGTCCGGGTTGAGGGACAGCGCCTCGTCCACGCGCTCGTTGTTGATGCGCTTGCCGATGCGCTCCTCCATCCACATGCGCGCGCCGCCGGCGCCGCAGCAGAAGCCGCGCTCCTTGTGGCGGTGCATCTCCTCGTTGCGCAGGCCCGGCACCTTCGCGATGATCTCGCGCGGCGGGGTGTAGACCTTGTTGTGGCGGCCCAGGTAGCAGGGGTCGTGATACGTGATCAGGCCCTCGACCGGGGTGACGGGAACCAGCTTGCCCTCGTCGACGAGGTGCTGGAGCAGCTGGGTGTGGTGGATGACCTCGTAGTCGCCGCCGAGCTGCGGGTATTCGTTGGCGATGGTGTTGAAGCAGTGCGGGCAGGTCGCGACGATCTTCTTCTTCGCCTTCTCGACCTTCACGCCCTCCGCCCCGTCCTCACCTTCGGCGGACTCGCCGAACGCCATGTTGAGCATCTCGACGTTCTGCTGGCCGAGCTGCTGGAAGAGGAACTCGTTGCCCAGGCGGCGGGCGGAGTCACCGGTGCAGTTCTCGTCGCCGCCCATGATGGCGAACTTCACGCCGGCGATGTGCAGGAGCTCGGCGAACGCCTTGGTGGTCTTCTTCGCCCGGTCCTCCAGGGCGCCGGCGCAGCCCACCCAGTAGAGGTAGTCGACCTCGGTGAGGTCCTCGATGTCCTTGCCGACGACGGGGACCTCGAAGTCGACCTCCTTGGTCCACTGCAGGCGCTGCTTCTTGGCCAGGCCCCAGGGGTTGCCCTTCTTCTCCAGGTTCTTGAGCATCGTGCCCGCCTCGGAGGGGAAGGAGGACTCGATCATGACCTGGTAGCGCCGCATGTCGACGATGTGGTCGACGTGCTCGATGTCGACGGGGCACTGCTCGACACAGGCGCCGCAGGTGGTGCACGACCACAGCACGTCGGGGTCGATGACGCCGCCCGCGGCGAAGCCGCTGTCGGATACGGCCTCCAGCGTCCCGATCAGCGGCCGCTCCGCCTCGGCCAGGGCCGCCGCGGGGACGTCCTTGAGCTGCTCGGCGGTGGCCTTCTCGGTGCCCTCCGCGTCCTTGCCGCCGCCGGCCAGGAGATAGGGGGCCTTGGCGTGCGAGTGGTCCCGCAGCGCCATGATCAGCAGCTTCGGGGAGAGCGGCTTGCCGGTGTTCCACGCGGGGCACTGCGACTGGCAGCGGCCGCACTCGGTGCAGGTGGAGAAGTCCAGCAGGCCCTTCCAGGAGAAGTGCTCGATCTGCGAGACACCGAACTGGTCGTCCTCGCCCGGGTCCTCGAAGTCGATCGGCTTGCCCGCGCTGACCATCGGCTGCAGGGCGCCCAGCGCCACCTCGCCGCTGGACTCCCGCTTGAACCAGATGTTCGGGAACGCCAGGAAGCGGTGCCAGGCGATGCTCATGTCGATGTTCGAGGCGACCGTGATGGCCCAGATCGTCGTCACGGCGAGCTTGATCATCGCGGCGAGGTACGTGAGGTTCTGCAGCGTGCCCGTGCTGAGCCCCTTGAAGGCCATGATCAGCGGGTACGAGGTGAAGTACGCGGCCTCGTAGTGGTCGACGCCCTGGAGCGAGCCCTCGAGCCCGCGCAGCACCCAGATGGCCAGGCCGATCACCAGGATCACGTACTCGACGAAGTACGCCTGCCACGCCGTCGAGCCCGCGAAGCGGGACTTGCGGCCCGCGCGGGAGGGCAGGCTCAGCAGCCGGATGATGATCAGCGCGAGGGCGCCGAGGCCCGTCGCCGGGCCGACGAACTCGATGTAGAGCTCGTACGGCAGCCAGGTGCCGATGTACGGGATCGTCCAGTCGGCCTTGAACAGCTGGCCGTAGGCGGTGAGGATCGTGCCGCCCAGGGTGAGGAAGCCGACGGCCACGAACCAGTGGGCGACGCCGACGACACCCCATCTGTTCATCCTGGTGTGGCCGACGAATTCCTTGCCCACGGTGAGCGTGCGGCGGCCTGGTTCGTCGACGCGGGCACCGGCCGGAAGCGGGGCGCCGAGCTTGAAGAATTTGACGAACTGCGCGACGGCGCGGCCGAACAGCGCCACGGCGACCGCAGTGAGAACCAGCACCACGATGATCGCGGCGAGTTGCATGGCGGGCTCCTCGAACCTGCGAGAGCGAATTACTAATCAGTAACTTATCCGGTCTGTACGAGACTACTCACTCGCGCGCCCCCGATATAGGCGCACCGCCGGTGATCTGTGTCGCTCAAGTGGCCCCGCGGCGGCCCGTCCTGACGATGTCACCCCCGCCCGCCTGCGCATAAGGCCCGCATAAGAGTTGAGTGGCCTCGACTCATGTCCGTTGACAGCGGGAGATCCGTGTTGCACCCTTGAGTCTGTTCCACTCAAGTCAGCTGGAGGAATCGACATGGCACGTGCGGTCGGCATCGACCTGGGTACGACGAACTCCGTCGTCAGTGTTCTCGAAGGCGGTGAGCCCACCGTCATCACCAACGCCGAGGGCGCCAGGACCACGCCGTCCGTCGTCGCCTTCGCGAAGAACGGCGAAGTGCTGGTCGGCGAGGTCGCCAAGCGCCAGGCGGTCACCAACGTCGACAGGACCATCCGGTCGGTCAAGCGCCACATGGGCACCGACTGGAAGATCAACATCGACGGCAAGGACTTCAACCCGCAGCAGATGAGCGCCTTCATCCTGCAGAAGCTCAAGCGGGATGCCGAGGCCTACCTGGGCGAGAAGGTCGTCGACGCGGTCATCACCGTCCCGGCGTACTTCAACGACTCCGAGCGCCAGGCCACCAAGGAGGCCGGTGAGATCGCGGGCCTCAACGTCCTGCGCATCGTCAACGAGCCGACCGCGGCCGCCCTGGCCTACGGCCTCGACAAGGACGACCAGACCATCCTGGTCTTCGACCTCGGTGGCGGCACCTTCGACGTCTCGCTGCTCGAGATCGGCGACGGCGTGGTCGAGGTCAAGGCGACCAATGGTGACAACCACCTCGGTGGTGACGACTGGGACCAGCGCGTCGTCGACTACCTGGTCAAGCAGTTCCAGAACGGCCACGGCGTCGACCTGTCCAAGGACAAGATGGCCCTCCAGCGCCTCCGCGAGGCCGCTGAGAAGGCGAAGATCGAGCTGTCCTCGTCCACCGAGACGACGATCAACCTGCCCTACATCACGGCGTCCGCCGAGGGCCCGCTGCACCTGGACGAGAAGCTCACCCGCGCCCAGTTCCAGCAGCTGACCGCGGACCTGCTGGAGCGCTGCAAGACGCCGTTCCACAACGTCATCAAGGACGCGGGCATCAACCTGTCCGAGATCGACCACGTGGTCCTGGTCGGCGGTTCCACCCGTATGCCCGCCGTCGCCGAGCTCGTCAAGGAGCTGACCGGCGGCAAGGAGGCCAACAAGGGTGTGAACCCGGACGAGGTCGTCGCCATCGGCGCCTCGCTCCAGGCCGGTGTCCTCAAGGGTGAGGTCAAGGACGTCCTGCTGCTCGACGTCACCCCGCTGTCCCTCGGTATCGAGACCAAGGGCGGCATCATGACCAAGCTGATCGAGCGCAACACCACGATCCCGACCAAGCGCTCCGAGATCTTCACGACGGCCGAGGACAACCAGCCGTCCGTGCAGATCCAGGTCTACCAGGGCGAGCGCGAGATCGCGGCGTACAACAAGAAGCTCGGCATGTTCGAGCTGACCGGCCTGCCGCCGGCCCCGCGTGGCGTCCCGCAGATCGAGGTCTCCTTCGACATCGACGCCAACGGCATCATGCACGTGACCGCGAAGGACCTGGGCACGGGCAAGGAGCAGAAGATGACCGTCACCGGCGGCTCCTCGCTCGCCAAGGACGAGGTCGACCGCATGCGCCAGGAGGCCGAGCAGTACGCGGAGGAGGACCACCGCCGCCGCGAGGCCGCCGAGTCCCGTAACCAGGGCGAGCAGCTCGTCTACCAGACCGAGAAGTTCCTCAAGGACAACGAGGACAAGGTCCCGGCCGAGGTCAAGACCGAGGTCGAGACCGCTGTCGCCGAGCTGAAGGAGAAGCTCAAGGGCGAGGACACGGCCGAGATCCGCACCGCGACCGAGAAGGTCGCCGCGGTCAGCCAGAAGCTCGGCCAGGCGATGTACGCCGACGCGCAGGCCGCCCAGGGTGCCGCGGGCGCCGAGGGTGCCGCCGGCGCCGGTCAGGCCAAGCCCGAGGACGACGTCGTGGACGCCGAGATCGTCGACGACGAGAAGCCCAAGGACACCAAGGGCGGTGCGGCGTGACCGAGGAGACCCCGGGTTTCGACGAGAAGCCTGAAGTCCCCTCCGACGCCACCCCCGAAGACGCGGCGCAGGGCGCCGGGTCCGCCGACCAGGCGGGCCCGGCCCCGGCCGGGGAAGAACTGGTCGAGGTAGGGCTCCAGGCACAGCTGGACCAGGCCCAGTCGGCGCTCGCCGAGCGCACGGCGGACCTCCAGCGGCTCCAGGCCGAGTACCAGAACTACCGCCGTCGGGTGGAGCGGGACCGGGTCACGGTCAAGGAGATCGCCGTCGCGAACCTCCTGTCCGAGCTCCTCCCCACGCTCGACGACGTCGGCCGCGCCCGTGAACACGGCGAGCTGGTCGGCGGCTTCAAGTCCGTCGCCGAGTCGCTGGAGACGGTCGTCGCCAAGATGGGCCTGCAGCAGTTCGGCAAGGAGGGCGAGCCCTTCGACCCGCTGGTGCACGAGGCGCTGATGCACAGCTACGCGCCGGACGTCACCGAGACCACGTGCGTGCAGATTCTGCAGCCGGGGTATCGGATCGGCGAGCGGACGATCCGCCCCGCGCGGGTCGCGGTCGCCGAGCCCCAGCCGGGCGCGCAGAAGGGCGACGGCGAGGGCGACGAGGCCGAGGAGAGCGGTGGCCCGGACAAGGGCTGACGCTATGACCGACCGCAGTGACCGGAAGGAGGGACGCCGGGGATGAGCACCAAGGACTTCGTGGAGAAGGACTACTACAAGGTCCTCGGCGTGCCCAAGGACGCCACCGAGGCCGAGATCAAGAAGGCGTACCGGAAGCTCGCACGCGAGAACCACCCGGACGCCAACAAGGGCGACGCCAAGGCAGAGGAGCGCTTCAAGGAGATCTCCGAGGCGAATGACGTCCTCGCCGACCCCAAGCGCCGCAAGGAGTACGACGAGGCACGCGCCCTCTTCGGCAGCGGTGGCTTCCGTCCCGGGCCGGGCGGCGCGGGCGGCGGCTCCTTCAACTTCGACCTGGGCGACCTCTTCGGAGGCGCCCAGGGCGGAGCGGGCGCCGGCGGGTTCGGCGGCGGTCTCGGCGACGTCTTCGGCGGCCTGTTCAACCGCGGCGGCGGCACGCGTACGCAGCCGCGGCGGGGCCAGGACATCGAGTCCGAGGTGTCGCTCAGCTTCACCGAGGCGGTCGACGGGGCCACGGTCCCGCTGCGGATGTCCTCCTCGGCGGCGTGCAAGACGTGCTCCGGCACGGGCGACAAGAACGGCACGCCGCGGGTCTGCCCGACCTGTGTCGGCACCGGTCAGGTGTCGCACGGTTCGGGCGGCGGCTTCTCGCTGACCGATCCCTGCCCCGACTGCAAGGGCCGCGGGCTGATTCCCGAGAACCCCTGCGACGTCTGCAAGGGCAGCGGCCGGGCCACGTCCTCCCGCACCATGCAGGTCCGTATCCCGCCGGGCGTCTCCGACGGCCAGCGGATCCGGCTGCGCGGCAAGGGCGCCCCGGGCGAGCGCGGCGGGCCGAACGGCGATCTGTACGTCGTCGTCCACGTCGACACCCACCCGGTCTTCGGGCGTAAGGACGACAACCTCACCGTCACCGTGCCGGTCTCCTTCGCGGAGGCGGCGCTGGGCGGCGAGGTGAAGGTCCCGACGCTCGGTGGCCCCCCGGTCACCCTCAAGCTGCCGGCGGGCACGCCCAACGGCCGTACGATGCGCGCCCGGGGCAAGGGCGCGGTGCGCAAGGACGGCACCCGCGGCGACCTCCTCGTCACCGTCGAGGTGGCCGTGCCGAAGGAGCTCGACGACAAGGCGCGGGACGCCCTCCAGGCGTACCGCGAGGCGACGGCGGGCCAGGACCCTAGGGCCGAGCTGTTCCAGGCCGCGAAGGGAGCATGAGATGGACGGCCGACGACGGCGTTTCGAACCAGCACAGCCTTTCCAGCTGACCGACGAGTCGCCGGTCTATGTCATCTCCGTGGCCGCGCAGCTGTCGGGTCTGCACCCGCAGACGCTGCGGCAGTACGACCGGCTCGGCCTGGTCTCCCCGGACCGCACGGCCGGGCGCGGCCGGCGCTATTCGGCCCGCGACATCGAGCTGCTGCGGCAGGTCCAGCAGCTGAGCCAGGACGAGGGCATCAACCTCGCCGGCATCAAGCGCATCATCGAGCTGGAGAACCAGGTGTCCGCCCTCAAGGCGCGCATCGCGGAGCTCCAGGGCGCGGTCGAGGGCGCCGCCACGGCCATGCAGCAGCGTGAGGCCGCGGTGCACGCGTCGTACCGCCGCGACCTGGTCCCGTACCAGGACGTGCAGCAGACGAGCGCGCTCGTGGTCTGGCGCCCCAGGCGCGACCAGGGCTGAGCCGGTCCGGAGGGGCCCGTGGAGCGATCGCTCCACGGGCCCCTCCGGCTTTTGTCCGGCTTCCGTCCGGCTTTTCGTCGCCTGCGGCCTCAGCCGGTGAGGCGGAGGCGGACCTCCAGCTCGTGCTCGCCCGGGACCGTGCCGCGGCTCTCCACGGTGAAGGCCATGGCCAGTTCCTCGCCGACCTGGCGCACGGGGTCCGCGGCGCCGAAGAGGTCGGCGTCGACCGGGCCGGACAGCGGGACCGGCGCGGCCTTCGCGGGGGCGCGGCGGGTGCGGGCGTCGACGACCATGCACCACACCATGGGGTGTTCCGGGCCCGCCGCGTTCGTCTCGCTGCGCGGCGGCCCGGCGCCCTCGGGGAACGCGGCCTCCAGGGCGCGGAACACCGCGCCCGCGTCCTGGTGTCCACAGCCGGTCAGATGGACGCTGACGTGATCCGCGCTCTCGGCGCCGCTCATGACGTGGGTACTCCTCTTGTCGTCGAGACGACCGTCATCCCGACGGTACGAGTGCCCGCGCCGCGCGGCATCAGCACAGGGCCAACCGGGGTCGGTTCAGACCAGCCCCAGCGCCTTGGTGACGGTGATCTCGACGAGGACGCGGTCGGGGTTGGGCGCGGGCGTCCGCCCGTACCGCTCGGCGTACCGCGCGACGGCGTCCGCGACGGCCTCCGGCTCGGTGCGGACGACGGCGACGCCTTCCAGCGTGGCCCAGCGCCGCTCACCTATCTGGCACACCGCGACCCGGGCGCCGTCCGCCCCGGCGGCCAGGATGTTCGCGATCTTGCGGCTGCCCTTGTTGGTGATGACGCGGGCGATCCCGGCCTCGGGGTCGAACGTGACGCCCACGGGCACGAGGTGCGGGCTGCCGTCGGGGCGGGTGGTGGTCAGGGTGCAGAGGTGCCGCTCCCGCCAGAACTCGGCGTAGGCGGGGGAGAGGTTGCGCAGATCGTGAGCCATGCAGGGAAGGGTAGTGGGGAGCGCCCGGCCCGCATCGGCGCGGCGGCGGCCCCCGGGGCGCGGGGAGCTCCCCGCGGCCGGACCATGGGAAGACCAGGAGAAGAGGGGGCGTGGCCGGCTGCCAGGGCGTCCATGATCCACTTCTCTGGCGTGCTGGCCAGAACAAGGTTGAGTGGAATAGGCTCAACTTATCGCACGTTGGCTTCAGCAGGACAGCCATCGGAGCAGCACAGACACAGAGGAGGAGCGCACAGTCGTGGATGCCGAGCTGACGAACAAGAGCCGTGAGGCGCTGAGCGGTGCCAGTGAGCGGGCCGTGTCGGCAGGGCATGCCGACATGACGCCCGCGCACCTGCTGCTCGCCCTCCTCGCCGGGCAGGACAACGAGAACGTGATGGACCTGCTCGCGGCCGTCGAGGCCGATGCCGCGGCGCTGCGGTCGGGTGCCGAGCGGGAGCTCGCCGGGCTGCCGAGCGTGCAGGGGTCGACGGTCGCGCCGCCGCAGCCCAACCGCGAGCTGCTGGCCGTCATCGCCGACGCCTCGCAGCGCGCCCGCGAGCTGGGCGACACCTACATCTCCACCGAGCACCTGCTCATCGGCCTCGCCGCCAAGGGCGGCCGCACCGGTGAGCTGCTGGAGCGGCAGGGCGCGTCCGCGAAGAAGCTGCTGAACGCCTTCGGGGCGGCCCGCGGCGGACAGCGCGTGACCTCGCCGGACCCGGAGGGCACGTACAAGGCGCTGGAGAAGTTCGGCCAGGACCTCACCGCCGCCGCCCGCGAGGGCAGGCTCGACCCGGTCATCGGCCGGGACACCGAGATCCGCCGCGTGGTGCAGGTGCTCTCCCGCCGCACGAAGAACAACCCCGTCCTCATCGGCGAGCCGGGCGTCGGCAAGACCGCCGTGGTGGAGGGGCTGGCCCAGCGGATAGTCAAGGGCGACGTCCCGGAGTCGCTGCGGAACAAGCGGCTCGTCTCGCTCGACCTCGGCGCGATGGTCGCGGGCGCGAAGTACCGCGGTGAGTTCGAGGAGCGGCTCAAGACCGTCCTGGCCGAGATCAGGTCCAGCGAGGGCCAGATCATCACGTTCATCGACGAGCTGCACACGGTCGTCGGCGCGGGCGCCGGCGGCGACTCCGCCATGGACGCGGGCAACATGCTCAAGCCGATGCTGGCCCGCGGCGAGCTGCGCATGGTCGGCGCGACGACACTGGACGAGTACCGCGAGCGGATCGAGAAGGACCCGGCACTGGAGCGCCGCTTCCAGCAGGTGCTGGTCGCCGAGCCCTCCGTGGAGGACTCCATCGCGATCCTGCGCGGCCTCAAGGGCCGCTACGAGGCCCACCACAAGGTCCAGATCGCCGACTCCGCCCTGGTCGCCGCCGCCACCCTCTCCGACCGCTACATCACCTCCCGCTTCCTGCCCGACAAGGCCATCGACCTCGTGGACGAGGCGGCCTCCCGGCTGCGCATGGAGATCGACTCCTCCCCCGTGGAGATCGACGAGCTCCAGCGCGCCGTCGACCGGCTGCGCATGGAGGAGCTCGCGCTCTCCAAGGAGGTGGACGAGGCCAGCAAGCAGCGCCTGGAGAAGCTGCGCCGCGACCTCGCCGACAAGGAGGAGGAACTGCGCGGCCTGACCGCCCGCTGGGAGAAGGAGAAGCAGTCCCTCAACCGGGTGGGCGAGCTCAAGGAACGCCTGGACGACCTGCGCGGGCAGGCCGAGCGCGCCCAGCGCGACGGCGACTTCGACACCGCCTCCAAGCTGCTCTACGGCGAGATCCCCGGCCTGGAGCGCGAGCTCGCGGCCGCCGCCCAGGCGGAGGCCGAGGCCGAGCAGGAGGCCGCCACCCGCGACCTCATGGTCAAGGAGGAGGTCGGCCCGGACGACATCGCCGACGTCGTCGCCTCCTGGACCGGCATCCCCGCCGGCCGCCTGCTGGAGGGCGAGACGCAGAAGCTGCTGCGCATGGAGGAGGAGCTCGGCAAGCGCCTGATCGGCCAGGAGGAGGCCGTCACCGCCGTCTCCGACGCCGTACGCCGCTCCCGCGCGGGCATCGCCGACCCCGACCGCCCCACCGGCTCCTTCCTCTTCCTCGGCCCGACGGGCGTCGGCAAGACCGAGCTGGCCAAGGCACTCGCGGACTTCCTCTTCGACGACGAGCGGGCCATGGTCCGCATCGACATGTCGGAGTACGGCGAGAAGCACTCGGTGGCCCGCCTCGTCGGCGCCCCGCCCGGCTACGTCGGCTACGAGGAAGGCGGCCAGCTCACCGAGGCCGTCCGCCGCCGCCCCTACACCGTCGTGCTCCTGGACGAGGTCGAGAAGGCCCACCACGAGGTCTTCGACATCCTGCTCCAGGTCCTCGACGACGGACGGCTCACCGACGGCCAGGGCCGCACGGTCGACTTCCGCAACACCATCCTGATCCTCACCTCCAACCTCGGTTCCACCTATCTGGTGGATCCGCTGCTCAAGGAGGACCAGAAGCGGGAGAAGGTGCTGGAGACCGTCCGCGCCTCCTTCCGGCCGGAATTCCTCAACCGCCTCGACGACCTCGTGGTCTTCCACGCCCTGGGCGTGGGCCAGCTGGAGCGGATCGCCACCATCCAGATCGCCCACCTCCAGCGGCGCCTGGCCGACCGCCGCCTCACCCTCGATGTCACCGAGCCCGCCCTGCACTGGCTCGCCACCCTCGGCCAGAGCCCGGACGCCCCGGACGGGTCCGCGCCCGACCTCACCTACGGCGCCCGCCCGCTGCGCCGCCTGGTGCAGACGGCCATCGGCGACCGCCTCGCGAAGGCGATCCTGGCCGGTGGGATCCGGGAGGGCGACACTGTAAAGGTGGACGTCGATCCGGCCGGGGACGGCCTGACGGTGGGGCCGGAGCGGCGGGAAGCGCTCGCGGGTCCGTCACCGGCGGCGTGATCCCGGGGGGCGGGGGTTGCCAGCCCCCGCCCGGCATGGGGGAGGATGGCGGGAACCGTACGAAGGGAAATTCACGGTGAGCATCGACCCGTCCTCGATTCCGAATTTCGGGGGCCAGCCCGAACCGCAGGAGACGGGCCCGGCCGGCCCCGTCATCCCCGACCAGGACCTGGTCAAGCAGCTCCTCGAGCAGATGGAGCTGAAGTACGTCGTGGACGACGAGGGAGACCTCGCCGCACCGTGGGAGCAGTTCCGTACGTACTTCATGTTCCGCGGCGAGGACGAGCAGCAGGTCTTCTCCGTGCGGACGTTCTACGACCGTCCGCACGGCATCGAGGAAAAGGCACAGCTCCTCGAGGTCGTCGACGACTGGAACCGCCGCACCCTGTGGCCGAAGGTCTACACCCACACCAACGACGACGGCACCGTCCGGCTGATCGGTGAGGCGCAGATGCTGATCGGCGTCGGCGTCTCCCTGGAGCACTTCGTCTCCAGCACGGTCAGCTGGGTGCGCGCCTCGATCGAGTTCGACAAGTGGCTCGTCGAGCAGCTCGGCCTGGAGGCCGACGCCGAGTCCGGCGACGACAAGCCGGACGAGGACGCCTGAGCGTTCCGGCCCCCGGCCGGCGACCGGCGGGGCCCGTGTGCCGCCGGTCTCACATCGGCATGCGGGCGACCGTGAGCAGGTACGTCCCGTAGAGGAACGAGAGCCCGGCCAGCGCGCCGACCGTCACGACGACGGTGCGCTGCCGGGCTCTCGCCATCGCCAGGGCCGCCGGCAGCAGCAGCGGGAACGCGGGCAGCAGGAAGCGCGGCTTGGACGCGAAGTAGCTGGAGCCGCCGACCGCGATGACGACGAGCACCAGCGCGTAGACCACCAGCACCGCGGGTGGCCGGTCGAGGAAGAGCAGGACGAGCGCGACCAGCGCGACGCCCAGGATCGCCAGGGTCACGTAGTAGGCCATGGCGTCCCGGCCGATGAAGAGGTGCCGGACGAACCGGAACGCGTCCCGCCCGAAGTCGAACCGTGACCCCCACAGCCGCTGCACGTCGAAATAGCCGAGCACCCCGCCGCCGGAGCGGAATCCGGCCCACAGCACGTAGGACGTCCAGCCGAGCGGCGCGAGCGCGGCGCCCGCCCAGACCCGCCAGTCCGTACGGGCCCGCCGGTCGCGGGCCAGGGTGAGGGCGGCGCCGACGCAGACGGCCGCGGCCACCGCGACGGCGTTGGGCCGCGACAGCCCCGCGAGCAGCGCGAGCGCACCGGCCCACAGCCGCCGTCCGGTGACAGCCGCGTAGAGCGCCCAGGCGGCGAGGGCGGTCATCAGCGGCTCGGTGTAGGCCATGGACTGCACGATCGCGTGCGGCAGCAGCCCCCAGAGGACGACGAGCGCGGTGGCCGGCTTGTGCCCGTGCAGCCGCTCGCCGACCGCGTAGATGCCCCAGGCGGCCACGCCGGCAGAGAACCAGGCGACGAGCAGCCCGGCGGTGACCGCGGTGAACGGCAGCACGGTCATCACCGCCCGCACCAGACCGGGGAACAGCGGGAAGAACGCCAGGTCGTTGAAGACCACCCCGCGGGTGGTGGGCGAGGGGATGATCAGGCCGTAGCCGTGCCGGGCGATGTCGGCGTACCAGATGCCGTCCCAGGAGTGGCCGAGCAGCGTGCGCGGATGCCGTCCGATCCACCAGGCCCAGCCCGCCATGACCGACATGCCGGTGAGCCGGACGGCGGCGTAGAGCGCGAGCGCGGGGGCGGCTCTGCGCAGGGCTTCGCGCACCCGGTCGAGGCGGCGGGCACGGGCACTCGGGGCCGCGGGGTGCGGTTCCGGCGCTCGTACGGGCACGGCGGTGTCGGCTGACACGGGGGCACCTCCGGTGCGGGCGCGGCCCGGTGTCCGCCGCGGGGGCGGTGCGGGGGGCCGGGGCACGGGTACGGACGGGGGCGGTTCGGCATACCGACCATGCGTCTCGCGCGTCACGCGCGCGACACGGAACGCCCGTTAGCGGTGCGCCTTCCACCCGCTCGGCGGGCACGGCGGAGTGTCTGCGCGGGACGGGGGTGCGGGTGTGCTGAGGGGCGGGCCGGGGGTGGTGCGCGCCGTCCGCCGGGGGCGTGGGCCGCCGCCTGCCCGCGCGTCCCGCCGCGGTGCGCGCGGAGGGCGCCCGGCACCGGCACCGGCAGTCCGCGCGTGGACGCGTCCGGGCGGCGTGCGATTTCCCTGTGAACTCCCGCCGCGCGCCGGGGTGGTGGGTATTCGTGCGCCCGCCTTCGCGACGCGCCCCAATGCGCCCTCCAGTGTCGTGCATTTCTCGTTCCGTATTGGTGAAGAACCCGTGCCCATGGCGTCGACAGTGCTCGGAAACGCTGTTTGAGCAGGGGATTTGCAGATGGCTCATGGCTGATCGCATATGCGTCCGGCCGCTTGTCGGGGGCCTGCCGCGCGCAATGATTCTGAACAGTTGAACTGCCTGGCCCTCGCGTGGATGGAAAGCACGATGAGATGGGTAAAAACGCTGTGAGCGCCGGTCAATTCATGATTCCCTCTCATTCAGAGACACGTGTCGGACGACGACTCCTCACGGAATCCTCGGAATCACTGTCATCGGACCCCACGGAACACTCATATGTGGGCATGAGCCGGCGCACTCGAAGACTCTGGTCCTCCTCGGCGGGCCGGCCCACCCTCCACTGCGTGCTTGCGGAGCCGACCCATGCTCACCACCCTCAAGACCACCTACACCGACACCCGTGCCGCCGACCTCGCCTGGTGTCTGGGGAAGGACCCCCTCCCCGCCCTGGCCGTCCTCGATCTGCGGCTCGCCGACTCCCTTGTCCAACTGCGCCTGCTCGGCGCCTCCCACCAGGTGCTGCTGGAGGAGGAGGGCGGCGTCTGCTCGGAGACCGTCGCCTGTCTGCCGGGCAGCGCCACCCCGCTGCCGCTGGGCGTGGCCCGCCGCGTCGGCGCCTGGGAGTACGAGTTCGCGGCCCGGATAGAGACCCTGTCGCACGGCTCCTTCGCGGGCCGGGCGCAGGAGCTGCTGGCGCTGGTCGCCGAGCATCCGTACGGACTGGCCGGCACCTTCCCGGGGAGCCCGCACGCCTTCACCGCGCTGCTCGCGCAGCGGCGCGAGGGCCAGGTCAGCTGGCGCACCTGGCACGCGTATCCGCAGGAGGGGCGGCTGGTCGCCACCCGCACGAGAGTGGCCGCACGGGCCGCCGCGGCCCTCTGAACGGCCCCGTGGGGCACCCGGAAACGCGCCATGGAACACCTGTAATAAACCCTTGTGGGTGACAAAAGGTTGTCGGATCGTGACGTAGCGTTCCCATCATGATCTACCGCCCGGTGCCGGCGCGGCTGCCCGTACCGGCCGGGCTCGGCCGCTTCGTGGTCCTGACCACCGTCTTCATCTGCGCCGCCTGCGGGCTGGTGTACGAGCTGGAGCTGGTCGCCCTGGCCTCGTATCTGATCGGCGATTCCGTCACCCAGGCGTCGGTCGTGCTGTCGGTGATGGTCTTCGCGATGGGCCTCGGCTCGCTGCTCGCCAAGAGACTGAGAGCCAGGGCCGCCCTGGGGTTCGCCGCCGTCGAGGCGGTGCTGGCGCTGGCCGGCGGCCTGTCGGCCATGGCGCTCTACGCATGCTTCGCCTGGTTCGGCCAGGCGCGGCCGGCCCTGGTGGCGTTCTCCCTGACGATCGGGGTGCTGATCGGCGCCGAGGTGCCGCTGCTGATGACCCTCATCCAGCGCATCCGGCGGCAGGACGCGGGCGGCGCGGTCGCCGACCTCTTCGCCGCCGACTATGTGGGCGCCCTGGTCGGCGGGCTCGCGTTCCCCTTCCTGCTGCTGCCCGTGCTCGGGCAGTTGACGGGCGCGCTGCTCACCGGCGCGGTCAACGCGGCGGCGGGCGGGGCGCTGGTGCTCTGGCTCTTCCGCGGCGATCTGAGCGTGCGCTCGCGCTGGGCGCTCCTCGCCGCCAACGCGCTGGTGCTGGCGCTGCTGGCCGCGGGCACGGTCCTCACCGGCCCCTTCGAGCGGGCCGCGCGCCAGGCGGTCTACGGCTCGGACGTGCGGGTGGCCGTGCAGTCGGACGTGCAGGAGGTCGTGCTCACCGGCGGAGCCGGGAGCGGCAAGCCGCTCTCGATCTTCCTCGACGGGCGGCTGAAGGTCAGCGGGGACGACGAGTTCCGCTATCACGAGGCGCTGGTCCACCCCGCGATGTCCGGGCCGCACCACAGGGTCCTGGTGCTCGGCGGGGGCGACGGCCTCGCCCTGCGCGAGGTGCTGCGCTACGGGGACGTCGCCTCGGTCACCGTCGTCGAACTGGACCGCGCCCTCCTGCGGTTGGCCCGCACCGACCGCGATCTGACCGCACTCAACCACGACGCCTTCCGGGACCCGCGGGTGCGCACGGTCGTCGGCGACGCCTTCGACTGGCTGCGCGGCCGGCCCGCCGACGACCCCCCGTACGACGTGGTGATCTGCGACCTGCCCGACCCGGGCATCACGCCCAGCACCAAGCTGTATTCGCAGGAGTTCTACGGCCTGGCGGAGCGCCGCCTGGCGCCCGGCGGGCGGCTCGCCGTCCACGCAGGCACGGTCGACGCCCGCCCGCACGTCTTCTGGACGGTGGAGGCCACGATCCGCTCGCTGGGCCTGCGCACCCGGGCCTACCGGGTGGGCGGTGGCGCGCCCGGCGGGCCCGCGCGCACGGTCGAGCGGCGGGCGGTCGAGCGGCGGGCCGTCGAGCGCGAGGAGGAGGGGGACGACTGGAGCTTCGTCCTGGCGTCCCGGGATTCCATATCCCTGCAACTCCCGCCGGTGCGCCCCTGCTTGCAGTCGCTGACGCCCGGGGAGCTGACCGCGGCCGCCCGTGCCGCCGAGCGCAGCCGTGAGACCGGGCTGCTGCCGTCGACCCTCATGCACCCCCGCTATGCGGAGTGACGCCGGGCCGCCGGCGGAGCGTGGCGCGGAAGGCGCCCGGGGAGCAACCCGCGCGGTGGTGGAAGAACTTGGAGAAGTTCGCCGCGTCGTCGAAGCCGATCCGTTCGGCGATCCGGGCGGCGGGCAGCTCGCTGTGCGCGAGCAGCCGCTTGGCCTCCAGTATCACCCGGCGGTCGATGAACTCCTTGGCGCCCACCCCCGCGCCCGTGAGGGCCGCGCGCGAAAGGGTCCGGGGGGAGTAGCCGAGCGTGCGGGCGTAGTCGGCGACCCGGTGACTGGCCGCGAAGTCCCGCTCGACGGCGGCCCGGAAGCGCACGAAGGCGTCCCCCGGCGCCGGAACGCTGCTGCCGACCGGGGCGGTGAGATGCGCGAGGCGCAGCACCAGCACGGACAGCAGGTGCCGCAGCACGGCGGAGTGCACGTCGGCGGGCAGTCCGCGGCTGGTGCGGAAGTCGGCCTCCAGGTGGTGCACCGCGCAGAAGACGGCCTCCCGGTCCTGCCCGACCGGCTGCCACAGCACCGGCCGGAAGGGGTCGTCGGCCACCGCCGCGACGGCCGTGCCGGGGGAGAGGAAGCCGGGCTGCACCAGGATGACCGCGCCGTCGATCCCCTCCACCGCGCCGTACTGCTGCACCTGTCCGGGCCGCACCCACAGCACCGACCCCTCCTCCAGGGAGTAACCGGTGAAGTCGACGGTGTGTCCCGCGGCCCCGGAGCGGACGACGATGATCTGGTGGAAGTCCAGCCGCTGAGGCTTGGCGAGCAGGCCTTCGGGCGAGCGGGCGCGCAGCTGGGCGAGCGTCATCACCTCGACCCCTTCGGGCGTGCCCGGCGGGGCCCGGTAGGTGAGCTCGACGATCTCTTCCTGACGGGCGTGTCGCTTTTTCACCATGAGGAGACCTGAGCGTACCTGGTCGGCCTCCGGAAACGGCCATAGCGTGGCCATAACGCACCACAAGGAGTGCATGGATCACAGCAGCCGTCCCGGCCGGGACAGCTGCCCGTTCCAGGGAAAGACATGGCACCGCACAAGCTCACTTACGCATTCGACGCCTACTGCGGCTGGTGCTACGGCTTCGGCCCGGCCGTCCGGGAATTCGCCGCGGCGAACGCCGGGCGTATCGAGCTGACCGTGCGCAGCGGGGGCCTCTTCACCGGTCCCCGGGCGCAGCCCGTCTCCGCGTACTCCTACATCCCGCAGGCCGACGCCCGCATCGGCGAGCTGACCGGCGCCGTCTTCGGCCCCGGCTACGCCAAGGCGTTCGCCGACGGCACCGCCGTGCTCGACTCGGCCGACGCCGCGGCGGCCCTGGTCGCGCTGCGCCGACAGGCGCCCGAGAGGACACTGGAGTTCGCCGGTGCCCTGCAGCGCGCCTGGTACGTCGACGGGCTGAGCCTCTCCGCCCCCGACACCCTGCGCGCGGTCGCCGCCGGGCTCGACGGCGTCGACGGCGAGGCCGTCGTGGCCGCCGCCGCGGACACGGACACCCGCCGTGAGGCGGAGGCGGACTTCCGCGAGGTGCGCCGCCTGGGCGTCGACAGCTTCCCCACACTGCTGCTGCACACGCCCGGCGGGGTGCGGCGGCTCGGCGGGCCGATGTCGTCCGCGCAGGCGCTCACCCGGGCGCTCGACCAGCACTGACCCCCTTCTCCCCTTCTTTCCCCCCACTCATTTCTTTCTCTGAGGAGCACCCCCATGGCGAAGATCGCCCTCTTCGGCGCCAACGGCACCATCGGCAGCCGCGTCCTGCGCGAGGCACTCGACCGCGGTCACCAGGTCACCGCCGTCGTCCGTGACCCCGCGAAGGTCACCGAGACCCACCCGGCGCTCACGGTCACCACCGGCAACGTCCTCGACGCGGAGTCGGTGACCGCCGCCGCCGAGGGCCAGGACGTCGTCGTCAGCGCTGTCGGCGGCGGCGACGGCCCTGGCCACGTCGCGACGATCAAGCCTTCCGCCGAGTCGCTGGTGGCCGGCGTGCGCGCGCTCGGTGACGCGGCCCCGCGCGTCATCTCGGTCGGCGGCGCGGGCTCGCTGCGCACGCCCGACGGCAAGCAGGTCTGGGACGCCGAGGGGCTCCCCGAGTTCCTGCTGCAGATCATGCACGCGCACGGTGACGCGCTGGACTTCTACCGCACCGTCGGCGATGTCCGCTGGACCAACATCAGCCCCGCCGGGCTGATCGAGCCGGGTGAGCGCACCGGTGCGTACCGCACCGCGCTGGAGGACCTCGTCATCGGTGCCGACGGCAAGAGCCGTATCTCCGCCGAGGACTACGCGGTCGCGCTCGTCGACGAGATCGAGCGCCCGCAGCACGTGGGCGAGCGCTTCACGGTCGGCGACTGACCCCGCCCTTCGGGGCTCCGCGGGCGGGGCGCGACGGAAAGTTCGGCCTGAGAGGCACTGGTGAGGGGCCTGATGGGTAGGCTCGCTTGCTATGGAGCATGAGGTGTTCGTTCCGTTTTCCGTCGACTCCGTCCGCCGGGTCCTCGCCGACCCCGCCCGCGTGGTGCGCTGCGTTCCCGGCCTCCAACAGGACGTCGCGGATGCCTCCGGCGCGCTCGTGGCCGGACGCCTCCGGCTGCGCATAGGTGGCTCGACCATCACCTACCGGGGCTCGCTGCACCTGACCGAGCGCGACGGCTCCTACGAGCTGTCGGGTGAGGGCAGTGAGGTGCGCGGCTCCGGCACGGTGACGCTCGCGCTGCGCGGCGTGCTGGCGGCCACCGCCGACGGATCCCGGCTGACCTGCACGGGAACGGTCGGCAGCACCGGCCGGCTGGCGGACTTCGACGAGAAGGCCACGGAGGCCACGGCCCGCCGCCTGCTGGACCGTTTCGCCGCCGCGCTCATGGAGGAGCTGCGGGAGGACGCGGAGGAGGAGGCGGGCGCCGCGGGTGAGGGCCCCCGGCTGGAGGGCGGCAGCGTCTTCGACACGGAGGTCCCGCCGCCGTCCCTCGACCCGTCGGCCGACGACGAACTCGACGTGGACGACGACGAGGACGACGAGCCGCCCGCGGAGGCCGCGCACGCGCGCCGCACGATGATCGGGCGCAGCGCGGAAGAGGTCGACCACGCGCCGCCGCGCGGCCGTTACGCGCCCGTCCCCGCCCCGGAGGCGGCCTCGGCGACGGCCGCTGCGCTGCGCTGGGCGGCCCCGGCGGCGGCGGTGGCCCTGGCCTCGGCGGTGGTGGTGAGCCGGGCGCTCCGCCGCAGGCGCTGAGCCGCGTTCCCCGGAGCCGGGCGGCTCGGCGGACAGGCGCGACCGGCGAACGGGGGTCCGGATTCGGGGCGGAGCCCCGAATCCCGGTGGCCTGCCCATAAGGTCGCATCGTGAGCACCGACAAGACGAATCAGGTCCACCTGAAGGCCGGCGACGCCGAACTGACCGTGGATCCCCGGAACGGATGCAGGCTCACCAGTCTGCGTATCCGCGGCACCGAACTCCTGCGGCAGGGTGCCAAGTACGGCGCCTTCCCCATGGTCCCCTGGTGCGGCCGCATCGAGCTGGGGCAGTTCCGCAACGGCGGCGAGCGCCATCAGATGCCCGTCAACCATCCCCCGCACGCGATCCACGGCACCGGCCGCGACACCGCCTGGAGCACGGCGCGCGCGGACGACACCTCCGCCGCGTTCACGTACGACCTCGCCGAGCCGTGGCCGTACACCGGCCGGGTCACCCAGCTGGTGGAGCTGGGGCCGGACTCCCTCACGCTGACCATGGGCGTCGAGACGTACGACAACTCCTTTCCGGCGCAGGCCGGCTGGCACCCGTGGTTCCTGCGCGACCTCGGCTCGGGCGGTGACATGGAGCTCGCGTTCGACGCGGAGTGGCAGGAGGAGCGTGGCGACGACCACCTGCCGACGGGCCGCCGCATCGCGCCGAAGCCCGGCCCCTGGGACGACTGCTTCGGCATGCCCGACGGCGTGGACGTCACCCTCACCTGGCCGGGACAGCTGGAGCTGAAGGTCGCCAGCCGGGCCGAGTGGGTCGTGATCTACGACGAGGAGAAGGAGGCCGTCTGCGTCGAACCGCAGTCCGGCCCCCCGAACGGCCTCAACACCCTGCCGCGCCTCGTCACTCCGATCGACCCCCTGGAGATCTCCACGACGTGGACGTGGCGGACGCCGGCGTGATCCGGTCCGGCGGAACGGCGTAAGCGCGCACCCACGTCAGCCGCGTCGAGCCCGTCCGGAGATGGGGGACACCCGGACCCCGTCCGGGGGGACCCCGAGGGCGTCCCCGCCGCGGACGGCCCGCGCTGGGACGAGGTCCGCCGGACACGGCCTAAGCTCAGGACCATGAGCGAAGCGCGTGACGCCCTGCTGCAGCAGATCAAGGACAAGGCCGTGGTCCACGGCAAGGTGACCCTCTCCTCCGGCAAGGAGGCCGACTACTACATCGACCTGCGCCGGATCACCCTGGACGCCGAGGCGGCGCCCCTGGTCGGCCAGGTGATGCTGGACGCCACGGCGGACCTGGAGTACGACGCCGTCGGCGGCCTCACCCTCGGCGCCGACCCGGTCGCCACGTCGATGCTGCACGCCGCCGCCGCGCGCGGCCGCAAGCTCGACGCGTTCGTCGTCCGCAAGGCGCAGAAGACGCACGGCATGCAGCGCCGCATCGAGGGCCCGGACATCAAGGGCCGCCGCGTCCTGGTGGTCGAGGACACCTCGACCACCGGCGGTTCGCCGCTGACCGCCGTCGAGGCGGCGCGCGAGGCGGGCGCGGAGGTCGTCGCCGTGGCGACGATCGTCGACCGCGGTGCCGCTTCCGCCATCGAGGGCGCGGGCCTGCGCTATGTGACGGGCTACTCCCTGGGCGACCTCGGCCTGTCCTGACCTGCGATTTTGTCAAAGCGTCCCCGAGGGGCGGGCTGGTTTCACGTGAAACCAGCCCGCCCCTCGGGCTTCCCCGGCCGAGCACCCATGTGGAGCAATTCGGTGAGTCTGGGGCAGGGTGTTGCTGAAGTTCGCTGTGGGCGCGTCTGGCGACCCCTGTCACAGCCTCGCGCACGCGACGGGAGTGCCCCGCCGCCCTGTCGCTCGTCGGCGACGAGGAAGAGCGTCAGCGATCTCGCGGGCGAGCGTCAACTAACGTCTGAACAAGACTCGTTCGCGCTGACCGCACGGCGTACGCTGGCCAGAAGGGCTTGACTTCGTACGAGGAGCGGCTATGACAGACCTGGCCGGGATGACGACCGGGGAGCGTGTCCGGTTCTACCGAGAGCGACGCGGGATGACGCGGCCTGTGCTTGCTGGACTAGTTGGCCGTGGCTCCGACTGGTTGAAGAAGATCGAATCTGGCGAGCGGCAGCTACGTGACCACACCCTCCTTGTCAGGCTCGCAACCGCGCTGAAGATCAGCGACCTGACCACCTTGACGGGTGATTCCGTGCCCTCCCCGGTAGGCCCGTCCGCGCGGCTCGTACTGCCCGGTGTTGCTGACCTCCGTGACGCCTTGCGGGGCCCGCTGTTCGCCGTCCCGGATGAGCCGCTGAGCGTGGACGTGATCCGAGGGCGTGTGGCTGAGGCATGGCGGCTGTGGCACTCGTCCCGCTTCCAACGGTCGGAGGTCTCCAGCCTTCTCCCCGGCCTCATTCGGGACGCTTCCGCGCTGCCCCGTCGTCTTGACGGGCCGGAGCGTCGGAAGGCGTATGCCGTTCTCGCCGACGTATACCACCTCGCACAGCAGGCGGCCGCGTTCGCCGTCGAACCGGAGCTGTATTGGCTGATCGCCGACCGTGGCAGGAACGCTGCGCAAGACGCTGACAGTCCGTTGTGCCTCGCTGGGGCGTCGTGGACGTGGGCGAACGGGCTCCGCGAGTCCGGCTATGCCGAAGAAGCGATCCGCGTCGTCACTGAGGCTGCTGAGGCCATTAAGACGCATCTTGAGAGGGGCTCTGACGACCTGCGGGGCGTTTATGGGGCCCTTCACCTCCATGCGGCCATTACACACGCTCGTGAGGGTGCTGAGGGCGACGCGTGGCGGCACTGGGACGAGGCTGACCGCACCGCGAACCGGCTGCCCGATGGCTACGCGCATTCATGGACGGTGTTCGGCAGGGGTAACGCGGACATCCATGCCGTGAGCGTCGCCACCGACCTTCGGACGCCCGGGACGGCGATGAGCCGAGCCGAAACGGTGGACCTGGAAACGGTGCCGAGCGTTGAGCGCCGTTCGCGGGTGCTGATCGAGCTTGGGCGCGCGCAGAAGCAGCGGAAGGACCATGCCGGGGCGCTGCACTGGATGAGGCGCGCTGTGGAGGCGTCGCCGGAGACGGTGCGGTTCACGCCGGTTGCCCGGGGGTTGGTCTACGACCTGGCGAAGGAAGCCCGTGGGCCGCTGAAGTCGGACGCGATGGCACTCGCCGAGGAGGTACAGGTACTAGCGAGCTGAGGGGGACAGACTGGGCCTCTCGTGAGTTCCCGTTCCGCTTACCGTCTTCCGCTACCTACGCGAGGGGACAGCGACGATGGCGAGAGCGCGCGAGACCGGGCACCCGTACGACTACGTGACCTACGCGCCGGCGGGGCAGGCGTGCGGGAAGTGCCGGAAGCCCATCCCCACTGACACTCCCTGCCGACGAGGGGACATCGAACGGGCTTCCTCGTCCCCCGTCGCCGTCTACTGGCACCAGGAGTGCGCCGACAAGGCCGGGGGCGCCAAGTGACCTCCCGGAACTTCCGGTTCGTCGACTGGGTGACCGTCCCGGACGAGACCGCCGCCGCTGAGTATGTGGTTATCTGCCGTGACGTGATCCCGGGCGACGGCGACCAGGAGCACGACACCGTGTGCCGTTGGGAGTTCCGCATCCTGGACGACCGGGAAGAGGCGGACAAGCGGCAGAAGGCCCACGTCGAGAAGACGGGGCACCGGCTGTTCGTGGAGCGCTCCACCTGCTACACGATCATCACGCCCCCGCCGGGATCTGTCTTGGCGGGACGGCTGGCCCGGCAAGAGCGGGCAGCGACCCGGTGACCCCCGCAAGGCTCCACAGGCGCCCCCTGGCCCCGTTGCCGACCTCGGAACTGGTCAGCCCCATAGACGACCCTGACGGCCCGTATACGGACTCCCCCGAGGGATGGTGGACCAAGTACGGCGGGGCGGCAGATGGGCGCTCCGGGGTGGTCTACATCCCCCAAGAGGCCGGTCACCCGCCGTGCCGCTTCCCGTGCGCCCTCTGCACGGAGCAGCGGCAGTACTGAGACGAGCGGGGGCTGTCCCCGCTGCAAGATCCCGGACGCGGGGTTGGGCGGCATCCCTTCCTGAGCGTCTCGGGTAGGCCGTCCTCGGCGTGAGATGTGGTGATCTCCCGGCGCTGTGGGCGGCAGGTTCCCCCGACCGGACAAGCCTTGAGCGTGGGCAGATGTGCCAGGACCAAGCGGACGCGCTTGAGCTCTCGTCCCGGTCAGCCCCTTCGCTTCGCTGGGGGTGCCTCTTCGGCGGTGAGGGCGCCGACACCGGCCCCGCTCGTGCGTTGTCTCCGTGGCGTGCGGGTGGGGCTTCCTGCTGTCGCGGGCGTGGCCTGGGCAGGAGCTCCGCGATTGCATGCCAATGTCCGTGTTCGAGCGCGGGCGGTAGCCTGGGGCTGACGTAGGACGGCCGAACAGCCACGGCACAGTGGCTCTGCCCAGGCCCTGAACCAGCGCATGAGAGGATTGTGTCTTGGCTATCGCAACCCCCGAGGTCTACAACGAGATGCTCGACCGGGCGAAGGCAGGCAAGTTCGCCTACCCGGCCATCAATGTGACCTCGACGCAGACGCTGCACGCCGCGCTGCGCGGTTTCGCCGAGGCGGAGAGCGACGGCATCATCCAGATCTCCACCGGTGGCGCGGAGTTCCTGGGCGGTCAGTACAGCAAGGACATGGTCTCGGGCGCCGTCGCGCTCGCCGAGTTCGCGCACGTCGTCGCCCAGAAGTACCCGGTGAACATCGCGCTGCACACCGACCACTGCCCGAAGGACAAGCTGGACGGCTACGTCCGCCCGCTGATCGACATCTCCGCGCAGCGTGTCGCCAACGGCCAGAACCCGCTGTTCCAGTCGCACATGTGGGACGGCTCCGCCGAGACGCTCGCCGACAACCTGGCCATCGGCCAGGAGCTGCTCGCCAAGGCCGCCGACGCCAAGATCATCCTTGAGGTCGAGATCACCCCGACCGGTGGCGAGGAGGACGGCGTCAGCCACGAGATCAACGACGAGCTGTACACCACCGTCGACGACGCGCTGCGCACCGCCGAGGCCCTGGGCCTGGGTGAGAAGGGCCGCTACCTCCTGGCCGCCTCCTTCGGCAACGTCCACGGCGTCTACAAGCCGGGCAACGTCGTCCTCCGTCCCGAGCTGCTCAAGGACCTTCAGCAGGGTGTCGCCGAGCGGTACGGCAAGGCCGACCCGTTCGACTTCGTCTTCCACGGCGGCTCCGGCTCCACGGAGGAGGAGATCCGCACCGCGCTGGAGAACGGCGTCGTGAAGATGAACCTCGACACGGACACGCAGTACGCCTTCACCCGTCCGGTGGCGGCCCACATGTTCAAGAACTACGACGGCGTCCTGAAGGTCGACGGCGAGGTCGGCGAGAAGAAGACGTACGACCCCCGCACCTGGGGCAAGCTGGCCGAGGCGGGCATGGCCCAGCGCGTCACCAAGGCGTGCGCGGACCTGCGCTCCACGGGCACGAAGCTGAAGTAGCCGTGCGGCACCGGTGACGTTCGCGGCGCCGGTGCACATGCCGTGCCGGAAGGGTCTGGCCCACGCTCGACGAGCGTGGGCCAGACCCTTCCGCACAGCTGGCCCGGACGCCGCGGCCGCGCGATGATCCGGGCATGAGCGACTCCGCAGGGGACCCGGGCGGCAGGCCCGATCCGGCTGCCGTGCCGGAAGCACGGCCCGGGGACACCGCGGCTGCTTCCCCCGCAATTTCCTCCGCCGTTTCCCCCGCCATCCGTATGGGCACGCCCGCAGGGCGCTTCGTGCTGCTGACGGCCGTGCTCGGCTCCGGGATGGCGATGCTCGACAGCACCGTCGTCAACGTGGCGCTGCCCCACATCGGCGCCGACCTCAACGCCGACCTGGCCGTGCTCCAGTGGACCGTCAACGCGTACATGCTCACCCTCGCCGGGCTGATCCTGCTGGGCGGGGCGCTCGGGGACCGGTTCGGGCGGCGCCGGGTGTTCGTGGTGGGCGTCGTGTGGTTCGCGCTCGCGTCGCTGCTGTGCGGGATCGCGCCGGACGCCGGCGTGCTCATCGCCGCGCGGGCGCTGCAGGGCATCGGCGGGGCGCTGCTCACGCCCGGTTCGCTCGCCCTGATCCAGGCGGTCTTCCACCCGGACGACCGGGCCGGGGCGGTGGGGGCGTGGTCCGGGCTCGGCGGGGTGGCGTCGGCGGTCGGGCCCTTCGTGGGCGGCTGGCTGGTGGACGGGCCGGGCTGGCGCTGGGTGTTCCTGATCAACCTGCCACTGGCGGCCGTGTGCGTTCCGGTGGCCCTCCGGCACGTGCCGGAGACCCGCGACCCGAGGGCGCACGGGCGGTTCGACGTCCTGGGCGCGGCGCTGGGGGCGCTGGCGCTCGGCGCGGTGACGTACGCCCTGATCGCCGCCCCCGGGAAGGGCGCGTCGCCCTGGGTGATCGGGCCGGCGGTCGGCGGGGTGCTGCTGGGCGTGGCGTTCTGGCAGGTGGAGAACCGGCGGGCCGAGCCGATGCTGCCGCCGGGGATCTTCGCGAACCGGATGTTCACGTCGGTCAACGCCGTCACCGTCTGCGTCTACGCCGCCTTCAGCGGCTTCTTCTTCCTGGCGGTGCTCCAGCTCCAGATCGTGGTCGGCTGGTCCGCGCTGGAGGCGGGCACCGCGCTGCTGCCCACGACGGTCCTGATGCTGCTGCTGTCCGCGCGCTCCGGCCGCGTCGCGCAGGGCATGGGCCCGCGGATCCCGCTGACGGTCGGACCGCTGCTGTGCGCGGCGGGGATGCTGCTGATGACCCGGGTCGGACCGGGCGCGGTGTACTGGCGGGACGTCCTGCCCGCCCTCGTCGTGCTCGGCATGGGCATGGTGGCGCTCGTCGCCCCGCTCACCTCGACGGTCCTGGCCTCCGTGGACGTCGGCCGCGCGGGCCTCGCCAGCGGCATCAACAACGCGGCGGCCCGCGCGGCAGGCCTGATCGCCGTGGCCGCGCTACCGCTGCTCGCGGGCATGGGCCCGGAGACGTACCGCGATCCCGGCGCGTTCACGGGGGCGTTCCACCGCTCGATGCTCTTGTGCGCGGGGTCGCTCGTGGTGGGGGCACTGCTCGGCTGGTCGACGGTGCGCCCTCCGGGCGGGCGGTGCCGGCCGGAGGCGGCGTACCACTGCGGTGTTTCGGCACCGCCGCTGGATCCGGGGGATGAGAGGTAGGTCTTGGCGGGTGGGGTCCCCTGCCTCGCCCTTTCCCGGCCGCGGTCGATGTGCGGCTCCGCCGCGTGGGGGCTCCGCCCGGGGTCCGGGACGGGGGTCGGTTGGGCTCTGGCCTGCCCTCCCGTGCTGGGGGTGCGTGCCCCAGGCCCCCCGGGCTGCGGATCCGTCGGCGCCTGCGGCGGGCTTTCCCCCACCCCGCCCCTTCCCGAAACTGGGGCGCTGCCCCAGACCCCGCAACACGCTTCGCGCGTTGTCCTCAAACGCCGGACGGGCTGGATCCGTACCCCGAACTGGGGCTGCGCCCCAGACCCCGAGCTGCGGGCCGGTTCGCCGCCTGCGGCGGGGGCGCCCTGCGGGCGCGTCCTCAAACTCCCCCAGCTACCGCTGGGAGGTGCCCCAACGGGCTGGATTTCGCGCACCCGGCGGAAAAGAAAAGAACGGCGTGCCCGGCGGAAGAGGAAGGCGCACCTGGCGGAAAAGAGAGGCGCACCCACCGGCCTTCAACTTGCCCTCCGGCGGAGGGGGTGGGGCCGGAGGGTGGGGTTCTGGAACGCGGTGCGTTGTCGGGGCACCCAATACGGATCAGGGCGCCCGCACCGCGTTCCAGGTCCTCAGCCCGGAGGTCACACCCCCGGTCCAGCCACAAACCCAGCCCGGCCGGCGATTGAGGCCACCCGCCGCAGGCGGCAGACGGACCCGCACAAGACAAGCGGCGCACACCCCCACCAACCGCCGCCCGCAGAGGCGCCCCGCCGGCAGGCGCGTAACAAGACAACGGCAACCCCCACACCCACCCGGCCAGCGCAGCGACAAGGCAGACTGGAGCCCATGTCCATTCACGAGAACCTGCTCGGGGGACCGCCCCCGACCCACCTGCCCGACGACCCCGAGCCGCGCGAGCTGCTCGCCTCCGGTGCCGCCCCGGCCGAGGTGGCGGCCAAATACCCGGCGTCCTCGCTTGCGTGGGCGCAGCTCGCCGACGAGGCGTTCGAGGGTGGCCGGGTCGTCGAGTCTTACGCGTACGCGCGCACCGGCTACCACCGCGGGCTCGACGCCCTGCGGCGCAGCGGCTGGAAGGGCCACGGCCCGGTGCCGTTCGAGCACGAGCCGAACCGCGGCTTCCTGCGCGCGCTGCACGCGCTCGCGCGGGCCGCGCAGTCGATCGGGGAGCAGGAGGAGTACGAGCGCTGCTCGGCGTTCCTGCGGGACAGCTCCCCGACGGCCGCCAACACGCTGGGCTGACCTGACGCGACCGGCCAGGACCGGCCAGGACCGGCCAGAACCAGTCAGAACCAGTCAGGACCGGCCGGAACGCCCCGCTCCACGCGGGGCGTTCCGGCTGTCCGCGGGGTTATCCACAGGCCTTGCCGCGGGCGGCGGCCGGGACGGATGATGCGTGGCAGGGGACCGGGGCTCCGATGCCGACGGGAAGGGGCGGACCGCTACCCGGAAGCACGTCATGCCGAGGAGAGCGCGATGCCGCAGCCGCAGTCACCCTGTCCGCCCGCCCCGGAGACCGCCGGATCGGTCTCCCCGAATCTCGACTTCGAGGGCACCACGCCGTACGAGGACTACGTCCGGGCCTCGGTGCTCAGCAGGCTCCAGGAGCCGCTCTCCGACGACCCCGGGGAGATGGCCTTCCTGGTCACCACTCAGGTGATGGAGCTGTGGTTCACCGTCCTCGTGCACGAGTGGCGCACGGCCCGGCACGCCCTCCGGCGGGACGACCCGGAGGCCGCGCTGGCCGCGCTCAAGCGGTCCGCGTACGAGCTGGAGTCGCTCAACGCCTCCTGGAAGCCCATCGCGCACCTGACGCCCAGTCAGTTCAATGCGTACCGGGGCGCGCTCGGCGAGGCGTCCGGGTTCCAGTCCGCCACGTACCGCCGCCTGGAGTTCCTGCTCGGTGAGAAGTCCGCGGCCATGCTGACGCCCTATCGCGGCGCCCCCCGAGACGGCGCGGAGCTGGAGAAGGCGCTGCACGAGCCGAGTCTGTACGACGAGGTGCTGCGCTATCTGGCGCGGCTCGGCCATGAGATACCCCGGGCCGTGCTCGACCGCGACGTCGCCGAGCGGTATGCCGCCGACCCGGGCGTCGAGCGGGTCTGGCAGCGGATCTACGAGGGCCCGCGGCACGGCGACGAGTGCCGTCTGGGCGAGAGCCTGACCGAGGTCGCCGAGCTGGTCTGGCGCTGGCGCAACGACCATCTCGTGGCCACCCGCCGGGCGATGGGCGCGAAGCCCGGCACGGGCGGCTCCTCGGGAGTGGCCTGGCTGGAGAAGCGCGCCGCGAAGAACGTCTTTCCCGAGCTGTGGACGGCGCGCAGCCATGTCTGACGTGGAGGGAGCGGGCATGAGCGGAGCACTCGGCCGGGAGGCCGCCGAGCTCGACGCCGGTGATGTACTGCGCGCAAAGCGCGCCGAGTTCGCGCTGGCCGACAAGGTCGTGTATCTCGACGGCAATTCCCTGGGCGCCCTGCCCGGCGCGGTGTCCGCCCGGATCGCGGACGTCATCGGGCGGGAGTGGGGGCAGCTGGGGATCCGGTCCTGGACCGAGTCCGGCTGGTGGTCCGCGCCCGAGCGGATCGGCGACCGGATCGGCGCGCTCGTCGGGGCCGCGCCCGGCCAGGTCGTGGTCGGTGACTCCACGAGTGTCAATGTCTTCAAGGCGGTCGTGGCGGCGGTCCGCATCGCCCGGGAGGAGGCGCCGGGCCGCGACGAAGTCCTCGTCGACGCGGCCACGTTCCCCACCGACGGCTATGTCGCGGAGTCCGCCGCCCGGATGACGGGCTGTCGCGTCCGGGCCGTGCCCGCGGCGGAGCTGGCCGGGGCGGCCGGGCCGCGCACCGCCGCCGTGCTGGTCAACCACGTCGACTACCGCACGGGCCGCCTCCACGACCTGCCGGCCCTGACCGCCGCCGCGCACGGAGCCGGGGCCCGCCTCGTGGCGGACCTCTGCCACAGCGCGGGCGCCCTCCCGGTCGAACTCGACGCGTGGGGCGTGGACCTCGCCGTGGGCTGCACGTACAAATACCTCAACGGCGGGCCCGGTTCGCCCGCTTGTCTCCACGTCCGTCGTGAGCTCCAGCCCCGCTTCGACTCACCGCTGCCCGGCTGGAACTCCCACGCCGACCCCTTCGCGATGGCCCCCGCCTACGCCCCCGCCGAGGGCGCGGCGCGCGGCCGGGTCGGCACGCCGGAGATCCTCTCCCTCCTCGCGCTCGACACCGCGCTCGACGTGTGGGACGGGGTGGCGCTCGCGGACGTCCGGGCCAAGAGCCTCGCCCTGACGGACTTCTTCCTGCGCTGCGTCGGGGAGTACGTCCCCCCGGGCCGCGTCGAGAGCGTCACGCCCGCCGCGCACGCGGAGCGCGGCAGCCAGGTGGCGCTGCGCTGTTCCGGCGCAGGCGCGGTGATGGAGGAGCTCATACGCCGCGGCGTCGTCGGGGACTTCCGGCCCCCGGACGTCCTGCGCTTCGGCTTCACCCCGCTGTACACGGCCTTCGCGGACGCCGAGCGCGCCGCGCGGGTGCTGGCGGAGACGCTGGCCGAGGTGCCGGCCCCATGACCGGGGAGGCCGAGGCGCACGCGCTGCTGGCCCTGGAGTACGTACCGCCGGACGAGACCGTCGCGTACGGCGTCCACCCCAGCCAGGTGATCGACGTCTACCGGCCCGCCGAGCCGTCCGGCACCCGCGTGACGCTCCTGCACGGCGGCTTCTGGCGGGAGGCGTACGACCGGCGCCACCTCGCGCCCCTGGCCGCGGCGCTGGCGGTACGCGGGGCGGAGGTCGCCCTCGCGGAGTACCGCCGGGTGGGCGGCGGCGGTGGCTGGCCGGAGACCTTCGACGACGTGGCGGCGGTGCTCGCCCGCGATGTGCCGGGCGGCCGGCACGTCCTCGTCGGGCACTCGGCGGGCGGCCACCTCGCGCTGTGGGCGGCGAGCACGGCGCCGGGCACGGTCTCCCGCGTCGTCGCCGTGGCGGCGGTCACGGACCTCGCACGGGCGCGGGTGCTCCGCCTGAGCGGCGGGGCGGCCGACGAACTGCTGGGCGGTACGGACCGGCCGGAGGCGGACCCGGTCCGGCTCCGGCCGCCCCCGGTGCCGACGCTGCTGGTGCACGGCGAGGCGGACGAGGAGGTGCCGGTGGACTTCTCCCGGAGGTACGCGGCGGCGGTGGGCGGCCCGGTGGAGCTCCGGCTCCTGCCGGGGGCCGGGCACTACGCGGTGGTGACACCGGGGGCGGCGGCGTGTGACGAGGTTCTCGTGGCGGTCGACGGACCCTGACCGTGCCGGGTCACGGGCCTCCGGCCGTGGGCATCACCCCAGGTGGAGCCGCGCGTAGTCCTTGAGACGGACCTTCGGAGATCCCCATTCGTGCGGACGCGGCACGCCCGTGCCTTTGCCTACCTTTGATGGTGTGACCGACACCTATGAGCCCAGTCTGCGCAGCGAGATGCGCCTGGCGAAGAGCGCCATCGGCGGGCTTCGCGAGGACCTCTTCACCGACGCCTTCGCCTTCCGGCCGCTGCCCCCGCTGCGCGCCGACCACTGGCTCGTCCGCAGGATGCCGGACCGGGCCGCGCACTACGCCCGGTGGTCCCCGCACGCTGTCGTCGCCGGCTTCACCTGCCTCGTCATGTTCGCGGCGGGCGGGCACTGGGGCGGCATCTACGGGCTGTTCATATCGCTGATCATCGGCGTGCCGATCATCACGACGCTCTTCCGGCCCGTCGGCGCCTGGTGGCTGTCGGTGGGCGCGCTCCTGTTCTCGGGGGTGCTCCTGAGCGGCTACGGCCTCGCGCCGTCGTCCACCGGCGGCTTCTTCTCCCACCTCTGCGTCATGCTGCTCGTGGCCCTGCGCACCCGGCCCCGCGTGGCGGCCGAGATGTGGCTGCTCACCGGCGCGCTGGGGGTCTTCGTCGAGCTGTTCATCAGGACGTTCCGCCCGTACAGCGACGGCTTCTTCGTCTCCGACCTGTTCGAGACGATGGCCATCTCCGGGATCGTGCTCTTCGCCGTCCTGGCCGTACGCGGCCTGCGCGAGTCCAAGCAGCAGGTCGCCGCGCAGGCGGCCGTCACCGAGGTGGAGCGGTCCCGGCGCACGGTCCTGGAGGAACGCACCACCATCGCCCGCGAACTGCACGACGTCGTCGCCCACCACATGTCGGTCGTCGCGATCCAGGCCGAGGCCGCCCCGTACCGCGTCCAGGACACCCCGCCGGAGCTCGCCGCCGCCTTCCAGACCATCCGCGAGAACGCCGTGGCGGCCCTGACCGAGCTGCGCCGCGTCCTCGGCGTCGTGCGGTCGGAGAACCCCGACGCCTTCGCCGGGCCCGAGGCGCCGCAGCCCACCCTCGCCGACATCGGCGCGCTGATCGACAACGTCCGCGCGGCCGGCCCCGCCGTCGAGCACGTCACCACGGGCGCGGTGCGGCCGCTGCCGCAGGGCGTGGAGCTGTCGGCGTACCGCATCGTGCAGGAGGCGCTGAGCAACGCGCTGCGGCACGCGCCCGGCGCCCACGTCCGCGTGGAGATCAGCTACGTGCTCGGCGGGCTCGGCCTGCGCGTCGCCAACGGCCCGGCGGACCGCCTGGCCAAGCCCTCGCCCGGCGCCGGGCACGGCGTGCTCGGCATGCGGGAGCGGGTCACGATGCTCGGCGGCGAGATGACCGCGGAGGCCACGCCGGAGGGCGGCTACGAGGTCCTCGCGTTCCTGCCCGTGGCCCTGGGGGAGACCGCCGCATGACCATCCGCGTACTGATCGTCGACGACCAGATGATGGTCCGCGAAGGTTTCTCCGTCCTGCTGAACGCCCAGCCCGACATCGAGGTCGTCGGCGAGGCGCTGGACGGCAGACAGGCCGTGGAGCGGGTCGCCGAGCTGCGCCCCGACGTCGTCCTGATGGACATCCGGATGCCCGTGCTCAACGGCCTGGAGGCGACCCGGGAGATCGTCGCGGCCGACGCCGACGCGAAGGTGCTGGTGCTCACCACCTTCGACCTGGACGAGTACGTCTACCAAGCGCTGCGGGCCGGCGCGAGCGGCTTCCTGCTCAAGGACGCGTCCGCCCGCCAGCTCGCGGACGGCGTACGGGTCGTGGCGTCCGGCGAGGCACTGCTCGCCCCGACGGTCACCAAGCGGCTCATCCAGGAGTTCTCGCGCCTCGGCACGCCGAAGGTGCCCACACAGGAGCGGATCGGCGACCTCACCGAGCGCGAGACGGAGGTCCTGGTCCTGGTGGCCCAGGGCTGCTCCAACTCCGAGATCGCGGCGGGCCTGGTCGTGGCCGAGTCCACGGTGAAGACGCATGTGAGCCGGATCCTGGTGAAGCTCGGCCTTCGTGACCGGACGCAGGCGGCGGTGTTCGCGTACGAGACCGGCTTGGTGACGCCGGGAGGGTGACCTTCTCCGTCCGCCTGCGGCGGGCTGCTTTCTTCCCCAGCCCCGCCCCCTTCCCGAAACTGGGGCTCCGCCCCAGACCCCGCAACACGCTTCGCGCGTTGTCCTCAAACTCCCCCAGCTACCGCTGGGAGGTGCCCCCAACGGGCTGAGTTCGCTGGTCACCGTCCGCACCATCCAGCCCGTCCGGCGCTTGAGGACGCGCCCGCAGGGCGCTCCCGCCGCAGGCGGCAACGGACCGGTGGCCGGGGGGCTGGGGCACGCGCCCCAGTTTCGGGAAGGGGCGGGGCTGGGGAACAAGCCCGCCGCAGCCGACAACGCACCCGCACCCCAAGCCGCGCCCACCCACCCCCTCACCCCCGCGGCAGCACCAACCCCCACGCCCCCTCCCGCGCCGACCACGTCCGCGTGCGCACCGGCCCCGTGTGGACGTTGTCCGCGCGGTAGTGGAACGAGGGCCCCGAGATCGAGACCCGTTCGGCCAGGGCCGACACAGGAGCGTCCGCGGCGGCGTACGTGTGGACGGTCACCTCCGCATGACCGTCCACCGCGCGGACCGCGACCCGCGCCACCGGGTCGTCCAGATCGACCAGCAGCACCCCGTCCGCCTCCACCCGCAGCCGGGTGCAGGACGGCAGCTGGTGGCGGGCCGCCGGGCCCGTCAGCAGCGTCAGGGCCGAGCGCGCGGTGCGCGCCGCCGGCGACCACCACGACTGATGGTCACCGCTGCCGCTCCCGTCGGCGGCCTCAGTGACATCAGCCACGTCGGCTATGCCGTCCGCGGCCGCCGGCACGGGGGCCACGGGCGACCCGTTCAGCTCAGTGGTCTCCACCGGGTTCGGCGGCGGGTTCAGGCCACCTCCCGGGCCCGGGACCCACAGCTCGCCCAGGACCATCCCGCCGGCGTCGTCGACCAGGGCGTCCAGCCGCCGCTCGGCGCCGTCCAGCACGGCCCGGGAGGCCGCGACCGTGCCCAGCGGCACCCCCAGCGCGCGGGCCAGGGCCACGGCGGGCAGGGCCCCGACCGGGACCAGGGAAACGGGGACTTCCGGCAGGTCACGGCGCTGGTGCAGCAGCTGGACGACACGCAGCAGCGCCCGGTCGTCGCCGATGACGACGGGCCGTCTGCGGCCCCTGCGGGCCAGGGCGCGCTCGACGTCCTGCGGCCCCTCGGGAAAACAGATTTTGGCCACCGCGCCGCCGCATAGGACATCCCTCGCGATCCGTACGGACTCGCCGTCAACGCGGCGGGCGACCGGGTCGATGACCACGAGCAGAGGCTGCTCGGTGGAGTCTGGAGCCGACACCTCGGTCCTTCCTCAGGTAATCTCTCGGTGCAAGAGCCCCTGTCGCTGTTGCGCCAGGGGCTTCGTCTATCCGGGGCACCGGTTCGACGGCTCTAGCGGTGGTGTACGCCCTGAGCAAGCGGGTGAACACCACCACGCACGTTGGACATGCCCCGCCCGGAAGGGGTGTACGCCTGTGCCCGCACTTGTGCTGCTCGGTGCTCAGTGGGGTGACGAGGGCAAGGGAAAGGCCACCGACCTCCTCGGTGGATCCGTGGACTATGTGGTGCGCTACCAAGGTGGCAACAACGCCGGCCACACGGTGGTCGTCGGCGACCAGAAATACGCGCTGCATCTCCTCCCTTCCGGAATCCTCTCGCCGGGGTGCACCCCGGTGATCGGCAACGGAGTCGTCGTCGACCCGGCGGTCCTGCTCTCCGAGCTGAGCGGACTCAACGAGCGCGGCGTCGACACGTCGAAGCTGCTGGTCAGCGGTAACGCGCACCTGATCACGCCGTACCACACCACGGTCGACAAGGTGACGGAACGCTTCCTCGGCTCGCGGAAGATCGGCACCACGGGCCGCGGCATCGGCCCGACCTACGCCGACAAGATCAACCGCGTGGGCATCCGCGTCCAGGACCTCTACGACGAGTCGATCCTGACGCAGAAGGTCGAGGCCGCTCTCGACTTCAAGAACCAGATCCTGGCGAAGCTCTACAACCGCCGTGCCATCGAGGCCGGCGCGATCGTCGAGGAGCTGCTCACCTACGCCGAGCAGATCAAGCCGTACGTGGCCGACACGACGCTGATCCTCAACAACGCCATCGACGACGGCAAGGTCGTCCTCTTCGAGGGCGGCCAGGGCACGCTGCTCGACGTCGACCACGGCACGTACCCCTTCGTCACCTCGTCCAACCCGACCGCGGGCGGCGCCTGCACGGGTGCCGGCGTGGGCCCGACGAAGATCAGCCGCGTGATCGGCATCCTCAAGGCGTACACCACGCGCGTGGGCGCCGGCCCGTTCCCGACCGAGCTGTTCGACAAGGACGGCGAGGCGCTGCGCACCATCGGTGGCGAGCGCGGTGTGACCACCGGCCGTGACCGCCGCTGCGGCTGGTTCGACGCCGTCATCGCCCGCTACGCGACCCGCGTGAACGGTCTGACGGACTTCTTCCTCACCAAGCTCGACGTGCTCACCGGCTGGGAGCAGATCCCGGTCTGCGTCGCGTACGAGATCGACGGCAAGCGCGTCGAGGAGCTGCCCTACAGCCAGAGCGACTTCCACCACGCGAAGCCGGTCTACGAGATGCTGCCGGGCTGGTCCGAGGACATCACCAAGGCCAAGACCTTCTCCGACCTGCCGAAGAACGCGCAGGCGTACGTGAAGGCCCTGGAGGAGATGTCCGGCGCCCCGATCTCCGCGATCGGCGTCGGCCCGGGCCGCACCGAGACGATCGAGATCAACTCGTTCCTCTCGTAGGTCCTCGGCTCGTAGGTCCTCCGCGGCCGAACGCCGAACGGCCGGGCCCCGCACTGCTCACAGTGCGGGGCCCGGCCGTTTTTCATTCACCGGCGCGGAGCGCGTCAGGCGGGGACGATGTTCTCCGCCTGGGGGCCCTTCTGGCCCTGGGTGACCTCGAAGGAGACCTTCTGGCCCTCCTGGAGCTCACGGAAGCCCTGCGTCGCGATGTTCGAGTAGTGGGCGAAGACGTCGGCGCCGCCGCCGTCCTGCTCGATGAAGCCGAAGCCCTTTTCCGAGTTGAACCACTTAACGGTGCCGGTAGCCAAGACAGGTCTCCTACAAGAGAGCGGTGCCGAAATTCCGTACTGCAACTGAATATGCAAGTGCGCCCAAAGGTCACAGACCGTCAGGCGCACAGGGAAAACCGGATCCAAAACCGCAACGGAAAATGACCGTAGCACGAGCGGCGGGAACTTCGGTGAATCTCTCCGTGGCCATTTTTCGCGGCGGCCCCGCGGTCACCCGGCACTGTGTCGGCGGGCATGGCGAGCGCCATACACAGTGCCGGTACCCCGGCGGTGCCGCGCTCCCTACGCTGACGTCTCCGCGCATCCCACCGATCCGAGGTACCGACCGTGAGCACGCAGCCCGACCCCCGCCGGGGCGCCGCCGTCAAGGCCGCCGACCGCGCGCACGTCTTCCACTCCTGGTCCGCGCAGGGCCTCATCGACCCGCCGGCCGTGGCCGGGGCCGAGGGCGCGTACTTCTGGGACCACGACGGCAACCGCTACCTCGACTTCTCCTCCCAGCTGGTCAACACCAACATCGGCCACCAGCACCCCAAGGTCGTCGCCGCGATCCAGGAACAGGCGGCGAAGCTGTGCACCATCGCGCCGGGCTTCGCCGTTGACGTGCGGTCCGAGGCGGCGCGGCTGATCGCCGAGCGCACCCCCGGCGACCTCGACAAGATCTTCTTCACCAACGGCGGCGCCGAGGCCGTCGAGAACGCCGTCCGGATGGCCCGGCTGCACACCGGCCGCCCCAAGGTGCTCAGCGCCTACCGCTCGTACCACGGCGCGACAGCGGCGGCCATCAACCTCACAGGCGACCCGCGCCGCTGGCCCTCCGACACCGCCTCGGCGGGCGTCGTGCACTTCTGGGCGCCCTTCCTCTACCGCTCGCCCTTCCACGCGGAGAGCGAGGAGCAGGAGTGCGAGCGCGCGCTGCGCCACCTCGAGGACACCATCGCCTTCGAGGGCCCGCGGACGATCGCCGCGATCGTCCTGGAGACCGTGCCCGGCACCGCGGGGATCATGGTCCCGCCGCCCGGCTACCTCCCGGGCGTCCGCGAGATCTGCGACCGGCACGGCATCGTCTTCGTGCTGGACGAGGTCATGGCCGGCTTCGGGCGTACGGGCTACTGGTTCGCCGCCGACCGCTTCGGCGTCACCCCCGACCTGCTGACCTTCGCCAAGGGCGTCAACTCCGGCTATGTGCCGCTCGGCGGCGTCGCGATCTCGGCCGAGATCGCCGCCACCTTCGACCAGCGCCCCTACCCCGGCGGACTCACTTATTCCGGGCACCCGCTGGCCTGCGCCTCGGCCGTGGCGACGATCAACGCGATGGCCGAGGAAGGCATCGTGGAGAACGCCGCGCACCTCGGCGAGAACGTCCTCGGCCCCGGCCTGCGCGAGCTCGCCGAGCGCCACCCGAGCGTCGGCGAGGTCCGGGGCCTGGGCGCCTTCTGGGCGCTCGAACTCGTCAGGGACCGCGCCACCCGCGAGCCCCTGGTGCCGTACAACGCCTCCGGCGAGGCGAACGCCCCCATGGCCGCCTTCGCCGCGGCCTGCAAGAAGTCCGGTCTGTGGCCTTTTGTAAATATGAACCGCACCCACGTCGTCCCGCCGTGCACCCTCACGGAGGCGGAGGCCGAGGAGGGTCTGGCCCTCCTCGACGCCGCGCTCACGGTGGCCGACGCGCACACCGCCTGACGCGGAAGGTAGCGTTCTTCCTTCCCGCGCGCACGCCCGTACGCACCGCGACGGCCCTCGCCTATCTTGGTCGGGGGCCGTTCGCATGCGGGCGCGCGGTCACGGAAGGGGAGACGGACGACGATGCCCGGCAGCGAGGCTGTCAGACGGACGACGCTGCGCTCGCAGATCGCCGACGCCCTGCGCGACGAGGTGATAGCGGCGCGGCTCCCGGCAGGCCGCCAGTTCACGGTCAAGGAGATCGCCGAGCAGTACGGCGTCTCGGCGACCCCGGTGCGCGAGGCGCTGCTCGACCTCTGCTCGCAGGGGCTGCTCGACGTGGAGCTGCACAAGGGCTACCGCGTGCGCGAGTTCACCTACGCCGACTTCCGCGACATGGTCGAGGCCCGCGCCCTGATCGTCGAGGGGATCTTCCGGCGCTCCGCCGGGCGCGCGCTGTGCGAGGCCAGCCCGGCGGCCCTCGCGTCCGTGCGACGGCGGGCCGAGGAGGCGGGCCGGGCGGCGCTCGCGGGCGACCTCGACATCCTCATCGGCTACGACCTGCGCTTCTGGCGCGAGCTGGCCGGACTGGTGGGCAACCCCTACATATCGGACTTCCTCGACCGGGTCCGGGTGCAGAGCTGGATCTTCACGGTGCCGCTGCTGCGCCGCGTACCGTCCCTCCGCGGCCGTCTGTGGCACGGGCACGGCGAGCTCGTCGAGGCCGTGACGGCGCAGGACGCCGTGGCCGCGGAAAGCATCATTGCCGCATACAACGAACATTCCCTGGCATTGATCAGCGGGCTGACCGAATAGGGTCGAAGGCCAGGTCATGGCCACCGGTTGAGGGGATGGAATCAGGAATGAAAATATCGCGAACCCGCAACCGGAACGTGTGCGAAGGCGTCCAAATCTCGTGATGCCGCCCTCCCAGCAGCCCGCCCCGCCACCGGCCCCCGCCACCGCTTCCCGGCCCGGCACCACCGCGGTCGTCGACCTGACGGTGATCGTCCCCGCGTACGACGAGGAGGACCGCCTCGGCCCCACGCTGGAGGCGATCCGCGCCCACCTCACCGCGGAGGACACGGCCACCTGGGAGCTGATCGTCGTCGACGACGGGTCCACGGACGCCACCGCCGGCATCACCGAGGCCGCCGCCGCCACCGAACCCCGCATCCGGCTGCTGCGCACCCCCGAGAACCGCGGCAAGGGCCACGCCGTCCGCACCGGGGTGCTCGCCTCGCGCGGCCGCCGCGTCCTGATCACCGACGCCGACCTGGCCACCCCCATCGAGGAGCTCGGCCTCCTCGGCCGCAGCCTGGACGCGGGCGCCACCGCCGCCGTCGGCTCCCGCGCGCTGCCCGGCTCCCGGATAGCCGTCCGCCAGCACGCGGTGCGCGAGCTCATGGGCCGGGCCGGCTCCCGGCTGATACGGGCCGCCGCCGTGCCGGGCATACGGGACACCCAGTGCGGCTTCAAGCTCTTCGACGGCGACAAGGCCCGTACCGCCTTCGCGAGTTCCCGGCTGGACGGCTGGAGCTACGACGTCGAGCTGCTGCGCTTCTTCCACCAGCGGGGCTGGGAGGTCGACGAGGTGCCCGTCCGCTGGTCCCACCAGCCCGGTTCCAAGATCCGGCCGTCGGCGTACCCCACCGTGCTCGCCGACCTCGTGCGCCTGCGCTGGCGCGCGGCCGACCCCGTGCGCTTCGTCGTGCCCGCGCTCTTCCTGCTCGTCTCCTTCGTGCTCTACGGCGGACTGTGGGGCGGCCTCGGCCACAGCTACCTCGCCGACGCCGGCTCCGACCAGACGCAGTGGGAGTGGTTCTTCGCCGTCACCGCCGACAACGTCGCCCACCTCCACAACCCGCTCTTCACCGAGCTGCAGAACTTCCCGCTCGGTGTGAACCTCATGGCCAACACCGCCATGCTCGGGCTGTCCGTGCCGCTCGCCCCCGTGACGCTCGCCTTCGGCGCGCACGTCACCTGGGCGATCGTGCTCACCGGCGGCCTGGCCGCCACCGCCTGCTCCTGGTACTGGCTGATCGCCAGGCGCTTCGTCCGCTCCCGCTGGGCGGCCGCGCTGGGCGGCGCGTTCTGCGCCTTCGCGCCGCCGATGATCTCGCACGGCAACGCGCACCCCAACTTCCTCGTCCTGTTCATGATCCCGCTGATCGTCGACCGGATGCTGCGGCTGTGCGAGGGCACCCGGCCGACGCGGGACGCGGTGCTGCTCGGCCTGTTCCTCACCTACCAGATCTTCCTCGGCGAGGAAGCGCTGCTGCTGGCCGTGACCGGCCTCGTGCTCTTCGCCTTCGGCTACGCCGTCGCCGACCCCGACGCGGCCCGCGCCGTCTCCGGGCGCCTGCTCCGCGGCCTCTGCGTCGCCGCCGCCGTCGCCGTGCCGCTGGTCGCCTTCCCGCTGGGCTGGCAGTTCCTCGGCCCGCAGAGCTACCACAGCGTGCTGCACGGCGAGGTCGGCAACAACCCGATGGCGCTGCTGGAGTACGCCACCCGGTCGCTGGGCGGCGACGCCCGCACCGCCGCCTCGCTGTCCGTCAACAGGACTGAGGAGAACGCCTTCTTCGGCTGGCCCCTCGTCGTCCTGGCCGTCGCCCTCGTCGTACGGATGTGGCACCAGCCGCGCGTCCGCGCCCTCGGCTTCACCGCGCTCGCCGCCGCGGTGCTCTCCCTCGGCCGCGACATCCCGCTGCTCGGTACGGACAGGACGCTGCCCGGCCCCTGGCGGCTCGTCGGCAAGCTGCCGTTCTTCGAGTCGGTCATCGAGTCCCGCGTGGCGATGATCTGCGTGCCCGCCCTGGGCATCCTGCTCGCCCTCGCCTGCGACCGGCTGGCCGCGCGCAGGATGCGCAGCGAACGCGAGCGCTCGCACCGGCTGCTCGGCTGGGCGGCCCTCGCCGTGGCCCTCCTGCCGCTCGTCCCCACGCCGTACCCCACGGTCGAACGGGCGCCGGTCCCCGCGCTCGTCGCGGACGGCACGTGGCGCGAGCACGTACGCCCCGGCCGCTCGCTGGTGCCCGTCCCCGTGCCGAGCCCCTCCGACGTGGACGCGCTGCACTGGCAGGTCCGCGCCGGCCTCGGCTTCCCGTTCCCCGGCGGCTACTTCAACGGCCCCTGGGGCCCCGACCGCATCGGCATCTACGGCCCCGAGCCGCGCCCCACGTCCGAACTCCTCCGCAAGGTCCACGAAACGGGCACGCTGCCCGCCATCGGGGACCAACAGCGCCGCGAATTCCGCGCGGACCTCCGCTTCTGGAAGGCGGACGCGCTGATCCTGGACCCGGGCACGAACGGGGCGGCGCTGCGCGAGGCGGTGACGTCCCTGACGGGCCACGAGCCGGTGAAGACGGGCGGGGTATGGCTGTGGGATGTGGGGGGCGGGGCTGGGGAAAAAACAAGCCCGGCCGGCACTTGAGGCCGCAGCCCGCAGGGCGCTACGCCGCAGGCGACAGGAAACCCCCACCGGACAACGGCGAATCGCCCAGTATGACAACCGCCCCATCCGCATTACTCTGGCCCGAACCACCGGCACGCACCGCGACCGCGACCCCCAACGAGAGTGAGCTCACGTGGCCTGTGACCTCTGGCTTGTTCCGCTCGTCGATGTGCTGTGCCACAGCCCCGACAACCCCTTCGCCGAGGAGATCGCCGTCTATGACAAGGCGCTCGACGAGGCGGGACTGCCGCCCGTGCCCGTTTTCGGGTACATGCCGGGGCTCTCGGGGGACGTGGCCCCCGTCGCCGGTTTCGACTACGACGCCCTGCACTTCCTGCGCCGTGCCCACCTGCTGAACCTGTGCGGCCTCGCCGTGACCCCCGTGGACGAACTGGGCGGGGACTACGAGCAGTTGCTGGAGATGTTCGAGACGACGGCCCAGCAGTCGCACCTGGTCTGGCACTACGACCACGCGGGGGCGTACGTACCGGTGGACTTCGCGCACCCGCTGTCCAACGACGAACTCCTCGAAGGCGGCGGCCCCTTGGGTTCCAGTCAGGGCCTGCTGCGGGAACTGCACACCGTGGCACCGGCCTTGGGGATCGATCCCGCCAACCCCCCGGCCGCACCCGCCGCGCCGGAGCGGCCGACGGGGCTGGAGGAGCCCGCCGCGCCGGGCCCGCACGACGACAGCCCGTTCGCGCGGGAGCGCCACGTCTGGCTGGGGCTGCACGCGGCGGCCACCCGTAGCCTGGGCCAAGGCTCGATGATCGTCTTCAGCTAGTGGCACGGAAGAGCCCCGCGGCGGTCGGCCGCGGGGCTCTTCCGTTCTTCCGTACCAGGTCAGCGTGGTGATTCCGGCGGCCGCTGCCTCGGCATGTTCGGCCGGGTGCCCGGCGGCAGCGGGAAGCGCGGCAGCGGACCGCCGCCCTCGCCGCGCGGCCCCCACGACACCAGCGACTGCGTCACCAGCGGCGTCTGCCCCGCCCGGAACTCCACCATCCAGTCGGCCGTCTCCGCCCGTACGAGCTCCGAGACGTCCTCCGAGAAGCGCCGCAGCACCGTCAGGCAGCGCTCCGCCGCCTCACTGGCCGTCCCTTCGGTCGGGCCGAGCACCTCGCGTACGCACTCGGAGGCCCAGTCGAACTGCAGGGCCTCCAGCCGCCGTTGCACGGCCTGCGCCGTCGCCACGGCCCGCATCCAGCCCGACGTCAGCCCGAAATACCGGTCACCGGCCACACAGGCCACCGCGCCGAGCAGCGCGAGGAATCCCCAAGCGGCGCCGGTGCGGACCACGTTCGTCAACTGGAGCAGCGGAAGGGCCGCGCCCACCGTCGCGCAGACCGCGGCGCTGATGCGCAGCGCCCGTGCCCAGCGGCGTTTCCAGGCGCGGTCCGCGAGATACCAGTCGACGAGATACAGCGCGCCGTTCTCCACCCATCGGTACAGCTCATCGAGACGCTCCGCGGGCTCCCCCCAGTCACCGAGTGGGAAGGCGCGGCCACGCAGGTCGCCCCGCTGCCTCCCACCCTGCTCGCGGGGGAGCCCCTCGGGCTGCATCTCCGGCTGGCTCACCCGTGCACTCCCTCTCGCAGCTATGGATCGCGAGCCACCTTCCTACCGCCGAACGGACGGTCTTGGACACAAGATCCATGCTTTTCCGTCCGTAATTGCTGAGGAATCCGGTATAGGCGCCAAACACACTCACCCGAAAGAGTGGGTGGACAGGGCGGGGTCGCCGGACCTCCGCCGTTCCGCAGCCCCGCCGTGCCGGAGAAGTGACGTTTCCGTACGGTCGCGCACCGGCCCCGGGAGTCGATCAGTCGACGAGGCAATAGGGTGACCGGTGTGAAGGTCCTCGTCATCGGCGGCGGCGCCCGCGAACACGCCCTGTGCCGCTCACTCTCCATCGATCCCGACGTCACCGCGCTGCACTGCGCCCCCGGCAACGCCGGGATCGCCGAGGTCGCCGAGGTGCACGCGGTCGACGCCCTCGACGGCGCGGCCGTCGCCGGCCTCGCCGTGTCCCTGGGGGCGGAGCTCGTGGTCGTCGGCCCGGAGGCCCCGCTCGTCGCGGGCGTCGCCGACGCCGTCCGCGAGCGCAACATCCCCGTCTTCGGGCCGTCGGCCGAAGCGGCGCAGCTGGAGGGGTCCAAGGCGTTCGCCAAGGACGTCATGGCCGCCGCGAACGTCCCGACCGCCCGCGCCTACGTCTGCACCGGCCCCGCCGAGATCGACGCGGCCCTCGACGCCTTCGGCGCGCCCTATGTCGTCAAGGACGACGGGCTGGCCGCCGGCAAGGGCGTCGTCGTCACCTCCGACCTGGCCGCCGCCCGTGAGCACGCGCTCGCCTGCGGCCGCGTGGTCATCGAGGAGTTCCTCGACGGCCCCGAGGTCTCCCTCTTCGCCGTCACCGACGGCGAGACCGTCGTCCCGCTCCAGCCCGCCCAGGACTTCAAGCGTGCCCTCGACGGCGACGAGGGCCCGAACACCGGCGGCATGGGCGCGTACTCCCCGCTCCCGTGGGCCGACCCCAAGCTGGTCGACGAGGTCATGGAGACCGTTCTCCAGCCCACCGTCGACGAGCTGCGCCGCCGGGGCACGCCTTTCTCGGGCCTGCTCTACGCGGGGCTGGCGATCACCTCGCGCGGTGTCCGCGTGATCGAGTTCAACGCGCGCTTCGGCGACCCGGAGACGCAGGTCGTGCTCGCCCGCCTCAAGACCCCGCTCGCCGGACTGCTGCACGCCGCCGCGACCGGCACCCTCGCGACCCTCCCGCCGCTGCGCTGGAGCGACGGCGCGGCCGTCACGGTGGTTGTCGCTTCGCACAACTACCCCGGTACCACGCGCACCGGCGATGTGATCGAGGGGCTGCCGGAGGTCGCGGCGCTGGAGAACGCCTACGTCCTCCACGCGGGCACGGCCCACGACGCGGACGGCTCCGTGGTCAGCGCGGGCGGGCGCGTCCTGTCCGTGACGGCGACGGGCCCGGACCTGGCCGCGGCGCGCTCCGCCGCGTACGAGGGCGTCGGCCTGATCCGCCTGGCGGGTTCCCACCACCGCACGGACATCGCGCAGCGGGTGTCGGAGCAGCAAGCCGAGCAGTAAGGGGCGCGCCACCGGGTTCACACACCGCCCGTCTCTGGCCACCGCTTTGACCGAAGCCATTCCATCGGGTGACCAGTTGTCCAACTGGCTGACGCGCGCAGCGCCCCCAACTAGGGTGCGGCGCAAGCCAAGTGCATCCGGCAACTGGCCCACCGGCATTGCGGTGTCAGTGGCCGGTGCCACAGTGGGGGGATAGGCAACGCACTCCGCGTTGCGTCCGCTGTCGCACTCCTCGGCGGAGCCCGGACAAGGCAACAGGGGGTGATCGGTCTCGTGGCAGGTCCGGAAGCAGGCGTGCTGGTCGCACGCGCCCGAGCCCTGGCGGTGCTGCGCATCCGCAGCACCGCGCTGGCCGTCGCCCTCCTGCCGGCCGCCGCGGCCGTCGTGCTGCTGGCGGGCGTCGCCATGGGCCGCATCCCGGACGGCGGCGGCTGGAGCACGGCCCGCTGGGCCGTCGTCGGCGCGGCCGTCCTGGCCCTGGTGCTGGCGGCCGCCGTCGGCACCGTGGTCGTCCGGGCCAGGCCCGCGCTGAGCCCCACCGTCCCGATCCCCGAGGAGACGGCCCCCGACCTCTATCGGATGGTCCGCGACCTCGCCGAGCGGCTGGACGTCCCGGCGCCCTCCGCCATGGCGCTCACCCCGGACTGCGACAGCTGGCTGGAGGACCGTACGCACCCCGCGCACGGGCCCCCGCACGGCATCCCGCGCGTCTCCCGGCGTACGGGCGCCGCCCCGGTGCTGGTGATCGGCTCGCCCTTCCTGTGGTGGATGCGCGTCGCCGAGCTGCGCGCCCTGCTGGCCCCGGTCGTCGCGGGCACGGGCCCGTCCGCCCATCCCGACATAGCCGCGGCCCGCCGCTTCGTCCGGGGCCTGGACGCCGCCGTGGCCGTCGCCGCGGGGCGACCGGCCCTCGCCTTCGTCGGGGGCGTCGCCCGGCTGCTGCTGCGCTCCTGCCGGAACCACGCCACGGAGATGGAGCGCGGGGTGGCGGCGGCCGCCTCGGAGCGTGCCCAGGCCGTCGACTACGGCCTGCGGGTCGTCGCCCAGGAGCAGGTGGGCCTCGCCTACGCCGGCTGGGACCGGCTGCTGAACCGCGTCGCGCTCCCCGCCTGGCGCATGGGCCGCTGGCCCTCCCGGCTGGACGCCGGAGTCGTCTCCGCCCTCACCGAGCTCTCCCGCCGCGACCGCCTCGCCGAGGGCTTCACCTCCCGGCTGGGCGAGCGCCCCGCGTGCGATCTGCTGGAGGAGCCCGGCGCGATGGACGAGGCGGCCTCCCTGCTGGCCGCCCGCCTCTTCCACGGCGGCCCCGCCATGGCGGGGCCCGACTGGTCCCCGGTCGCCTGGAGCCAGTATCCGGAGGAGGTCGTGGACCGTAAGTGGCGGCTGGAGGCGGCCCGCCTGCACCGCTGCCTGGACGACCTCCCCGTCCCGTATCCGGATCCCGTGACCGGGCCGCCCGTCCCGGACGCCGTCCCCGCCCGTGCCGCCGGGCCGGCCGGCCTGCCTGGCCTGCCCGGCCCGGAGCTCGACGCCGCCGCGCCCACCGTCGCCCGGGTCCTGGAGCGCCTCACCGGACCGGCGGCCACCGGGGTCGCGGAGGAGCTGGAGGCGCGGCTCAGCACCGAGGTGGCCCGGGAGGCCGCCTCGGAGGAGCGCTCCGTGGACCGCGCCGCGTTCGGCTCGGCGGCCGAGCCCTGGCTCGACGGCCTCACCCCGCTGTTCCCGCTCCAGCCGCCCCGCAGCGGCCGGGAGCTGCTCACCGACCACGTGACGGCCATGGTGTGCTGCGCCGCCGTCGACACCGCCGGGGCCCGCCCCGGTCTGGACTGGCTGGACGGCCCGGCCCTGCTGGTCGGCGGCGCCCGCCGCGCCGACCTGGCGCGCACGGTCCTGAGCCTGATCGAGGACGGCGACGCCGGGCCGCTGCGCGCCTGGCTGGGCGAGGTCGGCGTGCGACCCGAGAAACCGGTCCGCCTGGTGTGAGGGCCCGTGCCGCCCCCCGGCCGCCGGTGCGACCGGCCCCCGCTCCCGGCCGCCCGGCCGGAAAAAGTGCGACAGACCGTGACGGTGCGGGTGCGCCATGTGGTGTGCTGGGGGGCGACGGGTGCGGCCGCACCGGGGCACACCGGGCCGGACGACGGAAATGCGTACGCGTCGGAAGCGCGGGGAGGGAGCGCGATGGGGACGGACCGGATCCGCCGCTGGGAGTCGGGGGCGCTCGCACACGCCGTCGCCGACCCCTTCGGCCAGGGCCCGCTGCCCTGGCTGCGTGACAGCGAGACCTACGTCGACGAGTCGGGCCGGATGCTCGCCTGGTACGCCGAGAGCCACGTCCCCGACCGGCGGCGCGCCTCCCGCGTCCCCGTGCCGCGCACCGCCGACGACGTGCGCCGGCAGATCAAGGGCTTCGCCTCCAACAGCGCCGTCGCCCCCGGCGAGGCCATGGACTTCCGCATCACGGTGGACCCGCCGCAGCCGTTCAGCGTGGACGTCTACCGCGTCGGCCACTACGCGGGCGACGGCGCCGCGAAGATCACCACCAGCCCCCGGCTGTCGGGCATCGTCCAGCCCCCGCCGCTCACCGCCGACCGCACGGTCTCCTGCCACCACTGGTGGCTGTCCTGGCGGCTCCAGATCCCCGGCTACTGGAGCCTCGGCGCCTATGTGGCCGTCCTGACCACCGCCGACGGGCACCGCAGCCACATCCCCTTCCTGGTCCGCGACAGCCGCCCCGCCGACCTGCTGCTCGTCCTGCCCGACATCACCTGGCAGGCGTACAACCTCTACCCCGAGGACGGCCGCACGGGCGCGAGCCTCTACCACGCGTGGGACGAGGAGGGGCGGCTGCTGGGCGAGAGCGGGGCGGCCACCACGGTCTCCTTCGACCGCCCCTACGCGGGCGCCGGCCTGCCGCTCCACGTGGGGCACGCCTACGACTTCATCCGCTGGGCCGAGCGCTACGGCTACGACCTCGCCTACGCCGACACCCGCGATCTCCACGCGGGCCGCGTCGACCCCTCCCGCTACCGCGGCCTGGTCTTCCCCGGCCACGACGAATACTGGTCGCCCGCCATGCGCCGCTCCGCCGAACTGGCCCGCGACTCCGGCACCTCACTGGTGTTCCTGTCCGCGAACACCATGTACTGGCAGTGCGAGCTGGCCCCCTCGCCCGCCGGCCCCGACCGCCTGCTCACCTGCCGAAAACGTCGCGGGCCCGGCCGCTCCGCCCTCTGGCGCGACGCCTCGCCCGCCGAACAGCAACTGCTGGGCATCCAGTACGGCGGCCGGGTGCCCGAGCCGTCCCCCATGGTCGTCCGCAACGCCGGCCACTGGCTGTGGGACGCCACCGGCGCCGGCGAGGGCGACGAGCTGCCGGGCCTGGTCGCGGGCGAGGCTGACCGCTATTTCCCCCGTACGGCCCTGCCGCAGCACACCCGCCGCATCCTGCTGGCCCACTCGCCGTACGAGGACGCGGAGGGCGCCGTGCGGCACCAGGAGACCTCGCTCTACCGCGCCCCCAGCGGCGCCCTGGTCTTCGCCTCCGGAACCTTCGCCTGGTCCCCGGCGCTGGACCGGCCCGGCCATGTGGACACCCGCGTCCAGCGGGCCACGGCCAACCTCCTGGATCGCATCTGCAAGCGCTGCTGACCCTCGTCGGACCGCGCGTGCGGCCGTACGGCAGAATCGTGGTGCTTGGACAAACCACCAGGAGGACGTGTGTCCGGATTCGTAGAGAAGCCCGAACCGGTCGAGGTGCCCGGCCTTGTGCACCTGCACACGGGCAAGGTCCGCGACCTCTACCGCGACGAGGCCGGCCGGCTGGTCATGGTCGCCTCCGACCGGCAGTCGGCCTACGACTGGGTGCTGCCCACCGAGATCCCCGACAAGGGCCGGGTGCTCACCCAGCTGTCCCTGTGGTGGTTCGACCGGCTCACCGACCTCGTCCCCAACCACGTCCTGTCCACCGAGCTGCCCGCCGGCGCCCCCGCCGACTGGGAGGGCCGGACGCTGATCTGCCGCTCCCTGGACATGGCCCCCGTCGAGTGCGTGGCCCGCGGCTATCTGACGGGCTCCGGCCTCGCCGAATACCGGCAGACCCGCACCGTCTGCGGGCTCGCCCTCCCCGAGGGCCTCACCGACGGCTCCGAGCTGCCGTCCCCGATCTTCACACCCGCGACGAAGGCGGAGGTCGGCGAGCACGACGAGAACGTCTCCTACGAGGAGGTCGCCCGGCAGGTCGGCGCGGAGACCGCCGCGCAGCTGCGCCAGACGACGCTCGCCGTCTACGGCCGGGCCCGCGACATCGCCCGGGACCGCGGCATCATCCTCGCCGACACGAAGTTCGAATTCGGCTTCGACAACGGCGAACTGGTCCTCGCCGACGAGGTCCTCACTCCCGACTCCTCCCGCTTCTGGCCCGCCGACGAGTGGCAGCCGGGCCGCGCCCAGCCGTCCTTCGACAAGCAGTTCGTCCGCGACTGGCTGACGTCACCGGCGTCCGCCTGGGACCGCCACGGCGAGCTGCCGCCGCCGCCACTCCCGCCGGAGGTCGTGGAGCGGACGCGGGCGAAGTACGTGGAGGCGTACGAGCGGCTGACGGGGCTGAGCTGGTCGTAGACGGCGGCTCGGCTGCGCCTGCGGCGGGTGTCGGGGTCGATGACGGTCACCTCGGTGCGCCGGCCGCCGTTCGCGCCGTAGTAGCCCGAGCGGTACGGCGTCGTGCACCACAGC